>CAZUUK010000003.1:26320-49833 GCA_964622675.1 uncultured Planctomycetota bacterium | reverse complement strand
ATGAGGGGGACGTGGATGTTGGGGTCGGTGAGACCGAAGTGACCGAAGTGGCCGGTCTGGCCGCGCCAGAGATTGTTGGTTTCGTGGAGGGTCTCACCGTGGTCGGCGGTGATGACGACGAGGGTATCGTCCGCGACGCCGCGCTCTTGGAGGCGATCCATGAGCATTCGGACGTGGTCGTCCACGTGGTATATCTCGCCGTCGTAAAGGGACGTGATGCGTTTTGCGTCGGTGAGGCCGTCATAGCGTGGGTCAACGTCCTTCCAATTCGACATGAAGTGGCGCCCCCAGGCGGTTTTCATGACCGCGCGAAGGCTCGTGTTGCCGGGGGCGCGGGGGTCGTCTCCGTCGTAGAAGATGTCGTATTTCTCGGGGGGAGTGTAGATGGTGTGCGGGTCCCAGAAGTGGACGAAGAGGAAGAATTTGTCGCGGCAGATTTGGTCGAGATAGTCGAATGCCTGCTCGAGGACCCTTTCAGCGGAAGCTTTCATGCCGCGCTGGAGCTGTTCGTACTTCTCGATGCCTTTGAATTTCCAGACGTCGTAGCCCTTCTGGGCCCAGTTGCGGCCCTGGTCGTCGAAGGGGGGCATGTCCACCAGGCTCGACACGGAGGCGTTTTTGTAACCCTTCGCCTTGAGGATCTCGGCAAGGAAGACTATGCCTTCTTTCGGTGGGACTTTACCGCCGTGGATTACGACCCGGTGGCCGAGGGGATGAACGCCGGAGAAGATGGTGGTGTAGCCGGGCTGCGTGCAGTTTGACGCGCTGAAGCACCATTGGAAGCGGGTGCCTTGAGTAGCTATTTCGTCCAGGTTGGGGCTCGTCATCTTCGGGTAGCCGTAGCAGCCGAGGTGGTCGGCTCTGCACGTGTCCAGCGAGATGAGGACGAGGTTCATGCTTTCTCCTTTAGAGCAGCGCTATTGCGTGTCCTCGACGAGTTGGATCTTTTCCGCTCTGGCCCAGACCTGGAGTTCGTGTCTCAGGTCCGCGCAGACGACCGAGTAGTGGCGGCGAAGTTTGTTTCGGATGAAGTTCTGAACGTTGTTGAGATGGATGACGACGGTGTTTCGACAGTGTCCCTGATGATGTGAGGAAACGACCTCGCCTATGGCGAAGTGGACCTGGCTCAGGTCGGGGGAGATGCGGGCGATAGTAGCGGGGGAGGATTTCGGCAGATCCACGGCGGCGGTTGCCGAGGAAGGGTTGCCGTGGTGGTCGGCTAGCTCGTAGCCGGTTAGGTCGTCGAGCATTCCGGTCGGGGCGACGCAGTGATCTATTTCTATCGTGGCTGAATCGCCCTCGAAGACGTTTCCCATGAAGCTGGGCTTCTCTGCGAGATGCGTTAGGAGCATCATGGAGAGCATGGCGTTCAGGTCGGCTTCGCAGGCGGGAATTATGGCGGTGCGAAACAGTTCGAACATAGCAAGACACGGATGACAGAGCCCGAAGCGGGGCAGCTTGAGGCAGTTGATGGCCATGGCCTTTGCATTTTCTTTCTCGATAACGCTGCGGAGGCCGAGGAAGATAGAGGCTGACATGCGGAGGGTTTGCGGGCGAACGTTTTCAATCTTGCGAGCCTCGGATTTCCAATTCTGAGCGATCTTCTCCACACTGGGACCCTGCTGAGACCGCGCTAGGAGGATGTCGTGGAGGTCCCGATGGAGGATTTTCACGCCGAGCCGCTCACGGACAAGATCGGTGTCAGTTATGGAGTTGATCTCGCGCAGCGCGGCCTTGGTAGTCGTGCCGAAATCGAAGAGTACAGCGGCAGCTCCGCGGAACGGGTAGTTTTCCCAGACGTTCATGAGCGGGTCCTCGCACGTGAGACGAATGGCGATGCTTCCTCGAAAAAGCGAAGCATCAACTCTTCGCCGCCGGTAACTCCGATCCTAGTGGAAGAGACGATCTTGCCGATGGGTCTGCCGCGGAGAACGGTGAGCTCTCCCGTGGTCAGATCAGCGCCGTCAAGCTTCGTGTCTATGTCAAAGGCGTCGCAGAGGCGGCCTGGTCCGCTGGTAAGTCGGTATATACTGTCTGAGCGGCGATTTCGCATCATCATGTCAAGCCCTTCGAGCGGAACGATGGCGCGGATTAGTACGGCTTCGGCCAAGCCCTCGGGCTGTGTGACGAGGTTCAGACAGTGCCAGCGATGGATGGAATAGACGTAGGCATGAGCGGGAGGGCCGAACATGGTTTTGTTGCGATTTTTCATGCCGCGAAAGGCGTGATTTGCGGGGTCGCCGCTGATGTACGCTTCGGTTTCGACGATCCTGCCGGATAGGGTCCCGTTGGGGGTTTTGCGGTTGAGCACGCAGCCGATGAGTCCGCGGGCGGCGGCGATTGTGTCGCGGAGGTAGAATTCGACAGGAAGTGTGCGCATGGTCACGTGTTCCTCACAGCGTGCGCTGAATCAAGCGTAAGGAAAGCTGCCGCCTTCGGTCAGGCTTGCCGTGACGGTTGTCCTTTCAACGCCCGGGTCTCGGCGGGACCATCTGCCGCTCGGTTGAAACGAGCCAATTGAGAATCCTGCCCTTCATTTGCTCGATGAGAGAGGCGTGGTCTTTTTCGTAGAAGAGGTTGGTGAGTTCGTCAGGGTCCTTTTCCACGTCGTACAGTTCGCCCTCGTCGTTGGTGTAGTGGATGTACTTCCACTTAAGCGTTCTGACGCCCTTGAATCTACCTTGCATTGCCGGAGGGGATAGGTGCCCGGTGCGTTGGGCTTTGAGTTTTGCGAACTCCGATTCATTGACCGTGGAAAAGGGTTCGCCAGGGGTTCCGTACTCCCCGAATATTTCTTGACGGACTCCGTCGGCGTTCCCAAGGAGGAACGGAGCGGCGCTTATTCCCTGCATCGGTTCAGGGATTTCCAGCCCCAATAGATCGAGCACAGTGGGGGCGAAGTCTACCACGCTGATCATGGTTTGTCGTGCCTGGCGCGGGCGGATTCTCCCGGGCCAGTTGAAGAGAAGAGGTATGTGCATGATTGAGTCGTAGAGAGTCGGGCTCTTTCGGATAAGCCTGTGGTCGCCGGTGTAGTCGCCGTGGTCGGTTCCAAAAACTATGATGGTGTTACGGCGCAAGCCGAGTTCTTCAAGGCGCTTGAGCAGGCGGCCTACCTGATCGTCTATGAAAGTCATCATCCCGTAATAGACGGCTCTGAGCTTCTTGACGCCGTCGGCTCCGTACTCTTTGAAGTAATCTTCGTAGGTTTGGAAACGCCTTACGTAGCGCTGACGGAAGGGCTTGTTGTCAAACTCGCCTTCGCGGTAAGGCGGTTCGGGAATGTCCTTCGGGTCGTACATGCTGGCGTACGGTTCCGCGACCATATAGGGTGGATGTGGGTCCGCGTAGGATAGCCAAAGGAAGAAGGGTTTGTCTTTGTTTTTGTCAACGAATTCTACTGCGTGGTCGGTGGTGCGGGTGGTGGGGCACTGTTCGGGGGGGAATGGGTCTTGGAGCATAAGCTCGTACATCTTTCCGGCGCGGAATTTGGCTACTTCGTAGTCGGGGGTGCCGGGTTTGGGATTCTTGGCGCCGCCGTGGCTGTATTCGGCGAGGTGGTCGAATCGTTCCTCCAGTTGATTCGGGCGATAGCAGTGATTCTTGCCACAAAGAGATGTAACGTAGCCGGCGTCATGGAGAGTCTGCGTGAAATCCGGCTCGCCGTCAATCATGAAAATAAAGTTGGTGTCGCTGCGGTTGGAGTGGGGGTACCTGCCGGTGAAGTAGCAAGTCCTGGAGGGGACGCACAGGGGGGTGGGGGTGAAAGCCTGGTGGAAGAAGACCCCCTCTCTGCCGAGGGCATCGATGTGGGGCGTGCGTACGACGGGGGTTCCGGTTATGCCGAGGGTCTTGTAGTGCTGCTGGTCGGTGATGATGAAGATTACGTTAGGCCTGTCAGTGCTCATAGTTTTTCCTCCGGAGCGCATCCTTGCTTGCTGAGTGACGGAGTTTGAGGACGACGGTGCCGTTTCCCGCATCGGCGGGAGGCTCTGCGGTGAGATCTCTGCGAGTGGTTTCGTTATCGAGAGTCATGCTGGGGTTTTCCGGGCGATAGGGTAGCGTCCCACTTGGGCGGCGGTTTCGAAGGCTGCAATTATGTTGCGCGGGGGTACGGCCTGGATGTTGTGGACGGGGTTGAAGACGAAGCCGCCGCCGGAGCCGAACGTGCGGATCCTATCAGCGACCTCGGCGCGTACTTCATCTTCGGAGCCGAAGGGGAGGGTACTTTGCGTGTCGACGCCGCCACCCCAGAAGACAAGTTTCTCGCCGAACTCGCGCTTGAGACGCACGGGATCCATGTTGGCGGCGGAACACTGGACGGGGTTAAGTATATCCGCACCCATTTCGACCATTGCCGGAAGGATGTTGTATATCGAGCCGCAGGAGTGATAGAAGGTTTTCATGCGAGTGTGGCGATGAACCCAGTCGTTGATGGTCCTGTAATGAGGGGCAAATATTTCCTCGAAGGCCTCGGGTCGGAAGAACTCGGCCCTCTGGGTTCCGTAGTCGGTGAGCGATATGGCGACCGCCTCCAGTGTGTCGCCGACGGCCTGGTAGAACAGGGCGAGGTTTTTCACGGCGTTTTCGGCCGCGGCTGCGTAGTAGTCGTAGAGATACTGTGGCTCTGCCGCAATGAGGTAGAACCATTCACGGAAGCCGCCTACCATGCCGAGATCGCCTGCGGCTGAGCCGATTAGGGCGTAGTCAGTTCCCTCGTAAAGCTGCCGGGCGGAGGCGGAAAGGTGATCGAGCACCTCGTCGGGGTAGCGGGCGAATTGCTTTTTCAGGGTCTCGATGGGGACCAGGGTAAGAGCATCGGGTAGGGCAATGTTTGGAATTGGATTGTCGAAGTAGAACCCGTCGCGGGGCATGATGGCGCGGGGACGGTGCGCACCTTCGAGGAAGATCAGCCAGTCACCCCTTTCATTTCGACGGGGATTGAAGTCGCCGGGGACGAGCATCCGAATGCCGTCGCGAGGGGACCATTCTTTCCAGCGGGTGTTCATGAATCCGTAGGCGTTGCGAAACCTGGGTAGCATGACGACGTCGCAGTGCAGCGCCTGGCGAACGGGTTCTTCGACCTCGGCGAGCATTTGAAAGAGATCGACGATCTTCGGAAGGCCGAGTTCGAGGCCGAGCTCACGCACGAGATCGACGTAGGCAAAGACCGAAATGCCCGTGACCATGCTAGAGCCCAGGTCAATGGGCACGCGATCCGGCTCTTCGTGATTGAGCGCTTTTCTTACGCGTTCTCGGGAGGTCATCTATGCCGTCCGGCTCTTTTGGCACACGTGCTCGGCGATCACGCGAGGATGGCCAGCGCCTTTTGGATTTTTGCTTTTACGTCAACCCGGTTTCGGCATTCGACCACGCATCGTGAGCAGTCGGCGCAAGGCAACGGGCCGAGCGCGGCGAGTTCCCGGCGGGCGAGGCCTTCGTCGCCGTATGCTTCGCCGTACATGACACAGCGGTTTACTTCGGCGACGGGAACGCCGTTCGGGCAGTCGCCCTCACATCTGCCGCAGAGCCTGCAGTAGAGTCTATCTATGCTGTTGCCGTAGGATTTGAGAGCAGCCTTGTCGCGCAGGGAGAGCTCGGGGCTCTTGGCTACGGTGAAGTTTTCTTCAACCTGCTGGATGGTAGTCATTCCGGGGATGGTGTTTGCGACGAACTTGTGCTGGAGCACCCACTTGAGCGCTGCCTGGTGGGGCGTGAAGCCGCCCATTTCTTCGGTTTTGTATCCGCCAGCCTGGGTTTTCATCGCTACGATGCCCAGACCGGCCTTTTCGGCGCGCTCCAGTGCGTCTAGGTCTGCCTTGTCGCTTTTGAAGTTCATCTTGGCGAGGATGACGTCGAAGAAGCCGGTCTTGACAGCGGCATCGGCGACGACAGCGACGTTTGCGTGAGTGGAGACGCCCGTGAAGCGGACTTTCCCTTCCTTCTTGAGTTGGGTAAGAACTTCGATGGCCTCCGCATTAGTCACCTCTTCCGCTTGGGTTTGGTTGTGAAGCAAAAGCACGTCAACGTAATCGGTGTTCAAAGCGGCGAGGCTCTCCTCGGCCAGTTTGAGCATCTCTGACTTCGGGATGACGTCCCTGCGCCTGCGGGATGGTATCTTCGTGGCGATGTAGAGCTTGTCCCTGGGAATGCCCTTGACGGCTTGAGCGACGAGCTTCTCGTTCTCGCCTCTCATGTAAGCTCTGGCGGTGTCGATGTAGTTTATGCCGAGGTCAACGCCGCGGCGAATGACGGCGGGGTCGCTGGTGGTCATTGCACCGAAGCTAACGACTGAGACCGCAAAGCCGGTGCGGCCGAGCTTCCTGTAGTGGATGGCCTTCTGTGTAGCGGCGGAGGGCTCCGCGGGGAAGGCGCTGGTAGCGGACAGGGAGATTCCTGCGGCCGCAGCTCCACGAGCCATTTTCGCGACGAATTCTCGACGGTTGATCTTGTTGCCCTTCTTCATCTGGCTGTCTCCTATTTCTGGGTTAGCTTTACGACCTTACCGGTTCTGGCTGAGTCGTATATAGCGCATATGACCTCGACGGTTTTTCTGGCTTCGCGCCCGTCGGTCATGGGCTGTTTGTCGTGGAGGATCCAATCGATCATATCTTCTTCGGCGCTTTTGGGGAGTTCATCGGGGTCTGGGTCAGGCTCCTCATCGCCGACCCACAGTTCTATCGGGCTGGGCCGGGTTTTCTCGCCCGTTGTTGTCCCGAGTCTTTCACTGGGGCGCACGTTGTATATGAGGGCTCCTTTAGTTCCGTGTATTTCGGTTCTGAGGGGGCCGTTTATGGGGAATGTGGTTGTTGCGACTATGTTGCCGACGGCGCCGTTCTTGAAGGTGAGGATGGAAAGGGTGAGGTTCTCGGCTTCCATATCTCTATCATAGGTCCACATACGGCCGTAGACGGTATCTACCGGCCCCACCCACCACTGGAGGAGGTCAATGGAGTGAATCGGGATGGTGAGGGTGCTGCCACCGCCAAGCTTCCAGGATCCATGCCAGCCGTCATAGTATCTCTGGGGGCGGAAGTACTTGAGACTCTGGTTGGCGAGGATGAGGTCGCCGAACCTTTTGTTCTCCATAGCTCGCTTGACCTTTTGGGCGTAGAGGTTGTACCTGTTGGAGTACTGCCCAAGGAGCTTGACTCCGGCCTTGTCACATTCTGCGATTAGTTCATCGGCCTGTTCGACGCTGACGGTGATGGGCTTGGTGATCATCACGTGTTTTCCGGCGCGAGCGGCCTTTATTCCGTGCTCGGCGTGGAGGCCGTTGGGGGTCATGAAGTAAACCACGTCCACGTCGTCGCGCTCGAGGATTTTCTCGTAGTCCGTGTACCAGTCTACGCCGAACTTTTCTCCCAGGCGCGCGCGCTCTTCGTTTATGTCAGCTACCGCGACGAGCTCCGCTCGGGGATGTTCCGATATTCTGCGGGCGCATCCTCTTCCAGCGCCCAGTCCGACGACAGCAAAGCGAACTTGTCTTTCAGGCATGTGGGTGGTAACTCCTTTCTCGTGGAGAGGTTATCCTCTAAGTGCCGGGACCAACCATCTATTTTACCCCTGCCCGGCCTCACGGTCAACGGCACGAGCTTGCGTCTGACAGGGGGTTTGGTCCCGAAAAAGTGCAGTTCTGGCCTGGCTGACAAGTAGCGGGAAAACAAGGAGCCCTTTAGGCGGACAGCCGGGGAAGAGGTACTTCTACCGCAGGGGCATCTATGGGCGCTACGGCGGTGACTCGGCCGACCGGCAGCTTTCTACTCTTTATCGTTTTTCACGCAGGGATGCTCCTTGACGTCGCCGTGGCATTCCCGGATTTGCTCAGGGGAGCAGTCCTTTGGGTCACCCTTCAGGTTTTCCGGATGCTGGCACTTGGCCTCTTCGTCGGGCATCGTTTTCACCTCCTTTTCTCATGGGCATTTGGATTCTGACTTGCGCGGCTGCCGGAGGAACTCGGCAGCGCGCTGTTTGAACTCTTTGAACTTTTCCGGATTGAGCGAGTAATGGACCCAGTAGCCCTTTTTCCGGGCGGTGACCCAGCCGGCGGCTTTGAGGAGCCGCAGGTGCTGGGAAAGGGCGGAAGGGGTTATGGGAAGTTCTATGCGGCTGGCGAGCGCTTTAACGCAGAGTGAAGAAGACCGGCGCAGCGCGCGAAGTATGCGCAGCCTTGCTTCTACTGACAGGAGTTTGAAGTCGTCTGCGAGGCTTGGTTCCATGGATACAGTCGTCTCTGGGCGATGGGCCGGTCAATAAATTTAGCTCTCACTTAAATACTACATTGCCTGCGCGCGCGTGTCAACGCCTTTCTGGCCTGGGTTATCCCCAGTTTTGGGGGAAGAGTGTGGGTGGTCCCACAGCGAAGGTGGAAAGGCGAGCCGGGCAAGCCTTTCACATTGAAGGTGGGCAAGCGCGGCCCCTATAAATCGGTTTCGTCGGCCGGGCGTTACTGAAGAAAGAGCAAAGGGAGTCCTAGGGTGCTGCCTGGGGCGCCCTCCTCCGGGCTTGACGTGAGCTCGGCGAGGCCCCTGCGGGGCGCCGGACCGCGGATTGCCGCGTCCTTCCAGTGGCGTCCGCCGAGGACCGCGGTACGGCGGCGAATGTGGCCAGCGCCCTCCACCCCTCCGACGACCTCTCTCCTCGCCGCGTGCGTCGCACCTGACGAAGACGGAGGACCGAAGTAGGGGGCAGGTCAGCTTTTTGGCAGAAGAGTTCGCCTGGTTTCGGGCAGAGCTACTGCCCTTGGGCGAGTCGAATTGAGGTATGCCGTTAGCTGGCTCAGGGGCCGTTAGTGCCTTCCGGTGGCGGCGGGCCGCGAGGACAAATCTGTTTTATTGGGTGGTGATGGGGAAGAGCTAGCGGGGTTCAGCAGGGTCGGCGCGAAGATTTCTGCAATTGGCTTCAACGAGGCGGATTTTTCTCTCAGATTGTACGGACACCTGCGGCGGAATGGGGCTGAGTCTTCTTGCGCCGGTGAGTGAACCTCTGTAGAATCTTGAGCGGCGGGAAGATGCTTAGAGGAGATAGAGGATAGAAGCAGCTCTGGAAGGAGAGCGTTTATGAATGGAGAGCTTAAACAAGATATTGAAGGGTTGAAGAAACGAATCCTTGAGATCGCATCTGTGGTGCAGGAAAACATCTCTCGGTCAATTGACGCACTAATGAGACGGAATGAGGGGCTGGCGCAGAGGGTGATCGATAACGACGTGGGAATCGACGACGCGGAAGTCGCGATTGAGGAGGAGTGCCTGAGAATCCTCGAGGCGCACCGGCCGACGGCAGAGGAGCTGAGACTAGTGATAGCGATGCTCAAGGTGAACAACGAGCTGGAGCGTATGGGGGATCTGGCGGTGAACATAGCGGAGAGAGCGCAGTATCTTGCGACGCACCCGCGAGTCTCGATTCCTCTTGACTTCCCGGGCATGACCGAGAAGGTGCAGGGAATGGTGCGAATGAGCATAGATGCCCTGATGAACGGTGATTCGGGGAAGGCGCGGAAGGTATGCTCCCTCGACGACGAGGTGGATACGCTGACGCGAGAGATGTTTATCGAGGCGCAGAACGACATTATTCGCGCGCCGATACACGTTTGGCAGTACGTTCATTTGATGTCTGCGGCGCGGCACCTGGAAAGAATCGCGGACCTGGCTACAAACGTGGCTGAGGACGTGGTGTATATGGCGAAGGGGGAGATAATCCGGCACCGCGCGGAAGATCTAAAGCATCTCCCGCCGCAGGAGCCAGGAACACCGTAGCCTCTCGACTGACGGAAGTTGGGGGCGGGAGAAGAGCCACGCGCCAGGCTTGGTGAGGGGGGCCGTTTGGAGTCTCGACCGGTCTTGGCTGTGATTGCTCTGACTCTGGTTGCTGCATTGTCTCTGTCGTTTTCCTGCAAAGACGCACGGGAGGCGACGCCGTCGAGACAGGAAACCGTCGGGGATTTCAGGCCGGTTGCTGCTGAAGAGAGCGTCAGCGGCGTTCCGGGCTTCGCCAGGGTTTCGGATGTGCTGTATCGAGGGGGGCAACCGACCTGGGAGGGTTTTCGCAAGCTGAAAGAGATGGGTGTAAAGACGGTGGTTAACCTGCGCTCGATTCATTCCGACCGGGAGCTACTGCGAGGAGTTGGGCTGAACTATATCCATATCTCGTTCAAGCCGTGGCATATGGAAGACGAGGACGTGGTGGAGTTTCTGAGCGTTGCGACTGATCCGAGGTCGCAGTCGGTCTTCGTCCACTGCGCAGAAGGAGTGGATAGGACGGGGGGGATGGTTGCGGTTTACCGGATGTACGTTGATGGCTGGGATATGGAGAAAGCGGCTGAGGAAATGCGTCAGTTCGGCTTCCACGAGGTTTGGGTAGACATTGAGGCTTATCTGCGGCAGTTCGATGTGGAAGGGATGCGAAAGCAAGTCCGAAGTTCTGCCAAGCCGCGAGTGGATTTTGTGCCGTAACCGGAACCTCTGCACGAGCAAGACGTATGGTCGCGCACTTTGGGAGGGCGCTTTGTCAGGTGGGGCTGGGGGTGGCCGGCTCCGCGTTCGTATCTGAGTCGAGCGGCGGCCGTTGATGCCGGTCCTGGAGTGGATATGGCCTGCGGGGGATGCCGGGCAAGCGATCGCAGTTGGTGAAGCAGGAGTCTCGTGAGAATAGCCTACGTTACAGCTTATCTTCCTCTTCCGAACACGGTTGGCGGCCGCCATGCGGACTACAATCTGGTGAAGGAGCTATCGCGGAGGCACGAGGTGCATCTGGCGGCGCCTGCGTCTGCGGAGGAGGAAGGTGAGCTCAAGTCTCATCCGGTATGGCATCGGCTGGGCGGATTCTGCAAGTTGCCGCCGCTTAAGGGTGAGGGCGCGAGCAGGATAGTGCGAGCGGTGTCGTCGAGAATTGCTGCGCACCTTTCTCCTGAACCTCGTTGGGTGCTGGCGCAAGATCATCCTGAGATGAGGCGCGAGCTCAGCAGATTCGTGCGCGTGTCATCGTTCGATGTTGTCCTTGTTGTATATAATGAATTGTCTAGAGCGATCTTGCCGCTTCGCGAGGCGGCTACGGGTTCAAAGATTCTGTTCTACCCGCTGGAGACGGTCTCACTCGGGGTCGAGAGGGAACTGGGAATGGCGTCCGGCTGGGGTCGGCGGCTGAGACTCAGGGCCGCTCTGCGGCGTGCGATCGCTTTCGAGCGAAAGCTTTACACGCTCTACGATGCGGTCATCGCGATTTCACCGGAGGAGCGGGAGAGGCTAACGGAGCGGCTTGGTGAGACGAAGGTGTACTTAGTCCCCGCCTCGTTCGACGAGGAGCGCTTCATGCCGGAGGCGTCCCAGCGGAGGAACCCTCATGAGCTTCTCTTCGTTGGGAGCGTGCACCGGCCGAACACAGACGCTGCTGGACTTCTACTGAGGCAGATTTTCCCAATGGTGAAGAGAGAGGTGCCTGAGGCCAAGCTTTACCTGGTGGGGAATATGCGGATTCCGCCCGTGGAATGCGACGGCGTTGTGAAAACCGGTTTCGTCCCGGACGTGAGGGAGTACTTTGCACGCTGTGGTCTGTTCGTGGCGCCTATGAGGACTGGAGGGGGGATGCGGCTGAAGCTGCTGGAGGCAATGGCGATGGGTACGCCGGTGCTCACGACGGGGGTCGGGGCGGCAGGGATCGAAGCGGAGCCGGGCAAAGAGATACTGATCGCTCGCGAGGCCGATGAGTTTGCGGCACAAGCGATTCGGGCTATCGAGCAGCCGGAGGAGGCGGCGGAACTAGGCAGAAGGGGCTGCGATCTGGTGAATCGTCTCTATGCGGCACCCCGTGTCGCTTTGATGCTGGAATCGGTATTCGACGAGGTCCTATCAAGGGGTTAAGGGTGGAGTCGCCTGCCTGCGACCTGTGCGGGTCGGAAGAAGATGCGCCGCATCTGACTGTGTGCGCCGAAGGGAAGGTCTGGAAGATTGTCAGGTGCCCGAGGTGCGGACTGCTTTATCTCTCGCCGAGGCCGGGGGGAGAAGAGCTGGGGCGATACTATGGGCGTGAGTACTTCTTCGATGAACGAACCGAATCGCCCCGGCGGCGCAAGCGGGTGCTCCGGTACGAGCGGAGCAAGCATAAGTTCCTTGGGGCTCTAGCGGCAGGCGAGCCGAAGCAGAAGGTGCTTGACGTAGGCTGCATGAGAGGGGAATTCCTGGGCCTGTTCGACAAGCAGAAGTGGGAGCTTTACGGCGTGGAGCCGTCTCGCGAGGCGGCTTCCTATGCAAAGGAGACGGCCGGGGCGGAGGTATTCTGCGGGGAGCTGGAGGAGGCGGGTTTCCCCTCGGATTTCTTTGACCTTGTTACCCTGTGGCACGTGCTGGAGCACGCCGCGTCCCCTTCGGCTCTGCTTTCGGAGGTGCGCAGGGTTCTCCGGCCTTCGGGGACGGTGGCTGTGGCGGTTCCCAACGCGGCGAGTCTTCAGGCCCGAATCTTCAGAGAACGATGGTCGGCCTGGGACCCGCCCAGGCACCTGCACCACATGGACGTGCGCACGCTGAAGGGATTTCTGACGAAGGCTGGATTCGAAGTGGCAAAAATGAGCTGCAGTGAGCCGGACACGGGGGCCCACTGCCTTACGAAAACTTTGGCGCAGATAACCGGGCGCGACATGAAGGATCGCAGGCTTCACGTTCTTCTGGCGTGGGAGGCGGTGTATCAGTTCGGGAGATTGACGGACGTGGCACTGGCCCCTTTTGGTCTTTCCACGGTTATCCGCGCGCTGGCTGTCAGAACGAACAGATGATGTGCAGGCTTTTGCGAACTACGAGGCGGCGCTATCGGTCTTCGGCGGGGTGAGGAAGCGCTTTGCGCGGCGTTCAGCGCGCAGCCTTCTGCGCAGCGCAGCTCTCTCAGCTCGGGTCGGCCAGCCGAGGTACCTGAGTTTTTCTGCATTCTGCTTCACGGGCACTGCACGTCCGGACTCGAGCAGATCCACCGTGCGAGCGACGAGCATGACTCCGTGCCGGAGCGCTCTGGTGTAAACGGCTTCCTCAGCTTCTCCCGGGCGGACTGATATTTCGTCGGCTATGAGTATGTTTCCTGCGTCCAGTTTTGGGCTGAGCGCGTGGACGGTTACTCCGAGTGTTCGCCGGCCTTCGTGGAGCGACCAAAATATGCTCGCGAGGCCGGCGTACTCAGGGAGCTTGCCCAGGTGCAGGTTGATCCCGCCGATGCGGGCTCTCTCGATGACCTTTTTGGAAAGGATCCTGGCGTTGGTTACCACTAGGAGGTCAGGAGCCAGGTTTTCGAGGAGGCTGAGACTTGGAGCGGCGTTGTGGTCGTCAACGGGAAAAAGGCGTATCCCCTCTTCCAGCGCGAGTTCTTCCGGTGAGAGGTAGCCGCGCTTCGCCCGAAATGGTGCGATGATGAAGAGAATCTCTCTGGCGCGAGAGAGGAAAGCGCCGAGCGCTCTTCCCGCGACGAATCGGATGCCGTGACGCCGGAGGGTCTGCTTGAGCCAGGCCGGGCTCAAGCCGCGGTTCCCTGTCAGGAGGCTTGAGCGCTTTTCGGCCACGATGGCTAGAACGCGCTTCCCATCGCGGATCAGGCCTTCTGCAACGCGTGCTCCGGACGGCCTGCCGGTGCGCGTAAGCATGACGAGCTTGAGGCGGCCGGGGCGTAGATTCAAAAATCGAGCCAGCGGCTCTAAAGCGGCTGCTGAAGAGAATCGCTTCCGCACCCAGGCGGCTCCCGCCTGTCCCATCTTCCCGGCGAGGCCGGCGTCGAGCAGGAGCCGGGTGGTTCTGGCCGCCGCTTCCTCAGGGGATAGAGGGTCAACGAGGAAGCCGGTCCGGCCATCAACCATCGCCTCGGGAATTCCCCCTGAGCGGCCGGCGACTATGGGAACGCCCGAGGCGGCTGCTTCGAGAAGGACTATCCCGAGTCCCTCGAAGTCGCCGCGGTCTTCGATTTCCCGTGCGGGAAAGAGGAAAACATCGGCGGAGCGATAGAGCATCGGGAGTTCGTCTTCGGGGGCTTCTCCGAGAAAGCGAACGGTGTCTTGGAGGCCCAATTCGTCAGCGACGCGACGAAGCTCGTCCATTTTCGGCCCTGTGCCGGCGACAAGGTACGTCAGCTGGTCCACTTGCTGCGTGACGGAAGCGATCGCCTTTATCGCCACATCGTGGCCTTTTCTTTCGATGAGCCTTCCCACGGTGAGAACGACCTTCCTGCCGGAAAGACCGAGGTGGGCTTTCGCCTCCTCCTTGGAAACGCAGGGCGGAAATCGCGCCGTATCAACGGGCGGGTACATCACTGTGATGCGCTCAGGAGGCACGCCGAACTCCACAAGCTTCGTTCGTACAAACTCACTTACGGCGAAAATCGCCTCTGAGCGCGTGTATATTGCCAGATAGAGGGTGCGCAGCATAGGCCATCGAAGCGCCTTCCCGAATTCGTAGCCGTAAGCGAAGCAGGCGTACTTCAGCGGGAGAAGGAGAGAGATGAGGTAGGATAAGAGGCCGCCATAGGCTACATTCATCGCCAGAATGAAGTGAGGCCTGAAGCGAAGGAGGGCGCGGGCGAACCAAAGTGCAAAGGGAATTGCACGGGCCTTGCCAAGGACATATCCGGGAAATCTGGAAACACGAAAGCCTGATCGCTTGTCGAGCTTTGCTGCGCCTTTGGCTCTGGGCGCTACAACGAGCACTCCGCAGCCGTTGTCGGCGAGAAATTCGGTTATGGCCTGCGAGAGGGTGCTTACGCCGTCCTTGTGGGGAGGGAAGTCAACGGTGGCAAGCATGACGCGCATCGCTCAGATTCCTAATAGTCTGTTGACCGACCTGGCCAGCCACCGGCCGGGTTTGGATTCCTTCAGGGCGAGAATGGAGAGCGCGCCGTTCAACTTCGCCCTGATGGTCAGCAGGTTGTCGCTGGCCTCAATACCGATTCGGGGAAGTTGAAAGGGGTCGGCGCCTCTCTCCACGAATCCGTAGCGAGCTGTGAAAGCGCCGTCGAATCCTGCATCGATCACTGAACGCACGGTACGGCCATCGTAATCCGCAGGCTTTCCGTATGGATAGGAGAAGAGGGCGCTCCGGCGGCCGGTTCTTCTTTCGAGCAGCTCTTTGGCGTGAGACGTTTCGCGGGGTAGCTGCGATTCGGACAGACGTGAGAGCCGTGTATGGCTCCAGCCATGTACGCCGAGCGTCAGACCTGCCCGGGCGAGCTTTGTTGCCGATCCCCACGATACGAGTCCCTCCGGGGCCTCTCCTGCAAATTCGGGCGATACGCCGGTTTCGACCAGCCCAACCGGTATGAAAACGGTGGCCGGAACGTCGAGTTCGGTAATGATCTTGAGACCATGTTCGGCGACGCTTGCGTAACCATCGTCGAGCGTGATTGCCACGCACGAGCTCAGATCGCGGCCGTCTTTCAGCATGCGAACGATTTCGGCTGCGCTTGCCAGGGTATGGCGGCGCTTCACGAACGCCAGATGCTTGCGGAGCTCTTCCGGCGTCACGTTGATCTCGTGATCGTTTCTCGGAGCCAGGCTGTGGTAAAGGAGCACGGCGGCGCCGCGCCGGCGCTTTCCGCCGAAGGCCCATAGGGCGTAGCCCATGAGCGCTAGAAGGCAGAGGAGTATTCGTTTGAGCGTCACCTTGACCTTCATTAACTTTGCTCACCGATCATTCCGGAGAGTCCGACGAGGGCGCCGATGCCGTAAGCGGCGTAGGCTGCGGCCCGGACGAACTTCCCCGAGGCGAGTGCGAGAGCCACCCTTAGGGGGAAGCGAACGATGCGGAAGGCGAGACTCTTTCGCGGCGTGAATCCCTGGATGTGAAGCCGCTCGCTCGTTTCGTAGGCGAGTTCGGGATGCCGCCGGGAGGCGGCGCCTGAGTGGTATCCCTTCCAGAAGAAACTCGTGAGGAGTTGGCAGCCGTTGGGGGGGAGCGGGTGGAAGAAGAATGCCCCGGGCGCCAGGACGATCCGGCATCCGGCTTTCCTCACGCGCTCGCGGAGGTCGGGATCGAGTCCCCTGATGAGGTTTTCGTTCTCCATGCCGACCTTGAAGAACAGGTCCCGGCGGATGGCCATGAAGCCGTGCTGCACCATGTCGCTGTCTACCGGTTCGGTTACTATCGGCACGTTGAAGCGGGGGAATTCGCGCGCCGCTCTTTTCTGGAAAGCGTTACTTTCGGGGTGGATCACGAGCGAAGCGCCGGCCATCCCGATCCCCGCGTCGCTCAGGATTGTTCGAACAAGCGCGCCGACGGTTTCGGGTGAACCGGGCAGGCTGTCGTCATCAACTATGATCAAAATCTCGCCGCAAGCCCTTTGCGCGCCATGGTTTATGGCTTTCCCCTGCGGCCGCACCCCCTTCGACAGGATCGTCTCCATCGGATGATAGGTCTGCTTCTTGAGAGCTTCGATCAGTTTGGGGACGTTACCGTCCCTGTATCCGTCAAGCGATGGAATGACGACGCTTACGAGCGGTGCATCCTTCATCCCGCGGCCTCTTCCAATGCTCTGAGGAACTTAGGCCAAACGACGTCTGTCGAGTAGCGCTCGATCACGGTTGCCCGGCCAGCTTTACCGAGCTGCTTGCGCAGAGCGGGGCTTTCTACGAGTTGGTTCAGGGCTTCTTCCCATTCGTCGAGACCGTCGGCAAGGAGCCCATTCTGCGCGTGGTGGATCACGTCGGCGTTCGCACCGACAGGCGAAGCGACGGCAGGCACTTCGCAGGCCATGTACTGAAGGAGCTTTAGTGCGCACTTTCCCCTCGCCCAGTCGTCCCGGGGAAGCGGGCCCAGGCCGATGTCGAACCGGGCAATGGTCTCCGCCTCCGTCTCGGCTGACCAGGGGTGGAAATCAAAAGGTACGCTGCCCAGATCGAGTCCTTCGGCGGAGCTGCTCATGACCAAGACCTTGAAACGATGCTTCCGCCAAGCGCGTTGGAGTGCAGGTGCTACCAGGTTGAGGTATTTGTTTGTGCTCGCGCTCCCGGACCAGCCGACGACAATTGCACGTCCTGACTTCGCGCGCGGTTTCAGCTTTTCAGGGTCAACGGCGGTCGGCACGAGATGGACTCTATCGCAATAGCGGCGCGCAAATCCGGCCAAATAGTCGTTTCCGGCAGTGACCGCCTTGCTCATTTGAATCAGTTTTCTCGTCTGATCCCTAGCCTGGAGCAGCTTTCCCTTGAGCCCTGTCATGATCCCTTCGTGGGGGAGAAACACCGCGTCGTCGAAGTCGTAGAGGAGGCGTCCGCGTGCGGCTGAGAGCAGCAGGTCAAGGCCGCGTAGAGGGATAGAGGCGAGCTTCTTCTGAAGTAGGACTACGTCGAAATCGCGGGTGCGTGAAAGACCGCGCACGCGCGATAGGATCTCTCTGGCGTGGAAAGTGGCTCTGGCGAGAGCTAGGTGGTGGGCGGCTGGCGAAGGAAGCGGGGAGAGTACACAGCGGATGCGCGCGCTCTTCATCCGCTCGAGATAGGGCAGAATCCGAAACCGCGTACTGGGCGAATTCGGCGCTTGCGCGAGCAGGAGTACGTTCACCTGTCATGCTCCGAGAGAAGTTCTTTGTAGATTGCGACCTCCTGGGCCCGAATGGCGGAATACTCGAAGTCGCGTACGAATTGAGGACCGGCTGCCGCCATTCGGCTGCGCAGGTCAGGGTCGCTTAGAAGCCGGATGATCGCGGCTGCCAGTTCATCGGCGTTTCCGGGGGTGTACGTGATTGCCGGACCGGCGAACTCCTCAATCTGCGGTATGTTTGAAACGATTGCCGGCAAAGCGGCGGCGTATGCCTCGAGGAGAGCATTTGGACATCCTTCGTTCAGGGACGGAAGGACGAAGAGCGTTGAAGCCGACAGGATTGCGGGCACTTCGGAATGGTCAACTACCCCCGTAAGGATAACGCTGCGCTGGAGTCCGTGCTCGCTAACCTTCCCTCGAATATCTTCTGCAAGCCTTCCTGTGCCGACCAGCAAGAGCCGGGCGGCGGGGAATTTTTCCGTGACGGATGGGAATGCCTGGATGAGTTCGTGTATATTCTTGCCGGGATCGAGCCTGCCGATGTGGCAGACGAGCTGATCATTGCGTTCCAGCGCGAGGCTGCGGCGAAACTTTCGGGCAGCCCGCCGGCCGGCGGGGGCGCTGAAGCGGCTCACGTCGACTCCATTAGGAAGGAGGCGCACCCGGCTGGCGGGGGCTCCCAATCTTTGCGCGTAGCGTGAGAGGTAGCGGCTGAGGCATATGACTCGTCTGGCGAAGCGAACGGAGAGCCTCTCGAGCAGGGCGAAGGCGAGTCTGTGGAACGTGGTGGGGCAGTCGAGCTTTCTCCAGGCGGCGTAGTCGGAATGAAGGGAGACGGTGCAGGGCCTCCGCGCGGCAAGTTGAAGAAGTACGCCCATCATCCCCTGGAGGTAAGGGCTGTAGGAGCGGATAACGTCGATTCGGGCGCGCCTGATTATGCACAAGTTTGCTGCGAATTGCCGAAAGAAGTTGAACGGAAAGGCGAAAGCTTTGCCGAGGAGGCTCTTCCCGCGAAGAACCTTCCCGCTTTTCAAAGCGACGATGCCGCGGCCGATTTTCCTTACCTCGGACCGGTCAGCCTGATAGGAGACGTATAAGCGTCGAAAGCACCCCAGGGGATTCATTCGCGCCAGTTCAGGGTGGAGAGTCCCTTTAGCCGCGTACGCCTCCAAGGGGTCGCTGGCCAGACAAAGGAGCCTCGTGCCGCAATTCCTCGCGCTCATTCGTCCACCATTTTTTTCTCAGTCTCGGAAAGGATTTCCTGAGCCGCCTCGACGAGTTGGTCAACGGTGATTGCGGCCATGCAGTCAGGTTCGCCCTTTGGGCAAACGCCGGGCTGCTTCATCTTTTCAGTGTTCCAGCATCCGGCGCACGGAGCGTTTGAGACGACTGCTTTCAGCGGCTGCGATTCGTCGAAGTATAACCGGGGTATGGTCGGGCCGAAAAGCGCGACGCACGGGGTTCCCACGGCGAGGGCCAGGTGGAGGAGCCCGCTGTCCATTCCGATGAAGAGCCTCGCCGCTTTGAGGATCCGGGCCGTCTCGGCGACGGACGTTTTGCCTACCATGCTGAGGCCGAGGCCGATTTGGTCGCGCAACCCGAGTTCCACGATATCCAGTCGGGCTTCTTCCTGAATGCGCCTGCACGCCTCGGCGAGGGACCCTTCGGGCCACTTCTTTGCCTGCCATCCGGCCTCGGCGGAAACGGCTGCGAAATTGCCGCCGGCCTTCCAAACGCCTTCGACGTGCATCAGAGGCACTCTATTGTGTATGGGAGTGCGGAGCTTCTTCTCGTACCAGTCATAGCGGTTCATGGCAGGGCCGGCTTCGTGGAGGAAGAGGAAAAGGTCGCAGGATTTTGATTCGGGATTGACTTCGTCCACGTCCGGGCGCGATTCGAGGAGTTCAGGGTAGTTGCAGAGGACCTTAAGGGTGGAGTTTGGGTAACGAAGTTTGAGAGCATGGTACACCGGAATGAGCATTATTTCGTCACCAAGCCTCCATCTGCCGTCGCAGAGTAGGATTGCCTTTTTCCCAAGTGCGGATTTCGTGCGGAAGCGGACAGCCCTTCCCAGGCGGCCGAGCAGGCCAGCTCCTCTTGAAAGAACGTTGAACCTGCTAACCATTCAAGCTCACCCTTTTTGGCTGTACTCGCCGGCGATCCCGATCAGGCCGTGAAGGACACCGAGGGCTGCGGCGCGGAGCTGCTTCCACTGGCGATTCAGCACCAGAGTCGGGCCCAAATCGGTAATCCATTCGAATATCGTGTGAAGAAGCATCCCGGGAAGTCTTTGGGGTGCGTGGATGCGGAAGAAGCGAATTCTGTTTCTTGCACGATAGTAGTACTTGGCGGGGGCCTCCATGCCGTAGGAGGAGCTGGGAGTGTGAAGAGCCACTACTTCGGGAAGGCAGACGACCCGGAACCCTGCTTTCTTGACCCTAACGCACCAGTCCGTGTCCTCGAAGTAGATCCAATATCTTTCGTCAAGAGAGGGCACAGCTTGGACAGCGGCCCGCCTTGCCAGAAAGCAGGCGCCGGGAACGGAATCGAGTTCGAAAGGGGCGCTTTCGAAGGCGGGTTTGGTGAATGTTCCCCTTGCCCAGTCCAGAACCCCGCCGCCATCGAACCAGAGCTTTCCGGTAGGCGTGTTTTTCACGAGCCCGCCCACGATCCCAATGGCCTCGTCGCTGAGAGCGCAGTCTATCATCTTACCGAGCGCCCCGGGCAAGAGTTCTGCGTCGTCGTCCAGAGAGAGGAAGAAATCTGCGTCTGATCGAAGGAAGTGGGCCATGGCGAGGTTCCTGCCGCCGGCGCAACCAAGGTTGCGCTTCGAGTGGAGGATTTCCACCGAGTTAGGGAAGGTGCCTGGGACAGTTGCTGCGACACCGTTTGCGACTATGAGGCATCGAAGGTTGGGGCAGCCGGAGTTGGCGAGCGAGTCGAGCGAGTCTCGAACCATGTCGCCTGAGCGGCAGGTGAGGATTGCCGCCAGGACTTCTGGGTGTTTCCGCGAGGGGAGGGCATCGTTCATCTAGATGCTCTCGGCGAAGAGGTGTTCGGAACTGTGGAACCAGAAGATGCCGACGAAGAAGGCTGCGAGGGCGACGGCGCTGGCGATTCCCAGCTCGCCCCAGTTTGGCCAACTGCCCTTGAGGAGGATATCACGGTACGAGTTTATGATCGGCGTCATGGGATTAAGGGAAAGTAATTTGCTCAGGGCAGGGGATTTCACCTCGATCGGATAAACCACGGCGGTGGAGAACATCCAGAGGACGATCACGACCTCGAAGATGTACTTTACGTCTCGATAGAATAGGTTTCCCATAGCCAGCAGCGAGCCAACACCTATGGTGAAGAGTATTTGTGCCAAGAGTATCGCGGGAAGGAGCCAGGCCGTTGGCCCTACGTTTACTTCGCCTCTGTAATACACCATCAGGCCGACGAGGATGACGGAGCCGATAAGGAAGTCCACGAGACTTGCGAAGACGGCGGCGAGTGGGAAGACCTCTCTCGGAAAGTAAACCTTCGAGACCAGGGTGTGGTGCTTTACCAGGCTCTGAGTGGCTGCCGAAAGCGATGCGGCGAAGAAAGTCCAGGGGAGCAGTCCACAATAGGCGAAGATGGCATACGGGATATCCCCGGTGTCTATCCTCGCGACACGATTGAAGACGAACGTGAAAATGAGCATGAAAGCGACCGGAGTGAACATGGCCCAGGCGACGCCCAGGACGGCCTGTTTGTAGCGGACCTTTATCTCCTTGACGGTGAGAGTCCAGAGGAGTTCGCGGTAGCTGAGGATTTCGGAGAATGGCTCGATTGCTTGCATCAGGAACTCTCAAGCGTTGACTGATGGAGTGTGTGTCAGCAGCGGGAAAGTCTAACCTTGTTGAACAACGCTGTCAACTTGAGGGGCATCACGAACCTTTCTGGAGCGTTTGCGCGGTGGTATAATTGAACTGGAAGAACGGCACGCCGGTGAGGGCCATTCGGCTGTGCGAGATAGGAGATCCCGATGGGATTGATCTACTATCCGGATCCGATTCTGCGGTGGAAGGCAGAGGAGGTACGGGAGCTAAATGGCGAGGTAGTCAAGTTCGCCGCTGAGATGGCGGATCTCATGCGGCGCTCGAGGGGAGCAGGGCTGGCGGCCCCGCAGGTTGGAAGGTCGATTCGCCTGATAGTGGTTGACCTGGGGAAGGAGAGGGGCAATTTGGTGGTGGTGAATCCCGTGATAGTCTTCTCCGAGGGAGAGATTGTGGGTGAGGAAGGCTGCCTGAGCTTCCCCGGACTGATCGGGAAGGTTATGCGAGCCGAGAGGGTTGGCATCAAGGGAATTGATCTGGAGGGGAAGGATGTGGAGGTGGAGGGAGGGGAGCTGCTGGCGCGTGCAATGCAACATGAGGTGGATCATCTTGAAGGTACACTTCTGGTTGACAGATTGACGCCGGCCAGCCGCGTTGCGGCGGGTCCGTGGCTCCGGGAGATACGCAAGAAGGGCTGATTCGAGGCGGAAGGAGCCGTGCTTGAGAACGGTATTCTTCGGGGTTCCATCCTTTGCGGTCCCTACTCTGGAGGCCCTGGCGGGAAGCGAGCATCGGCCGTTGGCCGCGGTGACGCAACCTGACCGGCCTGCCGGTCGTGGCAGGAGTGTGAGCCCGCCCCCCGTGAAAGTTTCTGCGTTAGAGAACAATGTGGCAGTTCTCCAGCCGGAGAACCCGCACGACGAGGAGTCCGTGCGGCAGTTGGCGGAGCTGAAGCCGGAGCTTTTTGTCGTGGTTGCCTACAGCCATATTTTCAGACCCAAGCTTCTGGGACTTCCTTCGATGGGCTGCATAAACGCGCACGCTTCTCTGCTGCCGCGTTACCGGGGGCCGGCACCAATACCGTGGGCGATTCTCAATGGCGACAAGGAGACGGGGATTTCGGTCATTCGGATGGCTCGTCCGGTTGATGTTGGTCCTATTCTGGGCCAGCGAGCGACCTCAATAGCGCCGGACGAGACGGCGGGAGAACTTGCGGAACGGCTGGCTAGGGTGGCCGCGGAGGTCATCCTTGAAGTGGTGGAAAGGATTGAGAAGGGAGTCGCTTCGGAAAAACCTCAGGACGACTCTCGGTCCTCATATGCGCCGGCGTTGACGAAGGAGGACGGCGAGATCGAGTGGACCCATGCCGCGTGGAATATCTGCAATCATATAAGGGCGATGACTCCATGGCCTTCGGCCTACACGTTTCTGCGAAGGGAGGGAAAGGAGCCGCTAAGGGTTACTATGCTGGAGGTGCAGGTTGCCGAACCTGCACGAGGAGGGGTGGGAGGTCCGGGAGAGGTCATAATGGCGGATAAGAAACGGATTCTGGTCGCGGCGGGGGAGGAAGCCGTGAGCATTAATAGGTTGAAACCGGCCGGGGGACGTGCTATGACGGCTTCGGAATTTGTGCGCGGACACCGGGTCGCGGAAGGGGACAGATTTGGCCCGCTTCAGCAGAGCTTTCGTTTCTCTGAATAACTTTTTCTCAGGCCTGAGGCGGGGGAAGGTATCCAGGGAGGAGCTGCTTCTTCTTTTCCCCGTTTGCCTTCAGAACTCTTTGTGCGACGCCAAGATAACTAGTGCCCTTTCCAACTGCAGGCGCTGCGGCCGATGCAAGGTGAAATCGATTCTTGAGATGGTGGAGCATTATGGCATCGAGGCTGCCGTAGCAACGGGTGGGGAACTCGCTCTGGAAAGAGCCAGGGTCAAGCGGGTGAGGGCCATTGTGGCGATTGCCTGCGAGAGGGAACTGCGTCAGGGCATCCAGGCCATCTTCCCGAAGCGTGTGATGGGAATAATCAACCTTCGCCCGCACGGTCCCTGTAGGGATACCGACGTTGAATTGCCGGAAGTTGAGAGGGCGATCAGGCAGCTTTTGAAGAATCCGCCTGGCCCGCTTCAGTCAGAGCTGCCACGGCCGCCGAGCAAGCCCAAGATGAGCAGCCAGCGCACAAGCTGAAGCAGTGCCATCACCAGGCCGGCGACATAGGTA
>CAZUUK010000003.1:0-26310 GCA_964622675.1 uncultured Planctomycetota bacterium | reverse complement strand
CGGGTACTTCCTCCGCTCGTGTTATCAACCCGTATTCGGTGAGGAGGGCCACAGCGCGCCTGCTGGCGTTGAGTTCCACGGGGAGGGTGACCAGCATGAAGATGAAAACCGCTGCGAAAACGACCACTCCTACGTGCGCCAGAACCACTCCAACTTGGCCGAAGGATCTCGTAAAGGAGAGCAAGAGGCCGGCAAAGAAAACAAATGCCCAGGCACGGCTTGCGAAGCCGACAGCGGGCGCGATGGCGTTGCGGAACATCAGGGGTGCGTACTGCTGCGCATGTTGCAGGGCGTGACCGGCTTCGTGGGCCGCCACCCCGAGGGCGGCAAGCGAATCGCTGTAGAATACGCCGCGGGAGAGGCGCAGTTTTCTGCTCCTGGGATCATAGTGGTCGGTGAGAGTTCCGCCTATTGGTTCGATTTCGATGCCCGGAATGCCCGCGCGACGCACTATCTCCCTGGCAGCTTGTCCGCCGGAGACGCCTCGCGCCGACTTGACCCGCGAGTAGCGGGCGAAAGTTGAGCTGACCTTGTACTGCGCATAGGCGCCCAGGATTATCCCAGGTAGGAGGATTAGGAAAGTTGGGCCGAAGTAAAAGGGGTACATTCGGGAATGCTCCGGACAAGCCAGGCTACCTGATGATATTATCCCAGCCAGGCGCTAATAGTGTCAATACTGCATGGCGAAACTTGCCGGGCTGTGCGCGGTGAGCGCGGGAACGAGTTTACAATTGGGGAGGGCGGAGTTGCCATCGAGCGAAAGCTCACCGCGTTCGGCGGAGGATGCTTTCTGCAAGCGATCTCCCAGCCCATGTGAGGAGTTCCTGCTGGCGAGCTTTGTTCCTCTGGGTGACGGCGAAGAGATCGGCGATATTCACCTGTAAGGACTTCAGATAGCGTTCGAGATTTCGCAGCGCGTGGTTAACCCCCGCGCCTGACCCCCCTGCTGCCGCGATACCTATGGCGAGTGCCCCGCGGATGCGGGATTCGCTTCGGAAGTTGATCTCACAGCGGCGGAGTCTGTCCAAAAACGACTTTGCCACCTCGCTCAAGTCGCCGAAGTAGACCGGCGTTGCAAAAACGATGCCCTGACAGTTTTCCATCAACCCTCTTACCTGAGCGAAGTCATCGCTTATCTGGCAAGTGCCATCCGTTCTGCATGTGCCCCATCCCGTTTCGCAGGCGAGGCAGGCGAGGATGTTCATTTTTCTGAGATTTACAAGGTCGCAGCGGATGCCG
Organism: uncultured Planctomycetota bacterium; assembly: GCA_964622675.1. GTDB lineage: Bacteria > Planctomycetota > DG-23 > CAZBND01 > CAZBND01 > CAZUUK01. The sequence continues at coordinate 25,071 of CAZUUK010000003.1, read as the reverse complement.
AGTTCTTCGGCACCTTTGAGCGCAGCGTTGGTCAATGTCGCGGTTAGTCCGTCCTCGTTGGGACTCGTCTGAATTCCAAGGATGAACGGGTCTTCGTTACTCATGTTTTACTCCGGCCGTCGAGGGGCACTCTACCAAGGTTTCAGTATCACGCGATTTGGGTGGTGTCAACAGTCTTCATGCGAGCCATGAAATTGCGCAGGGCGCTTCGCCAATGGGGCATGGCCTTACCGGTGGCTTTTTCGAACTTGTCGGTGGCAAGTACGGAGTATGAAGGCCGGTGTGCGGGGAGGGCAAGCTTCTTAGTGCTAATTGGCTCGATGGAGGCCGCGACGGCGGCCTCTTCGAGGGCTGCCTTGGCAAGCTCGAGTCTGGAACAAGCTCCTTTGTTGGCGAGGTGAAAGAGGCCGCGAGCTTCCGACTGGATGAGCGCAAGGATCCCGTGGGAGACGTCCAGGGTGTAGCTCGGGCTTCCGACTTGGTCGGTCACCACGCGGAGGCCCTTTCCGCTCCGGGCGTGCTGGATGACGAACGACCAGATGAAGTTCTTCCCGTACGGGCCGTAGAGCCAGGCGGTTCTGGCGATGATGTGATCGCAGCCGGAGTTCCTTATGGCGAGTTCGCCCTGGAGCTTTGATATTCCGTAGACGCTGAGGGGATTCGGCTCATCCTCTTCACGATACGGGGTGCTTTTTTCTCCGTCGAATACGAAGTCCGTGCTGACGTGAACCAGGAGCGCCTTAAGTCTAGCGGCTTCCTCTGCGAGAACGCGAGACCCTCGGGCGTTAACGCGAAATGCCAGTTCAGGGTTGCGCTCGCATCCGTCAACGTCGGTGTAAGCGGCACAATTTACCACGACGTCAGGTCGGACTTTCGAGAAAGCGTCTCCGACTTGCTTTTCATTTGTGATGTCGAGTTGGTCCAGGTCGCCGGAAACGATGCTCCAGTGCCCCGATGGGCGGGAAGGCTTTTCATCAGTTTGCCGGTGGGAAAGCGCCTCGAGAACTTCGGTGATTTCTCTTCCGAGCATCCCCGCGCCGCCCGTAATGATGACTTTCATCGCTGCACTTCCGGATTACGTTATGCGCTCGCCGTACTGCTCTTCGTAATAACTCTTGTATTCGCCCGACTTTATGTGCTCCCACCACTGCCTGTTCTCGACGTACCACGCGACGGTCTCACGGAGGCGCTCGTCGAAGGAGCGTTGCGGCTTCCAGCCAAGGGCGGCGGCGCGCGATGAATCCAAGGCGTATCGTCTGTCGTGGGCGGGCCTGTCCTTGACGAACTGGATAAGTGAACGGGCTTTTCCTGTGAAGTCCAGTATGAGTTCTGCGATCTCGATGTTCTTCTTCTCGCAGTTGGCGGAGACGTTGTAAACCTTTCCGATTTCCCCTCGTCTGGCGATCAGATCTATCGCGGCGCAGTTATCCTCCACGAATATCCAGTCCCTCACGTACATTCCGTCTCCGTATAGCGGCAAAGGCTTTCCCTCGAGGGCGTTGGTGACGAAAAGCGGTATGAACTTCTCGGGGAACTGGTATGGGCCGAAGTTGTTCGTGGAGCGGGTGATTATTGCCGGAAGGCCATGCGTGCGGTGGAAAGCTCTCACCATAAGGTCGGCGGCCGCTTTGCTGGCGGCGTAGGGGTTATTCGGCCGCAACGGCGACTCCTCCGTGAACTTGCCCTCTTCGCCGAGCGAGCCGTAGATCTCATCTGTGGATATCTGCACGAATTTGCCAACGCTATGGCGTCGCGCCGCTTCCATGAGTACGACCACCCCCGCATAGTTAGTTCTGACGAACGGAGCGCAGTCGAGAATGCTCCTATCTACGTGAGTTTCGGCGGCGAAGTTGAAAATGATATCAGGCGCCTCCGCGCAAACCAGCTCTTCAATCAAACGGGCGTCGGCGACGTCCCCGTGCACGAAGTTGTAGCGGGGATCGTTTTGTATGTCGGAGAGGTTCTCGGGGTTGCCTGCGTAGGTGAGCAGATCGAGGTTGATGACGCGGGCGTCAGAATATGTCCTCAACACGTAGCGGATGAAGTTTGAACCGATGAAACCCATTCCACCGGTGATGAGGTACTTCATGAGCTAGCCATCCAACTTGTTAGCGCCGGTCTTTGCTACCAAAGAGCTGACGCGGAAGAGCTCGTCGTAGGTTGCGCCGCAGTCACCCCACCACCCGTCCAGAATGTCGTAGGTCATTGTCCCTTGGCGGATGTAGGCGTTGTTGACGTCGGTTATTTCAAGCTCACCCCTGGCGGAGGGCTTAAGGGTCCTTACTATGTCGAATATCTGGGAGTCGTACATGTAGATGCCGATAACGGCGTAGCGGGACTTGGGCGTCTGGGGTTTCTCCTCGATGGCTACGATCTTGTTGCCGTCGAATACCGGAACGCCGTAGTGTTCGGGATGATCCACCTCTTTGAGGATTATCTTGGCGCCTCGTTCTTGTTCGCGGAATCCATCGACGGCTTTCCTTATGTTCCTTTCGATGACGTTGTCGCCCAGAACTACCGCCACTCTGTCGCCCGCAGCGAAGTGTTCGGCCAGGCCGACCGCCTGAGCGATCCCGCCGGTCGGATTTTTCTGGTAAGTATAGTCGAGGTGCTTCAGTCCGAACTCGTGGCCGTTCCCGAGGAGTCTGAGGAAGTCGCCGGCACTGTTTCCGCCGGTGACGAGCATGATCTCGCTGATTCCGGCGTTGACGAGGGTTTGAATGGGGTAATAGACCATCGGCTTGTCGTACACGGGGAGGAGGTGCTTGTTGGTTATCCTGGTAAGGGGGTAGAGCCTGGTTGCCAGGCCGCCGACAAGGATAACACCTTTCATTTCCGCCTACCTGTCCTTGGCTGCCCAGTCATAGGGGATGTCGGGCGAGTGCGCGTCAACGCGGTGCTCATCAGGTTGCTTGCGGTTGTAGGGTTCGGTGGGAACGTTTATGGCGATGGCCTCCTGCTGCCCGACGGCCGTGAAGCCGTGATAGACGCCGGGGGGTATCTGAACGAGCATCGGGTTGTGGGTTCCGATGTGGAACTCGTTGATCTCACCTCTCGTAGGAGATTCCTCTCTTCCGTCGTACAGGGCAAGCTTTATCATTCCGTGAACAACTGAGAAGTTATCCGTTTGAAGCTTGTGATAATGCCAAGCCTTGACTACACCGGGGTAGACTACCGTCATGTATACCTGGCCGAACTTCGTGAAGAGTTCGTCATCGGCACGGAGGATTTCCATGAGCCTGCCGCGGTCGTCAGGGATTACTCGCAAGGTTTTGGTTTTCACGCCCTGGATCATTTTTGCTCCTCATGGGCAATTTCTCTTTGCGCGGAGGTACTCGACGACCTCACTGATTATCTCGTCGAGTTTCACCGTCGGACGGAAACCGATGAGCTTGTTCGCCTTGGTTATGTCGGGCACACGTGCGCGGAGGTCTTCGTATCCTTCGCCATAGGCCTGCTCGTAGGGGATGTGGACGATCTGCAGGTCGGGATTCACGAGGCCGCGCACGCGCTCGGCAAGGTCGTTTATGGTTACCTCTTCCTGGGTGCCGATGTTGAAGACTTCGCCGTTGGCTTTTTCTTCTTTGGAGAGTTTGACTACGGCGTTTACAGCGTCGCCAACGTGGCAGAAGCATCGGGTTTGGTTGCCGTCGTCGTAGACGGTTATCGGACCTCCGTCAAGTGCCTCCTCGACGAAGCGAGGGACGACCATGCCGTAGTGGCCCACCTGACGAGGGCCGACGGTGTTGAACAGTCTGACTATGACTACGGGGAGGCCCTTTTCCTTCCAGTAGCTGAGTGCGAGGTATTCATCTACGGCCTTGGAACAGGCGTAACTCCAGCGCCACTTCTTCGTAGGGCCGAAGACCATGTCGTCATCTTCGTTGAAGGGAGATTTGGTGGCTTTCCCGTAGACGTCGGAGCTGGAGGCTATGATCACTTTGCTCTTCTTGATGGTGGCAAGCGAGAGGATGAGTTCTGTGCCGTAGATGTTGGTCTCGATAGTTTTCACGGGGCTTTCCGCGACCAATCGCATTCCTACGGCGGCGGCAAGGTGGTATACGACGTCGGCCTTATCTACGAGTTCCGCCATGACCTGGCGGTTAGTGATGGAGTCAATTGTGTAGGAGAAGCTCGGGTTTTGTTTCAGGTGTTCGATGTTTTCGATGCTGCCGGTGGAAAGGTCGTCAATGACTATTACCTTTTGGCCGAGTTTCAGCAGATGCTCGGCGAGATGTGATCCGATAAACCCGGCGCCGCCTGTGACAAGATTCTTCATGAGAGCTGTTTCCGAGGATTCTCGACGAGCCTTCCGAGAGCAATCTCGAATTGCTGCCGCAGCGAATGGATTTCCTTTTTTGCGTCCTTCACAGTCCGCGCGAGGCGGTCGAGCTGGAGGTTGCCGCTTGCGCCGGTGTGAGTGCGTGCCTTTATCGCCTGGACGGGGTCAATGCTCTCGAGCCTGTCCAGATTCTGTGCGACCATACGGTAGGCTTCCCGGAACGGCATGCCCTGTGCGCTCAAGCGGAGCACCTCGTCTGCGGCGTAAATTTCCGGCACGCACGCCTGCTTGCACCGTTCTTCGTCCACCTTCAGTTTTGAGATTACGAGACTGCAAGCGCGGAGGCTGAGTTCAGTCATGCGTATAGCCTGCATCGTAGGCCCCTTTGTTTCCTGAAAATCCCGATTGTAGCCGGAGGGGAGTGACTTGACTATTCCCAGCACGTAAACGAGCAGTCCGATTGAACCGGCGGCCTTGGCGCGCAGGAGCTCCATTCCGGCAGGATTCTTTTTGTGGGGCATTATGGAGCTTCCGGAGCACAGCTCTTCGGGGAGCTCCAGGTAGCCCAATTCAGGCAGGCTGAACAAGATGACGTCGGAGGCGATCTTGCTCAGGTCGATCATGATCTGACAAAGGGCGTGGAGCATTACCGATTCGAACTTGCCCCGGCTGTTGTTGACGTAGAGGACATTGTGCTGCACCTTGGAGAATCCCATTAGTTCAGCAGTGAACTCTCTGTCTATTTCTATGGGGACGCCGTAACTTGCGGCCGAGCCCAATGGGGACTGGTCGTGGAGTTCGTAGCTTTGATTGAGGATCGCCAGATCGTCAATAAGCGATTCTGCGTATGAGCTTGCCCAGAGCCCGAGGGAAGAGGGCATACCCCTCTGCGTATGGGTTCTGCCGGGCATCGGCACCCATTCATGCTCTTTGGCGAAGCGCACAAGCGTCTCGCACAAGTCGAGCAGGGATTCGGCTATTAGAAGGTGCATCTCCTTTGCGTAAAGCCTCATAGCTGCGATCACCTGGTCGTTGCGCGAGCGGGCGGTATGTATCTTCTTGCCCGTGTCCCCGAGCTTTTCGGTCAAGTAATTCTCGATCTTTGTATGGGCGTCCTCGTCTTCGATCGTGATTTCGAACTCCCCTTTTTGTGCGAGCTCCATCACCTCCGCGAGAGCAGTTCTGATTCTCTTCAGCTCATCCTCGGAAAGTATGCCGACTTTGCTGAGCATAGCGGCATGGGCTATGCTTGCCAGGGCGTCGTACCGCACCAGGTCGCGGTCAAGGATATAGTCATCTCCCACGGTGAACTGCTCGATGAGCTCATCAAGCGTGTAGTTTTTCTGCCAGAGCTTGCCCATTCGTAATGTCTCCGGATGAACCGGGGTTTTTCCAGTATGAGAGGAGATGGCCTTGTATCAGAGCGTCGGGCGGGCCGCGTTGCTGGCGAGCCAAACGCCCGGCCGCCCTCTGGGCCTCAGTTTTCTACGCCCAGCAGACTCCTCGGATTATCAACGATCATTTTGGTGAAGTCTTCCTTTTCGATTCCTTCCTTCTCCAATAGCTTTATGAACTCGAAGAGGCATTGGCTTGGCAACGGGTTCGTCATCTGCCCGGTGTCTGAACTCAGTATGCATTGTTCCGGGCCAACGGCCCTTATAAGGTCAGCTATTTCATCGGGGGGGTAATCCCACTTGTGATCTCGGTCGAGGTACATCACATAGCAATGTTCCACGTAAGCACCCTTTTCGGCCAGTTCCTTTTGGACTTCGACGGGCATATCGATGTCTTTCTGATAAGGGTGCGTGACGATGACCTTCAGATCCATGTCGAGCGCCGCCAGAGCCAGCGCCCGTCCTTCCTCCCAGGATATATGGCCCGTGGCGACAATACAGTTCATCCTCTTGGCCATGCGGAGTACTCTCACGCATTTTTCGAAGAGCCTTCCGTTCCAGTCGGTTACTCTTATTGCCTTGAGTTCGGCCTTTTTGCGCGGCACGAAGCCCGGGTCTTTGATCCACTCGGGGGGGATCTCGTAGGCGCTGTAGTTTTTCCTGAGATGGTTTTCGGCGTGGACAGTGGGAAAAGATACGATGATGGGCAGGTCGGGAGAGAGAACAGCAGAGGCATAAACGGCGCTGGGATTGAATCCGCCCATGAAGTAATTGAGCGTGACTGAGCCGGTCAAGAGAAGCTGCGTTTCTATCTCGGCCTTTGTGGCGTTTATCGCCGAGATTGTTGGGAAGCTGTGGGCCTTGAGGGCCAATCCGCGAATTCTTCCTTCCTCTTGCTCGATAAGCTTTCTCGTCGTGTACTTCCTTGGAAGGATGTCCGGGCCGACATGGACGTGAAGATCAAAACCCTCGCGCACCAAATTCCTGATTTCCGAGTCATTCATGGCCATTGCTGGTCACGTCTGTCAAGCCTGTTCCAAACGAGAATCCTACCAGCTTTGACCACCAGAGGCAAGGTGTCGGCGTGTGAAATGACCTCCTCTGCCCGGCTGTGGGCGGCTACAACAAGGTCGGCCCTGTTGCCTACCGAAATGCCGTAATCCAGCCCCATGAGCCCGGCCCCTCCCTCCGTGCCCATTCGAATGAGTCGCTCGGCATCACCGTAGGCGGTCAACCGGACCGAAGTCGCCAGGACGTGCAGTTCGCGGAGCATGCTTCCGTTGCCCAATGGGTAGAAGATGTCTCGGATATTGTCGGTGCCGACGGCCGCCGCCACCCCGGCTTCCAGCAGCTCCTTCACTCTGGTAATGCTGTTGGAGCGTCGAGCGTGCATTCCTGACCTGGTTATCATGTTGCAGCTCGGAGTGACAACGACGCGCATCTCGGCACGGGCCATTTTTTCGATTACTTCGGAGGCCACATCGTCGGGGACTGCGGAAAGAGATATTGCGTGCGTAGCTGTGACTTTTCCGATCAGCCCCTCAGTAAGGGTTTTCTCGGCCAGGTATGGGAGGAGGAAGTCATTAGGGTTATTGGACTCGTCTATCTGAACCTCCATGTCGACGTCGAACCTTTTTGAGATTTCGAAGAGCGTATCAAGGTGGGCTTTCCCGGCATCTGGGTCTCCTTCAACGGCGGGAAGGCCGCCGAGCACGTCGCCTCCGGTCTTGAGCGCCTCTTCGATGAGTTCTCTCTTTTCGCGCGTTAGTATCCCCTCCTGCGGAAATGCGACGAGCTGCAGGTCAACTTTCCCCGCCATTTGCTCTTTGAGCGCAAGGATGCCTTCGAGAGCTCCCAGTCGAGCGGTAGTATCCACGTCAACCTGACTCCTTATGGCGGTGGTGCCGTACCCCAGCATTTCGTGAACGACACGGCCCGCGCGCTCGCACATTTCATCGGGCGAGTAGGCAGCCTTGAAGCTTTTGAGGAGCTGGCGGTTCTCCTCCAGGCTTTTGCCGAACTGGTCGGGGGTCATTCTGCCCAAGAGGTCAACCTTGTCAAGGTGGGTGTGGGCGTTGACGAACCCGGGGAAGACCAGACCTCCGTGGGCGTCGAATTCTATCGCGCCATGCCCGGGCACTTCACCCGCCGCTGCGATCTTTTCCCCTTTGACGGCGATGTCGGCGCTGGTTCTGTCAAGGGTGGTTGCGTTTCTTACGACGACGTCCCAATCGTTCAAGGCAACTGCTCCGTACTCACAACCGTTCACCTATGACCACCATGTCAACGCCGTCGACCTCTCGCACCTTGACCTTCAAATACTCGTTCTCCGTTGTCGGAATGTATCGGCCGACGAAGTCAGCATTTATGGGCAGCTCGCGGTGGCCGCGGTCAACGAGCACCGCAAGCGTGATGGAATGAGCGCGCCCGATGTCAGACAGCGCATCCAGTGCCGCTCTGACCGTTCGGCCCGTGTAGAGCACGTCGTCAACCAGAACAACCCTCTTGCCGGTGATGTCGAATGGGATGCTGGTCTTGCCGGGGGGGTGAGTGCCGGACTTGTCTTCGCGGTCGTCTCGGTATCCGGTAATGTCTACTGAGCCACAGGGCACGTCAAGTGGGTCTTCCTTGAAGCCGCGGAGCTTTTTCGCAAGCCGTTCGGCAATAGACGCGCCCCTTGTGTCTACCCCGATTAGGACCGTAGGCACCCCGTACTGCTGGGATTCGAGTATCTGATGGCTGATGCGAGTGAGGATGCGGTTCATCGTTCTCTTATCTATGATCTTGGCCTTTTCACGCATCGCCATGGCCTTTCTCCTTTCTGATCGAGCCGTGGCGTATTATATACGCCGAAGTGGCGTTGTAAAGGTAAGCGTTGACTGGTTGGCGGATTCGGATATGATTAATGATCAAAGTGAGGGTGGCAGTTGCCGGAAGTAGACTTGAAGAAGGAAGTGGAGTCTCTGCGAAAGGGCATAATTGCTCTAAGGGACTCTCTTTGATGTGGATTCGCTTCGCGGTGAGTTAGAGAAGCTCGAAGCGGAGGTCGCTTCTCCCGATTTCTGGCAGGGAGGCGACCAGCAGGGGACGATTTCCCGCCTCAAGGATATCAAGGGCACGGTCTCCGCTTTTGATGAGGTCGAGGCCGCGGCTGAGGACGTCTCGGTCCTCCTGGAACTGGCTGAGGAGGAGGCAGGAGAGGACGCGCTGCGGGAGGTCGAGGCGGAACTCGGGGACTTGCGAGCCAAGGTCGAGCGCCTCCAGCTTCTCACATATCTTCGCGGGCCGAATGACGCATCGGATATCTACCTCTCGCTGCACGCAGGAGCGGGGGGTACGGATGCGTGTGACTGGGTCGAGATGCTTCTCAGAATGTACAGCCGCTGGATGGACCGCAATGGGTACAAGTACAGAATGCTGGACTGGCTGCCGGGGGACGAGGCGGGGCTTAAGAGCGTGACGTTAGAAGTGACCGGCGATCACCCCTACGGCTACCTTCAGGGGGAAATGGGAGTGCACCGGCTGGTCCGTATATCGCCGTTCGATGCAAACCGTCGGCGTCATACCTCGTTTGCGGCGGCGGACGTGGTGGCGAAAGTCACCGACGAGAAGGAGGTCGAGATCAACGACTCAGACATACGGGTTGACTACTTCAAGGCCAGCGGGCCGGGCGGGCAGAAGGTGAACAAGACCTCCTCGGCGGTAAGAATAGTGCACATCCCCACGGGCATTATCGTTCAATGCCAGAACGAAAGGTCGCAGCACCAAAACCGCCGCGTGGCAACGGAAATGCTCCAATCAAGGCTGCTCCAGCTCAAACGGAAGGAACGGGAGGAGGAGCTTCAAGCGGCTTACGACGCGCGCGGCCAGATCGCATGGGGCAATCAGATACGCTCCTACGTTCTGCAGCCCTACACGCTTGTGAAGGATCATCGGACGGATGAGCAGACTGGCAAGGTGCAGGCGGTTCTCGACGGGGAAATAGACGCCTTCATCGAGGCATACCTTCGTTCGAAGGCGTCGCAGCAAAGGCGCAAGGGCGGGTAGGAGTGCCGCCAGGATGGGCGAGGGCGAGCTAACAAGGCCACTTTCCACGTGATGGTGTGTGATCGGTTGCATATCATCCTAAGGGAGCTTTGATATGCTGAGGTTACTTGGCGAGATGTCGAGCAAGATCGGATAGAGAGGTTCGTGCATGGAAGAGATGGGTGTTCTTCTGCTCATTGTCATTGCGGTGGTTTTCGGCCTGGGGTTTTTCGCCCTGTACATTTTCAGTATCGTTTGGGCTTACGGCGACGCGGAGAGGCGAGGGAAGTCAGGCTGCCTGGTTGCCCTGCTGGTCGTACTACTGTCGTGGCCCGTTGGATTGATTGCGTGGATTGTATTCCGCCCGGAAGACAAGATCCGTCGGCCTGACATATAGCAGCGCCGAGGGGAGCGGGTCGGGCAGCGCTGGCGGGTTATACGATGCCGCGTCTGCGGCTCATGTGTGGTCGCGCGAATGCCTTGCACTTCACGGCTCCCTGAGACGTTCGATGACACGGGGGGGGAGAAGATCATTCGCATGCAGCCCTGCAGCGCACGAATAGAGCTATTGAGAGAAGCTGAGGTCGAGAGTTGGAACGCGTGGCGGCTTTCGGACCTTTCAATGAGGCCGCGTTTGGAGGGGGTTGAGCTCAGCAATCTCAGGCTTCGGGGCGTCGTCCTCTGGCGCAGCCGATTGAAAGACTGTGTTCTGGATGGGGCCGACCTGCGTGGCGCCGATATGCGCGAGTGCGATCTCTCAAGCACCTCGTTCGTGGGAGCCGATATGACTGGCGCTGCCTGTTGGCAGAGCAGGTTCCATGCCTGTGATCTACGTCGAGCGAGAGTCGATCTCGCCAACTTCGAGGAGTGCACCTTTGACGATTCAGCCGCGTCTGAGGTCCTGCGTGCGACCCGTCCCGGGCAGAACTGGTGCGTCCTGCCGCCGTGGTACTCCAAGGAGCGGCCGCAGCCGGCCGATGCGCCCAAAGGCTCTCTTGCGATAGCTTTGCTGGGGGATTGCACGGTTTACTGCGGTTATCTTCCGCCGAGCGAGCGGCAATGTGGGGTGCTTGCAAGGAGTTTCGCCGAACCCGGGTTTGAGATCCCGGCCTTCGTCTATGATCTTTCGGATGATGGTGAGACCGTGGCGGGGCTTCTTCGACGGTACGAGCGTGATCTTCTTTCCGTGCCTCGAATCGACGTCGCTTTTGTCCGGTATGGAATAACGGACCGCAAGGAATACGGCGCTGAGCGCTTCATCGAGCTGCTGGGCGAGCTTTGCCGGAGAATCGACGCGGACTTCCCGGAGGCGGAGATCGTGATTGAGACCGGAATGCACGTTGACTATCCCGTTCACTATCCGTTCGACAGAAACGCGAAATTGAGCCCTTTGTACGACATGGCAGAGCGATTTGCAGCCGAGCGCGGGTATAGAGTAGTTGACATCTACTCGGAACTGGAAGAGCGAACGATCGGCGGCGATTGGGATTGGCGGATACGAGGTCTGGGGGTTGGGAAGCCGACTTCGTTGCACGACGCGAGCCGGGATCATCTTCACGAGGGCGACAGGGACTGGTTTTTCAACGTTCACCCAAATGAGAGATGCATCCGCCTGATTGCGGAGATGGAAAGGGATGTGATCGAGGAGATATACAAACGCAGCGGTAGTTAGGAGGGATAAGCGATCCCTTGTATTCAAGTGCTGATGCACGGAGGTCTGGAGAAATCCGTGCTTGACTTTTGCCTCTGATTGGGCGATAAGAATACCTAAATACGGGTTCTTTCAGGTAGTATCCGAAGCAAAGGAGCCCGGGCGGCGGCAATCTAACGGTAAGACGCAACTGACGCGCAGAGTGGCTCCCTGGTAGCCGGGAGCGCCGTACTCGCAAGTTGCATGGTGCGGAGGCAGCAAACTACGCGTCGGTTCGCGTGCCTCCATCCCCCGTGGCTCCCTTCCTGTTCGTACTCCACGCATGATGAGCCACGGGCAACCGTGGCTTTTTTCATCCCACGACTGGAGAAGCAGGGAAACGATCTCATAGGTACAAAGAGCACACAGTCTGATGAGAAGGCTAAGATGAGCAAATTGGCGGATCTCGCCGCGCGCGAGCGCGATGGCGAATGGAAAGCCGTCGGGTTCGCACTCGCCGATTGGCCAGATGTGGAGCCTTTGGACTAGGCCGACAGGCTGACAAGGAGGGCTCTGGAAATGAGCGTTGAAGTGAGAGCGGCAAAATCGGAAGAGCGGCCGGCGATTTGTGAGCTGATCACACTGGCTTTCGACGCGGAATCGTACGGGCCGAGTCTGGAAGAACCATGTAGGTCAGTTGGCAAGTCGCACATGGATCCTCACGACCGCGCTGAAAACACAAGGATTCTCCTGGTAGACGGAAAGATTGTGAGCGTCGTCCACGTTGCCGAGCGGGAGGCCTACCTGCACGGAGGCCGGATCCCTTTTGGCTTTATCGCGATGGTTGCTACTCATCCTGATTACAGGCGTCGGGGTTACATGAAGCGGACGATGGCGGACGCTGAGGAGTACATGCGGAGGAGGGGATTCTGCTACGCGGGTTTGCTCGGGGGCTTCCGGGTCTACGGAGGGTCTCTTGGATGGTGCTGGAGAGGGGAGAAGTCGCCGACGCTTGGGTGGAGATACGAAGTTGCGGCCAGGGCCGCGAGCGGTTTGGGGCTCCAGACTCGTCCTTGGGCGGATGAAAACATCCCGTTTCTCTCGCGGCTTTATCATGCTCGATACGGGGATCGTTTCGGAGCTGTCGTCAGGTCGCACGAGTATTGGCGGCGGTGGTCGCTTCAGTGTCTCTGGGAGGGAACCTATCTGATTGCTTGCGAAGGGACGACGCCTGTTGGGTATTTCCACATAGATCCGTCGCATCGCGTTGTTGACGAGATAGGTTGGGAGGAACGACACGATGCGATTGAGGAAAGGATATTCCTGGCTGCGGCATCATGGGCGGCTGCAAAGAGAAGTTCTACAGTGGGCTTCTATGTTGACGAAGGTGACGAGGATGCGAATCTCGCTTTTCGTCGTGCGTTCGGTGACGTCCCGCGCACCTTTTGCAAGCCTAACGGGCAGGCGGCGGAGGGGAGTGATCCCACTCCTTATCTTCCGGCGAACTGGCCGGAGGGAATGGGGATCATGGTGAAATTCCTGAATTCAGGGCCCGGAATTTTGGCCGGTGTTGACAGTACGGAGACCCTGACAGAAGTCATGGCGCGGCACTCATGGCTCTGGTTCGATGGGGATACTATGTAGATAAGTACTTCGGCGGGACGGCGCGCTGCTGCAGAACGCGTGCTGCAGTTTTCTTGGACGTAGCTGGCGAGATAGGAAGGAAATAATGGACTACGAATCATTGCACAAGGAGCGGCTCCTCCGTCATGCGCGTGACTACGTCGCTGCGATCGGGGAGCATGATGCGATCATTGGCATCATCGTCGGTGGCTCCCCGGCCCATGGCGGAGTCGATCGAGAATCCGACGTTGATATGCTCCTCATTGTGGAGAAGCTTCCCACGCCGGACCTCCGCGCGGACTGGCTGGGAAGGATAGTGGCGCGAGATGTGACCGCGGCGGACCTCCCGCCCACGGAAGACAGGAAATGGGATGAGTTTCACGTTCCGGGCCCGAAGATAGACCCTGAGCAGTGGGGAGAAGGAGGAGTGGGCGGCGGACTGTTCTACTTCACGCAGGCCGAGGTGGAACGGGACCTGAATCGCGTTGCTGAGCTGTTGGTTGCTTTCACCGGGCGCGACGAGCTTGAACGTCCGAGCCACATCGAAGAGTATCTCGCGGATCTTGCGCATGGCATCATTCTTCACGATCCGCGCGGACTGCTCGCGCGCTGGCAAGAGATGCTGTCGCGCTATCCCGAATCGGCGAGGGAGCGCCTCATCAACTACCACTGGAAGCGCGCGGAGATCGCAATAAACGAGGACCTTCAACGCGCAGTATGGCGTTCCGACTTTCTGTATGCCTACGATAGGAGGGTGGAAGGTGTCCGTCACCTTGTGCGTATGATGTTCGCGATGAATCGGAGGTATTTTCGCAAAGGGAAAGGCCTCGAGCGGCTGCTCGGCACGTTTGAGAAGTGCCCGCAAAATACCTGGGAGCGGCTGCTGAAAGCACTGCGCGAGCCTGACCATATGCGCGCGGCCGCCATGCTGCTTGCGCTTGCGGGCGACGTGATTGACCTGGTGGAACGTCCGGACCTTCTCGAAGGCCGGCAACACTGGCGCAACCTGTGCGCGGAGTGGGCGAGGGAATATGAGGTCTCCTAGAACAAGGGGAGCATGAACCGAAGCGCCATGAATAAGGAAGCGATAACACCGATCGAGAAAGTGCGGGTCATAGGCGTGTTTGCGCACGTGGATGCGGGGAAGACGACTACGTCGGAAGCAATCCTCTATTACACGGGACGCATTCACCGGGTGGGGAGCGTTGACGAGGGGAGTACGCAGCTTGATTGGATGAAGCAGGAGCGGGAGCGCGGTATCACCGTGACATCGGCAGCCACGACATGTTACTGGCGCGGGCATCGCATCAACCTGATCGACACCCCCGGACACATTGACTTCTCTGCGGAGGTGGTTCGCTCGATTCGTGTGATTGACGGTGCGGTAATTGTGCTTTGCGGGGTGGGCGGCGTTGAGCCGCAGAGCGAGGCGGTCTGGATACATGCCGACCGTGAGAATCTGCCGCGCATAATCTTCGTCAACAAGCTGGATAGGGTCGGTTCTGACTTCGATCGCGTGTTGGGCGAGATCCGAGAGAAGCTCACGAGAAACGCCCTGCCCGTGCAGCTTCCGGTCGGGCGTCAAGGGAATTTCAGGGGTGTCGTGGACATTATCGGCCGCCGGGCTCTCATCTGGCAGGATGGCGCGGACGCGCCCACCGTGGAGCCGGTTCCGTCCCCGATGGAGGCTCATGTAGATTCCGCTCGCGCGGTGTTGCTGGATACCATCTGCGAGACGGATGACGCGCTGCTGGAGCGGCACCTGAGGGGGGAAGAGCCGAGCGAAGCGGAACTGAAGGCTGCTCTCCGCAAGGCCGTAGTAGCCGGCAGGCTGGTTCCTGTGCTATGCGGGTCGGCTCTCAGGCGCGTGGGAGTGCAGCCGTTGCTGGACGCCGTGGTCGAATACTTGCCTTCGCCGCCGGACATGCCGCCGGTGCGAGGCGTTGCGCCCGGAGATCCGAGCCAGGTTATAGAAAGGCCCGACAGGTCTGACGCACCTTTCTGCGCTGCCGCTTTCAAGATCGTGACGGACCCGTACATGGGGCATATGACGTGGGTGCGCGTCTTCTCGGGTGAGTTGAGGGCGGGGAATATGGTGTACAATCCTCGTGTGGGCGCGGAGGAGCGAGTGGCCCGCATGTACCGCATGCACGCGAATCGGCGCGAGCAGGTAGATCAGATGTCTCCAAGCGACGTGGTGGCGCTCGTGGGCGTCAAGTCGGCCGTTACGGGCGATACGCTTTGCGATCCAGACCATCCGATCGAGCTTGAAGGGTTCAAGTTCCCGGCGCCGGTTATCGTCGTGGCTTTGACGCCGCCTTCCGAAGAAGAGCGTGAGAAGCTGCACAGGGCTGTTGGCCGCTTGTGTAATGAGGACCCGACGTTGGTTGCGGACTTCGATCCGCAGACGGGTCAGGAGACGCTTGCCGGTATGGGCGAACTTCACCTGGAAATATCCGTTGACCGGCTGCGGACCGAGTTTGGCATCGCACCGCGCGTGAGCCGGCCGCAGGTTTCCTACCGCGAGACGGTACGCCGAGTAGCCGAATCAACGGGCACTTACAGGAAGCAAACCGGCGGTCACGGACATTACGCGCAGGTGCGCTTGCGGGTCGAGCCGCTTGAGCGCGGCAAGGGGCTTGTGTTCGAGAACGCGACCACGCCTCCGGGAGGAGCGCCCGGTCGGCGCCGGGCCCGGCGTGCTGGGATTCCCGCGCAATTCGTGCGTCCCATCGAACACGGTGTCCGCGAGGCGCTGGCGGAAGGTAAACTCGCTGGATATCCTGTCACGGACGTGCGTGTAACGCTGGTGGGCGGGAAGTTTCATGAGGTGGATTCGGCGAGCGTGGACTTCCAGATCGCAGGCTCGATGGCAATGAGGGACGCGCTGATCCACGCCCAGTCGGCGCTGCTCGAGCCTATAATGCGGATTGACGTTAACGTCAGCGAGGAGTATCTAGGAGTGGTTGCCGCCGACATCGGGCGGCGGCGCGGCAGGATAAAGGGGATGAACGTCCGTGGAGATGTTCGGGTCGTGACGGGAGAGGTGCCGCTGGCGGAAGTGCGCGGCTACGCGACCGACCTACGCAGCCTCACGCGGGGACGTTCGACGTTTGTGCTGGAGTTCGTTCATTACGACTTCACGCCTGAGCAAATCGCTAAGGCAGTAATCAACCGGGCGCAGCCGGACGGTTAGGCTTCCGCGGCGCAGAACCGTGGCGCATCGCTGAAGACCATGCCGGCCGGTTCGCCTGAATCGGAGGAATAGCGGTGGCAGGACAGGATGTCCCGTTCCTCAGCGATCTGGAGCGAGAATTGCTCGCGGATGTCGCCAAAGCGTATGGCATGTCTGATGTGAACCGCGCGCTGGCGAGGCGCGACACGTGGGGGAATCGTATTCAAATTGCGTTCTTTGCAGCCGGTCGGCGCTATCTGCTGAAAGAATGGCCGCATTACTGCCGGTCCGATGAGGAAGTGCGTTTCGCGTTGGCTGTTCAGGATTGCGCCCGCGAAGGAGGGGTGCCTGTTCCGGCCGTTGCGGCCACATCTGATGGCGATCGGGTTTTCGACTGGCGAAGCCGCCGCTTCAGTTTGCAGCATTTTGTGGGGGAGCCGTACGATCCGGAACGGCCGCAACAGATCTTGAATTGCGCAGCGGTGCTTGGGCAGTATCACGCGGCCGTGAGAGATTTCAGGTTGAGAGGCAACATGAAGCCCGGTCTGGCTCATTGGCGGGGCGCGGCGATCTCCCGGAACCATTTGCGCCTAATGAACGCAGCCGTTGCCGAAACCCCACTTCCCCCGGGAGGCAAACGGCAGGTCCGAGAGGTGCTTTCCCAGTTACAGGAAACCCTTCAAACGGCGGAGGAGCAAATGGAGCGTCTGGGATGGTCGAATCTCGGGCGGGTGCCCGTGCATGGCGATTTCCATCAATTCAACTGCCGCTTCGAGGGTGACGGCGTTGTTGGCGTCGTGGACTTCGACAACAGTCGGCTTGAACCCAGGCTCTATGATGTGGCTTATGCGTTGGATATGATGCTGGGGCTCGACTGGCGGAGTGAGTGGGAGAAGCGGTTCTTGTGGAGAAACTGTCGGCTGCTCGAGCCGGCGGTTGTGAACCCTTGGTTGGCCGCGTACTGCCGCCAGGGAGCGCCGTTTTCCGAGCTGGAGAAGAAATTATTGCCGTTATTGTGTGTGGTTGTGTGGCCGGAGGTGATTCACGGGTTCTTTCCCACGTCATCCGTGGAGGTCAGCGGCTGTGGCAGGGTAGCTGAGTTCGTGCGGTATCTTGTTGGAAACTCGGCTTGAGGCGAGGATCGGAGGCTGCCGAGTGAAAAAGAGTGTAAGCGCAGGCCGGATCCTCGGGGAATGGCTCAGGCGCCAGAGGCTTATCGGGCCGCTACCGGGTCCACAAGCAGTGAGAGGATCTTTTTGGGTCGGTTCACTGCGTGTCGCCCATTCACTACTCGCGGTCGGGAGACGCGCCGCAGCAGGCTGCCGCTTCAGCAGGCCCTCCTTGCTAGCCGCGCGGATGGAATTTCTTGTGAATGGCTTTGAGCCTGCTTCTGTCAACGTGGGTATATATCTGCGTTGTGACGATGCTCGCATGCCCGAGCATTTCCTGAATCGCTCTCAGGTCCGCCCCGCGCTGGAGCAGGTGGGTGGCGAACGAGTGGCGAAGAGTGTGCGGCGAGACCTTCTTTCTTATCCCGGCTTTCATCGAGTACTTCTTCACCAGACGCCAGATAGTCTGGCGGTCCATCGGCTTGCCGCTCCGGCTGAGGAACAGTCGGTGAGACGCCGTCTTCCGGGCGAGGTGAGGTCTGGCGGCCTGGAGGTATTCATTTATTGCTTCGATGGCCTTCTGCCCGAGGGGAACGATCCGTTCCTTTTCTCCTTTCCCGCGGCAGCGGACGAAGCCGTAGTCGAAGTTAACGTCGCCGAGGTCAAGCCCGGCTGCCTCCGACACGCGTGCGCCCGTAGCGTACAGGGTCTCGAGGATTGCGCGGTCCCTTATTTCGATCTTCGTTTCACCCTTCGGCGCGGCCATCAGCTTGTCCACGTCTGCTATATCCAGCACGTCGGGCAACTTCCGCCAGAGTTTGGGGGAGTCAAGAACCGACGTGACGTCGCTTTGGACGTTTCCCTCCATCACGAGGAAGCGGAACAGCATCCTGATTGCGACGAGCTGCCTGGTGATCGAGTTGACGGACAGGCCGCGGCCCTTCTCAGCGAGCATGTGCTCAACCACGCGGGCGGCGCTGACGGCCTCAGGGGTGTGCAAATTCCGCTTCTCTGCAAATGAGGAGAAGCGCTGGAGGTCCTGCGAATAGGCCCTTATGGTGTTGGGTGAAAGGCCGCACTCGACCTCGAGATAGCTCAGAAAATCGTCAATAGCGCTGTCCCAGTCCATTCGTTCGGCTCCGTTGTTAACAATTCTATCATTACTTGCGAGGTCCGGCGACTGGAAGCTGAGGTGAGGTGGGTTTTTGAGCGCGCCAGGCGAGGCAAAGGTGAAGGCGCCTTGTCGAAAGCGGCAGGTTGAAAGGTGAGCGGGTTTCTGCTACGTTAGTCTTCCTTGAGCGAGGGCGGATTATGAGACTGGTAGTGACCGGCGGCGCGGGCTTTATCGGTTCGCACCTCTGCGATTATCTGATCGAGCGCAACCACGAGGTAATCTGCATAGACAATCTGTCCTCGGGGCGGGAGGAAAACATAGCTCACCTTCTGGGCAATCCCGCCTTTAGCTTCCTGCACTACAACGTGACGGAGTACTTGTACGTAAAAGGGGAAGTGGATTGTGTGATCCACCTCGCTGCGCTCCCCAGTCCGCTGGACTACGCTCAATACCCTATCCAGACGCTGAAGGTGGGTTCGCTTGGAACGCACAAAGCGTTGGGGCTCGCCAAAGCGAAGGAGGCGGGGTTCCTCTTGGCCTCGACATCGGAGGTCTACGGCGACCCGACTGTTCACCCGCAGTCTGAGGATTACTGGGGCAATGTTAACCCCATCGGTCCGAGGAGCGCCTACGACGAGTCGAAGCGATTTTCCGAGGCGCTCACGACGGCCTATAACCGCATTCACGGTATCGCGACGCGGATTGCCAGGATATTCAACACGTATGGACCGAGGATGCGGATTAACGACGGCCGCGTGCTGCCGGCGTTTGTGACGGCCGCCCTTCGGGGGGAGGACCTGGTCGTGCATGGCGACGGCACCCAGACCCGCAGCTTTTGCTATGTCTCCGATATGGTCGAGGGGCTGTACAGGCTAATGAACTCGGACGAGCATCTGCCGGTTAACCTGGGCAACCCGGAGGAGATAACGATCCTGCAGCTTGCCGAGGAGATCATCGCGGCGGCCGGCAGCAAGAGCAAGATCACGTTCGCTGAAAATCCCATCGGCGAGGACCCCAAGCTGCGACGCCCGGACATATCCCGCGCGCGGGAGATTCTGGGCTGGGAGCCCGTGGTGAGCCGGGCTGAAGGGCTGAGGAAAGCGATGGAGTATTTCACGGCGCAAATTACCGGAGGCTGAGTCATCTCCGGCGGGAGCTTTATATGAAGCCCGTTCTGGTTACCGGGGGAGCCGGCTACGTCGGCTCCCATCTTGTTAGATTGCTGAGCGAGCGCGGACTTCGCGCGATTGTGCTCGACAATCTTTCCACGGGCCACCCGGAGGCGGTCGGCTCAAAAGATTTCGTGAAAGGAGATGTATCAGATTCAGGGCTGGTGACGGCGCTCCTCCGGAAGCACAATGTCGAAGTGATATACCATTTAGCGGCGCGGGCGCTCGTCGAGGAGTCGGTGGCCGAGCCAAGGAAGTACTATGAGTGCAATATCCGCGGCGGCCTTTCCGTGCTTGAGGCCGCGCTGGACGCGGGCGTCAAAAAAGTGGTCTTCTCCTCCTCGGCAGCCGTCTACGGCGCTCCCGAGAGCGTCCCGATTGAAGAGTCAGCCCCGCGTTGCCCCATCAATCCGTACGGCCGCACGAAGGCGATGTACGAGGATATGCTTGCCGATTATGCATCTGCTTACGGGCTGGCGGCGGTGTCGCTCAGGTACTTCTGCGCCGCCGGCGCGTGGCCGGACGGGTCCGTGGGGGAGGACCACTCTCCGGAGACCCACCTGATACCCAACGTCATTTCGGTGGCTCTGGGAAAGAAACCGGCAGTTAAGATATTCGGAACGGACTACCCGACGAAAGACGGAAGCTGCATCCGGGATTTCGTTCACGTCTGCGATCTGGCGGAGGCGCATCTTCTGGCAACGCGGAAATTGGAGCCGGGAAAGCTGGTGGCTTTCAATCTGGGCAGCGAGCGGCCGGCTTCGGTTCGCGAGGTCATAGAGGTTGCGAGGGAGGTTACCGGAAAGGAAATAGCGGTCGTTGAAGAGGGCCGCAGGCCGGGCGATCCTCCGGAGCTGGTCGCCAGCTCCCAGCGCGCCAGGGAAGAGCTGGGGTGGCAGCCGCGGTTTCCGGACCTGGAGCAGATCATAGAGACGGCGTGGCGGTGGCACAGCTCGCATCCGAGCGGGTACGCAGGTCGTTAGTGACGGGTGCGCAGGTTGACTTTTCTCCACGGCCTCATTAGTATTTGCGTGTCATTGTGTTCCATGAGGAGGTCCCCTAATGGAAGAGACAGTGCCTGAGCCGCGCGCCGAGGGAGGGGAGGGGAAAATAGTCCCCGGCGCCTCGCCGCTCAGGGCGGCTGACCGGATGTGCCATTTGCCCCCCTATCTGTTCGGGCAGTTGAACGCACTGAAGTATCAAAAGCGCCGGGCAGGAGCCGACATAATCGATCTCGGCATGGGTAACCCCCATGATGCCACACCGGCGCCGGTGGTCGAGAAGCTCTGCGAAGCGGTTCAGGACCCCAGGAATCACCGCTACTCGGACGCGACGGGGATCTTCAACCTGCGCAGGGAGGCGGCCAAGTTCTACAAGAGGAAATACGGAGTGGAGCTTGACCCGGAGACCGAGGTAATAGGCACCATTGGCTCGAAGGAGGGGTTCTCGCACCTGTGTCTTGCGCTGCTTGGACCGGGGGACGTTGCTATCGTCCCGAATCCGGCTTTTCCGCCGCACATTTATGCGGTCACTATTGCGGGGGCGAGCGTTCTGAGCGTTCCGATCTCCGAAGGCTCGGAGTTTTTGGGGAATCTGACATCAGTGACCGAGGCGGTATTCCCGAAACCGAAGCTCCTTGTGCTGAACTTCCCGCACAATCCGACGACCGCAACCGTTGAGCCGGAATTCTTTGACTCCATAGTCAGATTCGCCCGGAAGCACGGCATGATGGTTGTGCACGATTTTGCCTACGGCCAGACGGTCTTCGATGGGTATGCCGCGCCCAGTTTCCTCAAAGCCGAAGGTGCGAGAGAGGTGGGCGTGGAATTCATGACCATGTCGAAGGCCTACAATATGGCTGGCTGGCGAGTGGGTTTCTGCCTGGGGAACCGTGAGATGATCGAGGCCCTCTCCGTAATAAAGGGATACTTCGACTATGGTTTGTTCCAGCCGGTGCAGATAGCTTCCATAATCGCGCTCAGGCACTGCGACGAGTACGTCTCCGAACAAGCCAGGACGTACCAGTTGCGTCGCGACGTTCTGTGCGATGGACTGAACCGGATCGGCTGGGAGGTCTTAAAACCGCGGGCTACGATGTTCGTGTGGGCGCCAATACCCGATTCCCACAAGCATATGGGGAGTATAGACTTTGCGTTCATGCTGATGGAAAAGGCGGAAGTGGCCGTAGCGCCGGGGAGGGCTTTCGGGGAGGAAGGCGAGGGTTATCTACGTTTTGCGCTCGTGGAAAATGAGCAGAGGATAAGGCAAGCCGTTAGGCAGATAAAGCGAGGACTGTCTTGAGCGGCGACAGCGTTGTGGGCCTTGGCGACTGCTTGGATCAGCAATCCGCTGCGCGAGGTGCCCCTGGATATGGCGGCACGGCCCAAGCACCTGAGATGGAGATTTAGAGTTGCCTCGTAGCTTCCAGGGAGGGATTCATCCTCCGGAGAGTAAAGAGCTAACGGAATCGAAGCCGATCGAAGAGTTCGGCGCCCCCGAGGTACTGGTCGTGCCGATGCTGCAGAGCCTGGGGGGACCTGCAAAGCTGGTCGTTTCGCCCAAGGATGAGGTGAAGAAGGGGCAGTTATTGGGTGAAGCCAGCGGCTTCGTTTCTTCAAACGTTCACTCTCCGGTATCGGGCAGGGTCAAAGCTTTGGAGGAACATCCGCTCTATCAGGGCGTGACGTTTCTCTGTGTAGTCGTGGAGAACGATGGTCAGGAAAGTTGGGCTGAAGGGCTTAATAGACAGCGGGACGCATCTTCACTTTCGCCGCAGGAAATAGTTGAAGCCGTGCGCGTCGCCGGCGTTGTGGGTATGGGCGGAGCGGCTTTTCCCACGCATGTTAAGCTTACGCCTCCGGATGACGTGAAAATTGATACGGTCATCCTGAACGGAGCGGAGTGTGAGCCGTATTCCACGTGCGATCACCGTCTGATGGTCGAATCGCCGGAAGCTATCATGGAAGGGCTGCTTCTTGTGATGCGTGCGCTGGGGGCCGAGCGCGGGCATGTGGGGATTGAGGCCAACAAGCCCGACGCCGCCGAGGCAATGTCAAAAGCGGCCGCGGCTTTCTCAAATGTCTCCGTTCACGTGCTTCCGGTCCGCTATCCGCAAGGGGCGGAGAAGCAGCTTATTAAGGCGATCCTTGGGCGGAAGGTCCCGGCGGGAGGTTTGCCGCTTCACGTAGGCGTGGTCGTGCAGAACGTTGGCACGGCGCATGCTATCTACGAGGCAGTAGCGTGGAACAGGCCGCTCATCGAGCGCGTCGTCACGGTGAGCGGCGACGGGGTCTCCAGGCCGGGCAACTTCCTGGTTCGGATAGGGACGCTTGCTGGGGAGCTGCTGAAACATGCCGGACTCCTTCCGCAGAGCCGCAAGCTTGTTGTGGGGGGGCCCATGATGGGGATTGCGCAGAGCACGGCCGACTTCCCTGTCGCCAAAGGCGTTACCTCGATAGTTGCTCTGACCCGCGTGAAAACTTACGAGTGGCAGGCCTGCATAAGATGCGGGAGATGCGTGGATGTGTGTCCGATGGGGCTTGTTCCGAGCGAACTGAGCGTTTTGATCGAGAACCGGCAGTATGAAGAAGCTCGGAAAACAGACGTCCTGGACTGCTTCGAGTGCGGCTGCTGCGCCTACGTCTGCCCGGCGCGGCGGCCTATCGTTCACATGGTTAAGCTGGCCAAAGCGGAACTTGCCAAAGCGAAAGAGCGGGAGAAGAAACGCCAGCAGAAGGAGTAGCTGTTGGATAGGTTGCTCGTAGAGTCATCGCCGCACATCCGGGCCGGACAGGATGTCCCGCGGATAATGTGGTCTGTTGTCGGGGCGCTGGTTCCGTGCGGAGTCGCTGCCGGAGTATTCTTCGGCTTCTGGGCGATAAGGGTCGTGTTGGTCTGCGTTCTTGCCTCAGTGACTGCCGAGGCGGTGATACAGTTGCTGCGACGAAGGCCCGTGACGGTGCACGACGGGAGCGCGGTGGTCACCGGAATACTTCTTGCCTATACCCTCCCGCCGAACTCGCCGATTATCGTTGCGGTCGTAGGTTCCTTCGCTGCTATTGCCATTGGCAAGCAGGTATTCGGCGGGTTGGGGCACAACATCTGGAACCCCGCGTTGGTGGGGCGCGCTTTTGTCCAGGCTGCTTATGCCCCCAGCGTTAGCCTTTCCCAGTGGCCTATTCTGAAAGAGATCGGGCGGTATTCAGCGGATATTCGCGTAGATGTGGTCAGCAGAGCTTCGCCTCTGGCTGTGGATTACGCGGGCCGGTTCTATCAGATACGAGACCTGTTCATGGGTAATGTTCCTGGTTGCATCGGGGAGACGTCCGCGCTGGCAATTCTGATCGGGGGCCTGGTGCTCGTAGGGCTCAAGATCGTAAACTGGCGGATGCCGTTGAGCTACATTGGGACCGTATTCGTGCTCGCGTGGATTTTGCCGAGCAGTTACACGGGATGGTTTAACGGCATGCCGGCTTATCATATATTTGCTGGAGGGCTTATGCTCGGTGCGTTCTTCATGGCGACTGACATGGTTACGACTCCGATTACAAATCGAGGGATAGCTATATTCGGGATTGGCGCTGGTGTTTTGACGACCGTTATTCGCTTGTACGGAGGCTATCCAGAGGGAGTTTGCTACTCGATTCTACTTATGAATACGGCGACGCCGCTTATTGACCGTTTTACACGCCCAAGGGTCTTTGGTGCGAAGAGATGAATAAGAGATTCATGTATCCGGTCGTGCTGGGGACGGTTGCGCTGATTTCGGGACTGGCGCTGGGGCTAACCTATTCGGTGGTTAAGGCACGTATAGCTGAGCAGGAGAAAGAGGTTTTCGAGGAGGCGCTCAGAGTGGCGCTCCCGGAGGCGGAGGAGTTCGCAGTCGTCGGCTATGCGGCGAAGGACTGGAAGGGCGACTATCACGTCGTCGAGGGTGCGGAGGAGTTCGACCGTGACCGCGCCGCGAAAGGGTATTTGTCTCTGAATGAGGTCAGAAAGGGAATTCGCGACGGCGAGGTGGTCGGCTACGTGGCTGAAGGCGCACAGAGAGGCTATTCCAGCCTGATAAGGGTAGCTGTAGGTATTAATCCGGAGCTCAGTAACGTGGTCGCGATCAAAGTTATATCTCAGCAGGAAACCCCCGGGCTTGGAGCGCGAGTGGACGAGGTCAAGACCTCTTCAACGCTATGGGACGTGCTCTTGGGACGTGGACCGAAGGGGGAAGAGTCCTCGATCCCATGGTTCCAGCAGAGCTTCTACGGAGTAGTAGTGCAGGAATTGCTCTCCTTCCAAACGCTCAAAGGCCAGGACGTGAACGGCGACGGTCAGCCCGATGCGATAACCGGCGCGACGATCAGCTCTGATGCCGTGCTCGGAGCGGTGCAGGATGCGGTCGCGCAGATTGTGATGGTGGCTTCCGGAAAGAGTGAAACGGCTTCCGCGGGTGAAGCACTGGTCGCGCAGGCCGGAGACACCGTTCCGTCGGCGAGTCCTGCATCAGAGCAATGGACCGAAACGACCCAGAAGGAAGGCCCCCAGGAGGAATAGAC
>CAZUUK010000002.1:61585-125272 GCA_964622675.1 uncultured Planctomycetota bacterium | reverse complement strand
GTGTATGGGTGCCCGGCGGGGCTCTGATCAAAAAACGAGGAATTATTTGAGGAATTTCTTGACGGGGGAGGAAGGTTGGGGATAATAGCAACTAGTGCGGGACGTAGCAGTTGGGCAAAAATACAGGTTGCGGGCGTGGGGCCGCCAGTCGAGGTAACTACGCGCAATGGAGGTCACAGTCCCCCACAGTCCCCGCCGCATGGTGCCCTGCCTTTTCACCATGTGAGTGGCCTTCATGGCCCTGGCCCCACCGTCGGTTGGCGCCCCACCCCAACCTGCTGCTGGCTAGGGAAGTAGAGGGAAAGGGGGTCTCCTTTCTCTCCGCCGGTAGTCGCCGTCTTATCCACTGGACCTTTGAAGCGGCTCTTTGACGATATGTGGAAACACTCTGAGCGGGGGGGGGAGGTTACCACAGTGTCTCACATGCTGACGGGGGCGGAGGAGCTGAAGGCTACCCTAGCCGAGGTCGGCGCCGACGAGCCGGAGAACGCTGCCTTCCTATCCAACGTAAGCGGATGGTCAGGATGGGAGATTCTGGCGGCCGACGCTTTCTGGGAAACGGGTCAGGTTACGGAGTCGCTTTCGTTTCCGACAGCGGTAAGGGTATATGCGAATGACAGCGGCGAGCCCTTTGGGGTGGCCGTTGTTGAAGATCTGCCGAGAGGCCGATGGAGCAGAGGAAGAAAGTTCATGGTGGTCCGGTGCGCCGACCCTGATGCGCTGGACTGGATGTTTTCGCTGTTGCCAGTTGACGAGGTCTGCGAGGTGGAGGTAGAGCAGCAAGATCTGCTGCCAGAAATCGAGAAGCGAGCGATAGTAAAAGGATGCTATGATCGGCTTTACTTCGGGGTAGAAAGAGAGCTCTTCAAGCCGACGCGGAGCGAGGAAGTTGCATGGTTGGATGAGGGAGGGAAAGATGCGGTGAAAGAGTTTTCCCGCGAGGAAGCAGCCGATGAGGGGCTGGCACCCTTTTACCTGGCATTGCAACTGGGCGGCTTTCCCTTTGCGGCCGCGGCGGTGATGAGGCCGGAAGGGATCTCATCTTTCTGTTGCATAGGGAAAAAGACAGAGCAGGTGTGGAGCGTCAAGTGGATTTGCACCAGAGCCGGGCGGAGGCGATGCGGAGAGGGAAAGCGAGTGCTGACAGCAGCTACGACAAGGATACTGGAGATGGGAAAGAAGCCCCTCTACTCGGCGCGAGACAGCAACGCAGCGTCGAGACGCCTTTGTGAATCTCTGGGCTACAGGCCTGTGTGTGTGAGAACGCGTGTGGAGCTCGTACGCAAGTCAACTAGAAGAGGCCGGCGAAGAAATCCTTAATGGCCGAGAAGTAACGCAAGAGAAGCACGGCGAGAACGAGCGCGACGACGATCTGTAGGGTTATTTTGAGCACCCGTTTTGCGGAGCGGACGCGGCGGTCGTGCTTTTCCTTAAGAGCGATTTCGGAATAGACGTGCTGAAGCGAATCGGCTTTCATGTGCCCCCCGCCGACGCTGGCAAAGCGAGTGGGGGTCTTCTTGCCTCCGAATTCATGGAAGCTCCTGAGAGGCATAAAAGTTCCCCTAGGACCCTGCCGGGCGGGTGTGTCAAGCGAGAGTCTGCCGGTAGCCACATGTTCTTTCAGGACGGAGAAGGGCGCTCTGTAAACCTTCTTGCGGCCGGAAGCGTCGGCCATTTTGAAGTACCAGTCCACTTTTGGGGGAGGCGGGGCGGCCTTCTTGGCTGGTTTCGGTGCTTTAGCGGGGCGGACCTCCACGCTTTCGAGAGCTGCGAGCACGCCGCCGGCATCCTCAAAGCGATTCGCGGGGTCTTTAGCCATCATCTTCTCAATGATCAAGGAGAGCCTTTCGGGGATATCGTTGCGAACGTGACGCGGGGGCGTCACGGGCGTTTTCTGATGCTCAAGGAGGACATGAGCAGGCGTCGGGCCAGAGAAAGGGACCCGGCCGGTTATGAGGTGATAAAAGGTAGCGCCGAGGGCATAGACGTCGCTGCGCTCGTCGGCGCGTTTGGCGTCACGTGCCTGTTCAGGCGGCATGTAGTAGGGCGTGCCCAGCCCTGAACCGGTGGTGGTAAGGATAGAGATGTCGGTGTCAAGTCTCTTGGCGAGACCAAGGTCGGCAAGTTTTGCGACACCGTCATCGGTGACCAGGACGTTTGAAGGCTTGATGTCCCGATGTATGACGTTTCGCTGGTGCGCGTGAGCGAGGGCGCGTGTAATCTGGGTCATCAGGTCCACTGCCTTTTGCAGGTCCAGCAATTCTCCGCCCTTTAGCATGTCAAGTAGCGAACGGCCCTGAACGTATTCCATGGCGAAGTAGTGAAAGCCTGCCGCCTCGCCCACAGCGATGCCGCGGATTATGTTGGAATGGTCGAGACGCGCGGATGCGCGAGCTTCCCGATAGAAGCGGTCAACGAATTCCGCGTTTCGGGCGAGCTTTTCGGGGAGGAGCTTCAAGGCGACGAGGCGGTCCATACTGACCTGCCGCGCCTTGTATACGGCGCCCATTCCGCCCTCCCCTACTTTGGCAAGGAGTTCGAAGTCTCCGATGCGTTGGGGGGCACCTTCTGGGGGGGGCAGGGTTTCTTTTTGTGCGGCGGGTTTCTCTGACAGGAGGCGCTTATCCTGAGCAATCTGGCGGAGAGAGCGAGTCTGCCCCTGCTGTGAGAGCTGCCGCTGAGTCTTGAGGCAGTCGTCCAACTGCTCGCGCGTTATCAGACGTTCGCCAAGGACAGTCTCGGCGAACTTCTGGTCGTCTAACTGGGTTTCTTCCACGGGCACCAACCCCGCAACACTCGTGGACCAGGCTGCAACGGAGAAAATACACAGTAAGTGGCTGGGAATCAAGTTTTTTTTGCCACGGGTGCGCAGCGTTGTACAGGCCGTGCCGTCTGAGCAGCAGGGAGGGGGCTCATTGACACCAAAGTGCAAGGGTGCTACTATCCTAAGTTCGTACCTGCATTCGGCATATTTCGGGAAATGAGGATGGGTCAAGGATGGGCTTTAGCGTCTATGTAACCAGGCGCATTCCAGAGCCGGGGCTGGATATTCTCCGCCAAGAATGTGAGGAAGTCGAGGTAAACTCGGCGGATAGGACGCTCACGCGAGAAGAACTTCTGGCGGCTGTAAGGGGACGCGACGGTGTGCTTTGTCTGTTGACGGACAGGATCGACGCGGAAGTGCTGGACGCGGCAGAGGGGGGGAAGGTTTTCGCAAATTACGCGGTAGGATATGACAACATCGACGTGCCTGCTGCGACGGCTCGAGGGATCGCGATAACGAATACGCCGGGAGTCCTGACGGAAGCGACGTCGGATATGGCCTGGGCATTGCTTTTTTCGTCGGCGAGACGGGTTGTCGAGTCCGACAAGTTCACGCGGGAGGGCAAGTTCAAAGGGTGGGATCCGATGATGTTCCTCGGGGTCGCCATTACGGGCAGGACGCTGGGGGTATTAGGAGCGGGGCGAATCGGGACAGCCTTCGCAAGGAAGTCAAGAGGGTTCGGAATGAAGGTTTTCTACACGGATATGAGGACAAACGAAGAGCTGGAACGGGAAGTGGGCGCCAAGAAGGTGGGAATGGAGACTCTTCTGAAGGAATCAGATTTCGTATCGGTTCACGTGCCGCTCACGCCTGAGACAACACACTTAATTGGGAGGCGGGAGTTGAGGCTTATGAAGAAGACGGCGTACCTGATCAACACATCGCGCGGGCCGGTGATTGACGAGAAGGCGCTGGTTGAAGCTCTGAAGGACAGGGAGATCGCCGGAGCGGGACTTGATGTTTACGAGAGAGAACCGGAAGTTGAAGCAGGTCTGCTTGAATTGGACAACGTCGTGCTTACGCCGCATCTTGGAAGCGCAACGGTAGAGACGCGAACAAAGATGGCAACGATGGCGGCTGGCAGCATGGTCGCCATGCTAAATGGAGAGGTTCCACCGAACATCGTTAATCCGGAGGTTCTGGAGAGATAGATGGGCAGGGGCGAGAGGATAGGAATCGGGCTAGTCGGCCTGGGAACGGTGGGTTCCGGTGTGGCAAAGATCATTTTGGGGTCGTCGAGGAGGCTGCTGGAAAGGTTCGGGGTAGAGTGTGTACTGAAATGGGGCTGCGACATTAGCCGAGAACGGGCCCGGGCCTCGGGCATTCCCGCCGAGAAGTTCACGACCAAGTACAAAGAGGTGCTCGACGACCCGGATGTTGACGTGGTGGTGGAATTGATAGGTGGGACCGCTGCGGCGAAGCTGGTTGCGCTCGAGGCGATATCAACGGGGAAGCATCTGGTTACGGCCAACAAGGCGCTGCTGGCCAAGCACGGGGACGAGATATTCGGCGCGGCGAGAGAGCGCGGCGTGAGTGTCTCGTTCGAGGCCAGTGTGGGAGGGGGGATTCCGGTTATAAGGGCGCTTCGCGAGGGTCTCGTGGGAAACAGGATCGGGGGGGTATTCGGGATCGTCAACGGGACGTGCAACTATGTCTTGAGCAAGATGACGCAGGAGGGGTGGAGCTACAAAGATGCACTAGCCGAAGCCAAGCGGGAGGGCTACGCGGAGCGGGATCCGACGCTGGACGTAAGCGGCGAGGATTCGGCGCACAAGCTTGCCATTCTCGGGAGGCTGGCATTCTGTCGGCGTTTCAGACTGGAGGATATCTACGTTGAGGGGATTGAGCAACTTGAGGGGGAGGATCTACAGTTTGCGGCGGAGTTCGGTTACACAGTGAAGCTGCTGGCGGTGGGAAAGGCCAGAAGAGGCGGAGTGGAGCTGCGTGTTCATCCGACGCTTCTGCCGCGGGGGCATCCTCTGTCGGCGGTCACAGGGGCGTTCAACGCCATATTGGTAGAAGGCGACGCTGTGGGTAGGACAATGTTTTACGGGCAGGGAGCGGGTCAGATGCCAACGGCGAGTGCGATTGTTTCGGATATAGTGGACGTGGCGCTGGGACGGGCGCAGGCAAGCTTTGCGAAGCTCGAGCATTTCTCAACTTCGCTGCCGGAGGGGCGCGTGATCGGAATGGACCAGGTGGAGTCGAAGTATTTCCTGAGATTTTCGGCCGAGGATCGGCCTGGGGTTCTGGCGAAGGTATCCGGCATACTGGGGCGGGAAAAGATAAGCATAGCGTCGGTGATCCAGAAGGGGAGGCGCAAGGCGGCCCCTGTGCCGATAGTGATGATGACGCACAGGGCAATGGAGGGAAAAATGAGGGCGGCGCTTCGGGAGATTGACAAGCTGGCGGTGGTACGGAGGAAGACAGTGCTGCTGCGAGTAGAAGAGGACGAGCAGAGATGAAATATGTGGTAGTTATACCGGATGGCATGGCGGATTACCCGCGCGAGGAGTTGGGGGGGAAGACGCCACTGGAGGCAGCGCTCACGCCGAGTATGGATGCGCTGGCGCGAAACGGGCATGTGGGCCTTGCCAGGACCATTCCAGCGAAAATGTACCCTGGGAGCGACGTTGCACTTCTCTCGATACTGGGCTATGACCCTGAGGTGTATTACACCGGGAGGGCCGGCTTTGAAGCTGAGAGTATGCGAGTGGAAATGGGGGATGACGATATCGCGTTCCGATGCAATATGGTGACGGTCGATGAGGAACATCTGGTGGATTACAGCGCGGGACACATAGGAACGAGGGAAGCATCACTGCTAATAGACCTGCTGAATGTGGAACTAGGAAGCGAAGATATAAGGTTTCACGCGGGGGTGAGCTATCGGCATCTGATGGTGTGGAAAGGGAAGCGAGGGATGAAAGTTTCGACGACGCCGCCACACGATATAACCGGAGATAGATTTGAGGGTCACTGGCCGAAAGGGGAAGAAGCGGAGTCATTGATTCGCATTATGCTGGCGTCCCGGGAGCTTCTGGAAGGCCACGATGTTAACGCGGTTCGATTGGACCTGGGCGAGAATCCGGCGAATATGATTTGGCTCTGGGGTGAAGGGAGGAGAGCGAATCTGCCTGCATTTAGGGACAGGTACGGGCTCCGAGGTGCGGCGATCGCGGGGGTCATTTTGCTGAAGAGCATGGCGAAGCTTATCGGATGGGAGATAGTAGAGGTGCCTGGCGCGACGGGATATCTGGACACCGACTATGCGGCGAAGGGGAGGTACGCGTGCGCTGCGCTGAAGGACTTTGACATTGTTTTTGTCCATGTCGAGGCGCCGGACGAGGCTTCACACGAAGGGTCGGTCGGTGAGAAGGTGGAGGCTATCGAGCGAGTGGACAGGGAAGTGATCGGGCCGATAATACGGGCCCTGGAGAAAAGCGGGCCGTACAGGATACTCGTAATGCCGGACCACTACACGCCAATAGAGAAGAAGACGCATAGTGAGGAGCTGGTGCCTTTCGTCATTGCGGGGGAAGGTGTTTCGCCGGTGCGTGAGGTCGACTTCAGTGAAGAGGCTGCGAGCGAAACAGACCTTGTGGTGGAGCGCGGTCACGAGCTCATGGAGTACTTCTTACGCGGCTAGCAGTTGCGCGCCGTGCGAGACAAGATGCAATATACGGGGGGAGAGTTTTCGCTACGATTGGGGAAGAGCGGCGGAACACGTTGTCCTAGGTACGCGCTGAGGATTTCTATCTGAGAACGAGGGCGTCGTGAGGTGATGCCGTAGGTGCCGGGTAGGGCGTAGGGTGTGCTGAATTTCCTCAGCAACGTATCCTCACAGCGGAAAGCCAGCGATGGAAGGCAGCACCCTCCGAGACGAAAAACGTAAGTGTGGCGGGTTGCGGGCGGGGGATGCGGGCAGAGATGGAAAGGGCTGCAAAGGGGGGCTGGTGGAAGAACCGGCGGGGTTTCCGACGGGGCGTGCTGTGTTGGTGGGATTCCTCCTTGCAGGGTTCATAGCGATCTTCCCGACGTATGCACGCATTGCTGGAAGGACATCAAAGCTGCCGGCCCACGGACTGTTGACGGCGCTTGTGGTGCTGATTGCCGTGAACTTTGTGGTGAAGTTCATTCGTGCAAACTCCCGGCTATCCTCCCAGGAAATGATCTTCGCGATGATGATTGTGGTAATGGCGATGGGCCTGGTTCTGGGTGACGTGCCGCTTTACCTGATTGCGCTGATGGCTTCTCCCCATTACTTTGCGTCGTCTGCAAACCAGTGGGATACGTATTTGCTGCCGAACCTTCCCGGATACCTCTTCCCTACGAACGAGGGAGGGGAGATGAGCAGTTTCTTCAAGGGTCTGGGAGGCGGTGAGATGATCCCGTGGGCTGCCTGGGCGGCTCCGCTATTCTGGTGGTTTTCGCTTCTGGCAGCGATGCAGCTGTGCGCGCTGTGCGCGATGGTGATTCTCAGGAAGCAGTGGGTTGTGCGGGAGAGACTTGTCTTTCCGCTGGCAGAGGTGTCGGTTCAGGTCGCTCATCAAGCTTCGGCGAAGGAACTGTTTCCCCCGATGCTGAGGTCAAAAGCATTCTGGGTCGGCGTTGCCATTCCGGGAGGCGCGCTGCTGTGGAACGTTGCGGCGCACTTCCACCCGGGTTTACCGCGTATCAGGTTTCAGCTCGGCGGCAAGCCAAACTTTATTCCTGCAAGATATTTCCCGCCGATCTGGACGGTTCTTGACCCCATGGTGGTGGGACTCGCATTTTTTGCGAATCTGCAGGTGCTGTTCAGCGTTTGGTTTTTTGCGCTCTTGGCTGCACTGCAGGTCGGAATAGCCAACAGGATAGGACTGTTCATGGGGGGGATGCAAGGAGGTGTTTCGGGAGTTGTCGGCATAGGGTGGCAGAGCTTTGGAGGGATGACCGCTCTGGTGCTCGTGGGTTTATGGCGAGCGCGGCGACACCTGTGGGGCGTGATGAGGAAATCCTTTGCCGGCAGTAGCCGCATGGACGATGCGGAGGAAATCATCCCGTATAGGTTTGCATTCTTGGGGTTTGTGGGCTCCATGGTGTACATGGCGGCTTGGCTATACAGGGCGGGGATGACGCCGGGCTTTACGGCGGCGATTCTGGGCGGGTGGCTGGTGATGTACCTGGGCGTGGCGCGGATAGTAAGTGAAACGGGACTGCTTTACGTCTTTTCGGGGCTTCAGCCCCAGTTTGTTGCGACACATCTGGTGGGAACAGTCGGCATGTCGGCCAGAACGACGGGGGCGCTTGCAGCGGCACAGATCACGTTTCGAGGAGGCTATGATTCATTTATGATGACTTCGGCTGCGCACGCCTGTAAGTATGCGGATGTAATGCGTAGAAAGCGCGCGGTTGCAGCTACGGGGTACGTGGCAGCGTTGGGCGCCGCAGCAGCAATGACCGTGACGGGGATATTTTTGTGCTATAGATATGGGGCAGCGAATTTCAATCTAGGGCCTTTCAACAGGCCGGAGAGCTTTTTGGGGCAAGTTGTAAACAGCGCGAAGAATCGCGAGGGTACAAACTGGCCGATGATGGGCTTTTTCCTCGGTGGCGCAGGACTGGTGTGGATATTGAGCACGCTCATGTGGAGGTTCCCGGCGTGGCCCATTCATCCGATCGGATTCACAATCGCGGGGGTCTTTCCGGTACAGGCTCTTTTTCTTTCAACGTTTGCGGCATGGGTGTCGAAGCTGGTGATCCTGAAAGTTGGCGGGATACCTGCTTACAGGCGTGCAGTCCCTTTTTATTTGGGGATGATCGTCGGAACGGTGCTGGGGACGCTGGTATCGGTGATAACTGATCTGATATGGTTCCCTGGAAGTGGCCATGTTGCGGTATGATAGCATAGGAGGACACGTGCACGGCTGCAGGCGGGCTGCTCGCGCAGTAAGTTCAGGCGATAGTCGAGGACTAGTATGTTGAAGGCATCCCGAGAGGAGAGGTGGTTGAGATGAAGGCAATTGTAGTGGGGTTGGGGGGGATGGGAAGGCTGTGGACCGAATATCTGACGAGATACGCTTCATGGGAAGTGGTGGCTGCTGCGGATTTAAGCGAGGAGGCGATTTCGGCCTACCGAAATGCGCTTGAATTTCCAAGGGAGTGCTGTTTCCGGGAACTAGAGAGTGCGCTGGAGAGTGTTGAGGCCGATACAGTTATCATCACGACGCCGGCTGAGAGACACAAGGAGTGCATAATCGCTGGACTCAAGAGCGGCCTGAACGTAGTTACGGAAAAGCCAGCGGTGACGAAGTGGGAGGACGCGGTGGAGGTTGCGGAACTAGCGAGGAA
Organism: uncultured Planctomycetota bacterium; assembly: GCA_964622675.1. Taxonomy (GTDB): domain Bacteria; phylum Planctomycetota; class DG-23; order CAZBND01; family CAZBND01; genus CAZUUK01. Next base: position 116,118 of record CAZUUK010000002.1, on the reverse strand, counting down.
GAGCCGGGGGAAGCTCATGGTCAGCCAGAACTACCGGTACTATCATAGTGCCCTGGCACTCCGCAGGTTTGTGAGAGAGGGGACGGCAGGAGCGCCCTGCTTCGCGAGGGTGATCTTCCAACGCGGCGGGACAGGGAGGCCACCCAAGACTCATGCGGCTCAGCACGGGGAGCCGTTCTTGATCGAAATGGCCATACATCATTTTGACACGATGCGGGCCGTTCTGGATGTGGAGCCAGTGGCAGTGTATGCAGAGAGCTGGCGCCCGGGGTGGAGCGGATGGCTTGGGAATGCAAACGCGATCTGCCTGTTCCAGTTCGAGGAGGATGTTCGGGTCAACTACTTCGGAGCGTGGGCTACTTGGCACAGCCACACGGAGTTCCCAGGAAGTTGGGTAATCGACTTTGAAAAGGGACAGTTGACATGGGACGGATATGACGTTACGTACTTCGATACGAACGGTGACCAACACGTCGTTTTTGAGAGGAGCCAAACGCCAACTGAACGCGCGGTACGTGTGCTTGAGGGAAGCGTGGCGGAATTCGCGTCGGCGCTGGAAGCAGGGCGAGAACCTGAAACGAACATGGAGGATAACCTGAAGACGCTGGCTATGGTATTCGGGAGCATCGAGTCGGGGAAGAGTGGAAGGGTGGTGGGTATGGCTGAATTCATTTAGAGGCAGGATATAAGAACGGTAGAAATCGGTGTCAGCAGATGATAACCTTATAATCGAGAACGGGAGCATAACGGCCCGGAAACGTAAGGGGATTGTTGCCAGGTTCAAGCTGCGTCAGGAGAATACCGAGTGATGAAGCAAGCAACGCTGGTCAGTGTTTTCATGCTTGTGCTTACGGTAGCTTCCCAGGTTGCCGGGGAGTCCGAGGTCAGAGGTCATTGGCTTGGAGGGAAAAGACTCATTCTGCAGGATCTTCAACCAGCCACCGAGGGATACAGAGTGGTGGGCCGCTGGGCGTTTGCGCAGCCTCGCAACGTGGCGATCGGGAAGAATATTCTGTTCGTGGGAAGCGGTAGCGCCATACTCGCGTACGAGGCGCAGGGGGAGAATCCGAAGCTGTTGTCGGTGGTGGAGACGCCCGGCCTGATAAACACGATGGTCCCCGCGGAAGAGCGTCTTTACGTCGCGAATGGGAAGGGGGGGGTGAGGGTAATGGATTACAGTCACCCAAGGAGGCCAAAGGATTTGGGGGGAGTCTCGCGATGGGCGACGGTGAATGATGTGAGCGTTGAGAAAGGTCTGGTGATCCTGACAGCAGGTTCGGAGGGTATTTGGATTCTGAACCAGGAGTCGCTTGAGCCTGTATCTGACCTGGAATTGCCCGGATACGCCAGACGAGTGAGGATATGGGAAGACACAGCGTTCGTGACAGCAGGTCCAGCGACAGGGGCGTCAGCTGAGATAGACCTTTTCGCGATCGATATATCGGAGCCTTCCAGACCCTGTCTGGAAAGACCCAAATATGACAGCAGCACAGGTGTATCCGACTTCGCTATAGCGGGGAACCTGGGTTACACGGCGGAAGGAGCTGCAGGGCTGAACGTGATTTCGCTCAGCGGCGGACGGCGGTTCAGGAAGCTGGCTTCGTTTTTGAGCCCGGTTACCTCGATAGCCTATGATGGTAAGGAGCTGTACTGCGGGGCTGATCGGTCCTTCATGGTTCTAAGCCCGCTGCGAACGCCGCCGCAAATTCTTGGGCAGGTGGACGCAGAGCGTCAGTTGGGTGATGTGGCCGCGGGCGGAGGGCTGGCTGCGGCCGTGGTGGGTTACCACAATGTCCGGCTGCTGAGCGTCAGACGCCCGACGACGCCATCGAGTGTGGCGGATTTCCGCTTTCCCGGTAACGCAGAAGGAGTTTTTGTTAGGGGCAACCTGGTGTACGTCGCCGACGGGAGGGATCATTTTGAGGTATTGGATGTCTCCGACAGGAGGAATCCGAAGCTAGTCGGCGAGAAATCGGGGCCGGCGCTGGCGTATAACGTGTGGGTCGAAGGGGACTTTGCTTACGTGCCTATCGCTGACGGAATGGCGATCCTGGATATTCAGGACCCGACATCCCCCAGGGTGGTCGGCCATATGGTGAGAGTCAGCTCGGACGGGATATTCCAGGGGGCGATGGTGCGAGGGAAGACTGTGTACGTTGCGGCCGGGCTTTCCGGGCTGCTTGTCGCGGACGTGAAGGATCCGAAGGCACCGAGGCTTATCAGCCAAGCAGACACGCAAAGCTGGAGTCACGACGTGTGGGTGGAAGGTGAAGTTGCTTACGTCGCAGACGATGAGGGGCTGGCGCTGGTCGACGTGTCGAACCCGTCCCTGCCGGTAATCGTTGGTTATGTCGAAACGCCGGGAAACGCGTTCGATGTAGTAGCCAGGGACGGTATTGCGTATGTGGCGGATAAATCAGCGGGTCTTGAGATCTACGACTGCCGCGAGCCGTCAAAGCCGGTCCTGCTCTCGAAGGTTGAGGGTATGGATAGTTGCGAGGGGGTGGAACTGAAGGGCAATCTACTGTACGCGGCAGGGGGGTATAACGGGGTGTGGGTTGTTGATGTATCCGAACCGAGAGCTCCGAATGTTGCGGGGCGAGTTCGAACTGCCGGAGCGGCGGTGAACGTTTCCGCCGGTGAGGATTTCATTGCGGTAGCTGACTACGCCGGCGGGGTCGCGATCGTTCAGAGAACGCCCATCAATCGCCCTAAGTGATACCGGAGTGAGTTTTGCCTGTAGACCTTCACATTCATACAGTCGCGTCAGATTCACTGTGGACCCCCCAGGCGCTGGTTAAAGAGGCAGTCGGCACGGGACTTAGGGCGTTTGCAGTTACGGATCACGACACCGACGCGGCTCTGGAGGAGACGGCGAAAGAGGCTGAGCGCGCAGGGCTGGAATTCGTGAGGGGGATTGAGTTTACGTGCAGGTTCGGGGCTGCCGACGTTCACATATTGGGCTACTTCGTTGACAGGAAGTGCCCGGCGATGGCGACCCTTCTAGAAAGGATTGAGCCGGACCTGAAGCGGGGAGCGAGGGAGTCAGCCAAGAGGATGCGGGAAGGCGGACTTCCACTCGGGCCCTTTGAGCCGACGGGGGGGAAGCATCCCTATGTGGAGCTGGTTAATGCACTTGTTGAGTGTGGGGCGGCGGCGAGCCATCACGAGGCAGTTGAGCTGGCGGTAGGAAGCAGAAGCTCGTACCTCGTGATGCCGCGACGCCCCCATCCGAGCGATGCGATTGCCGCAATACGTTCCTGCGGCGGCATCAGCTCCCTGGCTCATCCTCTTTCTGGGAGACGCACGATGGAAAGGACACGTGAGGAGATCGAGCAACTGCAGGTGATGGGGGTGAATGCCGTAGAAGTCTACTCCCCGTACCACGACGAGCGGAAGTCAGAGGAACTGATCCTATTGTGTCGGAATATGAGTTTGGGGATGACGGGTGGTTCGGACAGTCACGGAGGGTTCCTGCCAGGCCGCGAAAGCGCTCTCGCCACACTACCGGATTGGATCTACGAACAGCTTGTGGAACTGCACGAACGTGAATCGTAGTGGTCAGCGCGCCATAAATATCATACACATCCCGGCGATGTAGGCGAGAACCATAACAGCCACGTCCCACCCGACATAGAGGACCGATCTAGAGCTGCGGAGCTTGAGTCCGGCGACGGCGATCATGGTTATGACGGTTGCGAGAATGGCCGTCATGACGTGAACGTTGGATGTGTGAAGGAATATGGTCGACGAAGGTGTGACGAAGTCTGCAAGGGCCGGGAAGACCATGTTGCATATGTTGCTTCCGAAGATCGTGCCTACCGCCATGTCAAGCCCGCCGATTTTGAATGCACTGATCGAGACCACCACCTCAGGAAGAGTCGTGCAGACGGCCAGGAAGACTGTGCCGACGAAGGTTCTGCCAAACGTTATCTCCCTGCCGAAAAGGTGAATGGGGAGTTCAGCAAGACGGTCCGCGAGCAGAACCAGCCAGACACCCGCCGCAACCACGACGAGGGAGGAAACAAGGAATGTGAGGTAAACCGGTCGGTGCGACGGGTAGGAGGTGGTTTTCTCTACGACGCGCTCGTCGGGGTTGGATCTCTCATAAACGAACAGCGTGCGCATGATCCCAAAGTAAGCCAGGACAAGGAGGATGCTGACGACCCAACCGGCGCGTGCGGCGACGTGCGGGGCAGCAGAGCCTAACGCAACACCGAAAGCGACGAGCCCTATCATGACGACGCTAAGGGCCGCTGCCAATATATGCTTGGTTTTGACTTGAAGAAGCACGGGGCCTCGGCCCTGGATGAGGTCAAGCACTGCTATGATTAGCAGGTTATAGGTACTGGCGCCGAGCGCGTTTCCCACGCTGAGGTCGGCGGCTTCGAGTCCCTTTATGGAAACGGCACTTACTGAGGTGGTGAGCTCCGGAAGCGATGTAATGACCGCCAGGAAAGCCAAGCCGATCCACGCCTTGTTAAGCCCCAGTATGTCGCCCATGGCGTCACCGGAGCGCACGAGTCTTATTCCTGCGAAGAGTATTAGCGCCCCGCAGGCAAGCATTTGAAGTGCGACGAGCCCGAGACCAGCTTCTGAAATTAGTTTTTCCACAATTATCATCGGCGATATGTGTCCACTGCTAGCCGTTGGTTTGATTCGTATCAAGTCGGGCGAATGACTCTGCGAGCTTTGAAAGAAAGCGCTTCCACCCGTCCGGATCGATGAACGGGTTTTGCGGTGGCGAAGTCCTGGCCCTTTCGGCTTTTTGGAGTGTCTGATTCTGAGCCGGGTGTGCGCCGAGCGGCACGGAGACATCGAAGGTTGCCAAGCGCCGTAGGGACCGCCGGTAGTCGTCGAGGTCGCCGTCATATCCCTGCGAGCGGTTTTCCGGTTGAAAGGTCCACTGACCCGGTCCGCCGAAAAGAAACGCAAGGTGTTCCTCGCCACCGTTGCGAAGTTTCATCGCGTAGCTCGAAACCCCAGGCGTGTGGCCGGGAGTGTGATAGACCGTAAGGCGGGAGCCGCCGAGCTCTATGACGTCGTTGTCCGTGAGAGCGCGGTCAACCTTGAACGTCTCGAAGTCGGTTATTCCGTAGATGTATTCTGCACAAGTAAGTTCACTGCCCTCCTCCACCGTTTCTATGTCAGCGCCGTTTATGCAGAGCTGTGCTGCGCTGAGCTTCTTCATTCGAGCTGTTCCGCCCACGTGGTCAACATGGCCGTGGGTATGGAGGATATACCTAACATCCCTCACGGCAAAGCCCAACTGCTCAATGCTCTCCACGAGAAGGGGCACGGTGGTGCGGAAGGCTGTATCTATGAGTATGTGACCTTCATTCGTCGTAATTAGATGGCAAGAGACGTTTTTGTTTCCAACGTAGAAAAGGTTGTCCATGATGCGGAACGGCGGGACAACTAGGTCCCGAGGCCGTTCCCAACATCTCTCCAAAGCGCGCTGACGATTCGGACCAGCCAGCTTCTTACCCCTCTTTCTCTTTTTCGTCCTGCCAGGGAAGCCTCTCCTCAACGGGAAGGATGTCAAAGGGCTTGTGGGGTTCGGCCTGGTACCAGTAGGCCGTGCTTGAATAGTCATTGGACAACGCATTCGCGTGGCCGTGTTCTATGGTCACCTTTATTGACTTCTCGAAGTACACGGGGTCCTCTATGTGGAAACGATACATTGAGGTCTTTCCCGAGAAGTCGGCCTCTTCGGGATGGCTTACGAGCGGATAGCCGTGATAGGGGGAGTAGTAGGTCTGGTGCGGGCACCAGGAGCAGTTGAAGTAGTCCTCACTCCCAGTTCCTACCAGGGCGGGTGTCTCGTCCCCATCTATAAAGATCATGTCATCTCCCTCTCCGTACCACCTTTTGCTTTTGCAGTCTACGTTCAGGTTGCATCCTACATAGTGGCCGCGGCCCTCCGCCTGGAGGATGACATAGTTTTCCCTGCCGTCGAGGTTAGTTTTCGCAGGGTCCTGAGGAGGGTCAACGGCCTGCGTGGGATTCTCCCTGCGCCACTGAGCGTGGAAGCGCCCAAGGTCGTCGCTCACGGTGTCGTGTTCCTCGTAGTCGACGTAGTAATAGAAGGCTCTCACTTCGACGGAGCCTTCGTTGGTGACCTCGATGCGAGCACCCTTCGAGAAGGGCATGGGAAAGAAGCAATTGAACCCGCGGCCCCTTTGAGGGCTCATCTGGAGGGGGAGTGAGACGAAGTTGGCGGTCTTAGCATGTCCGATACCGAAGAAATCGCCTACGGGGACAAGGATGCTTGGGTTCTTCTCGCCGTCCCAGAACGTCCTGAGGACAATTCTGCGAAGGAAATGCTGCTCCTCGCCGGCGATTGTGAACCAAATGTGTGTAATCATTCCAGGGCCGTTGATGTCCGCGAGGACCGCGGTCTCGCCCGGTTGGACGGAGATTCTGTCGCGGTTCCCACCGGTTCTGTCCCAGCTCGATTCGCGACGTCTCTTATAAGGTCTGAGCAAAGGGAGGCCGCGAAGCGGACTCACGTTGAGAAAACGGTCGCTCATCTAAGCTCCTTTCATAAGCAGTGCGGCAAGTTGCCGGGTGCGAGTTGAACAATGACAACAAGACCAGAATCTTCGTGTGCACCTCACTCGATTAGAATAGCACAGGCCGTAGGAAGCTGTCCATAGGACAGGGGTCAGAACTCGTCGTAGTAGATATCGCTGCTGCGCAAGCCCTTTCCTTTGAGGACTGCGGTGACGGCTTCTATCATAGGCAGAGGGCCACAAAGGAAGGCCTGACGCTTACGGTGGGCGGGGAGATGCTTTTCGACGGATAAATGTATGAGTCCCGTCTCTCCAGGCCAAGCATCGCCGGCCCCGGGTTGATGCGAGAGGGCGCACACGACGTGGAAGTTAGGGTGGTCTTGGGCAAGGCGGTTCATTTCGTCCAGGTAGAAGACGTCCTGGAGAGTTCGACATCCGAAGAAGAGCCAGCAGGAGCGCTGTGGCCATCTAGCGAGAAGGGTGTGGATTATGCTTCTTATGGGCGCCAATCCGCAGCCGCCTGCCACGCAGACGATCTCTACATCCTCGCGTTCGGACAGCCTGAACTCGCCATAGGGACCGGTGAAGACGACTTGGTCACCCTGTCGTAGGTCGCGGAGATATGTGGAAGCGATGCCGCCGGGGACGAGCTTTACTATGAGTTGTACTCTGTTTTTGACGTATTCAGGGGAACTTATTGAATAGGCTCTGAATACGTAGCCCTCTGGTGAGGGGGCCCGCACTTGAATGTACTGACCGGCGTGGTGATCGATTTCGATTGGGTCCACGAGGGAAAGCTCAATCTCCCTGATGTCATGGGTAAGGCTCCGTGCTGAGGCGACCTCGGCTGTGTACAGCCTGACGGCCAGGAATTCTTCGGGGATCAGGACTTCAAGATCCTCTTTCACCTTCAACTGACAGGCAAGCCTGACGCCGGTTCTGAGCTCGAGCCGGGAGAGAAAAGGCGTCTCGGTTGGAAGCACGGGGCCGCCGCCGGTTTCCACAGTTATCTTGCAATGACCGCACGTTCCCTTTCCGCCGCACGCCGACGGGATAAAAACTTCGCTATCGTAGAGGGCAGAGAGGAGCGTCTGCCCGCCGTCCACGTCCAGGATTTTCTCTCCGGCGTTGACGGAAATCCGACAAATGCCGTAGGCGACAAGGAGCCGCTCGGCGACGATCAACAGGGCAGAGAGCACCACAAGAATGCCTGTGAAAACCATTATGGAGAGAAGGAACACCATGCCGTTGCCTCTACTGGATTGATACCATTCCGGCGAAACCCATGAACGCCATAGCCATGACTCCGGTTACGATCATCGTTATGCCCACGCCCTGAAGCGGGCGGGGGATGTCGGAATAGGTCATCTTCTTTCGGAGGCCGGCCATGAGCAGAATGGCCAGCGCCCAGCCAACTCCGGCGCCGAATGCGAACCCGGCTGTCTGCGCGAGCGTGTAGTTCCTTATGACCATGAAAAGAGAGGCCCCCAGGATGGCACAGTTCACGGTTATGAGCGGCAGAAAGATACCCAGGGAGTAGTAAAGCTTCGGGCTGAATCGCTCCACGAACATCTCAACAAAGTGAACGAAGGCCGCAATGACCGCTATGAATATGACGAAAGTGAGGTGCTCGAGATTGAGAGGGACGAGAACGTAGTGATGTATGAAGTAGTTGAGGATCGTCGTGCAGGTCACAACGAAGGTCACCGCGGCGCCCAGGCCCAGTGCCGTGTCTATCTGCTTGGAACAGGCCAGAAAGGAGCACACCCCGAGGAAGTTCGAGAGGAGTATGTTGTTGGTGAAGACTGCGGCGATGAGAATGACGAGTGCGGATGTGGTGTTCATCGCTTGCCATCCGTGTAGTCTGGAGGGTGCACAGAGTTTACGATCCATACGAGGAATCCGAGGACGAAGAAAGCTCCCGGTGCGAGAAGGAAAAGCTGGTTTGGAACGTACCAGCGCTCGCTCAGAACCGGGAAGCCAAGCACGGTTCCGCTGCCGATGAGTTCACGTGCGAATCCTACTGCGGCGAGCACAAGTGCGTAACCCAATCCGTTTGCCAAGCCGTCAAGAAGAGAAGGGAGCGGGCGGTTGTGCAAAGCGAAGGCTTCAGCCCGTCCCATGACGATGCAGTTGGTGATTATGAGGGCGACGTACGGCCCCAACTGTCGGGACATGTCCCAGTAGAACGCCTTTAGAAAGAGGTCGAAGAGGATAACGAAGGTGGCGATGATGGTTACTTCGGCGATCATTCGAATAGACCTCGGGAGGGCGTTCCGGAGGAGAGAAACGAAGAGGTTGGACATCGTGATGACGAATATCAACGCGGCGCCCATGACGAGCGAGTTCTCAAGACGGGCAGTCACGGCAAGGGCGGAGCAGATGCCGAGTATCTGAACGAAAATTGGGTTTTCTCTCCACAGGCCGGCGAGCATTATTGGTTTTCCTTTGCCGCCGCAAGGCCCACAGGCCACGTCACGGTGATTCACCATTCGCTTCAACTCCCTTGAGTATTTGCTGTATGGCCGCGTTCAGAATCCGTTCGAGTCTCTCACTGGTCATGGTTGCTCCTGTTACACCGTCAACTTCGTTGTCGCGCTTTGCCATGCCCGGCTTGACTATGGCAAGGCCAGGCTGACCGTCGGGCGTGAGGATCTTCTTTCCGGCGAACCTTTCGCGGAACGAACGGGAGCCTATTTCGCCTCCCAGGCCGGGGGTCTCTTCCTGACGGTAGAAAGCGATACTCTTTATGGTTCGGAAGTCCGGTTCGAGCGCGAGGAATCCTTCAATGGGCCCCCAGAGACCCCGGCCTTCGAAGGCAACCGCGACGGAAGTGGCCTCGCCTGAAGCTCCCGGGGCTGAATATGAGTAGAATGAGATCCCCTTTGTTTGCACGACTCGAACGTTTTTTTCAAAGGCGGCAACGAGTTCCGCCGCTCCTTGCTCTAAGTCAAAGGGGACACCGAGAACCGACAAGACCGTCCGGACTTTTTCAGCCCTGGCGTTGGTCAAACGGCGGCGTTCGGTAAGGCGTTCCGCTGCCGTGAGGACAGCGGAGGCGATCAAGCCTATCAGCGCTGCACAGGCAATGGTGTAGGCGTTACGCTTCACTTTGAAGCCTCCGGATGCGCACTCGGAAAACCGCCTCATCAAGAAGCGGAGCGGCGATATTGCCAAGCAAGATCGCGAACATAACCCCCTCGACGTAGCCCGTCAGGTTTCGTATCAGCAGGGTAAGTATACCGATGAGGGAACCGTAAGCCCATCTAGCCGGTTTGGTTATGGGACTGGTAACCGGGTCCGTGGCCATGAAGAAGGCAGCGAAGAGGAATCCGCCGGCAAAAAGGTGAAATGGAACCGATCCGAAATGAAGCGGCACGACCGCGTGAAGGACGCACCCGAGCGCGCCGAAAGAAAAGACGGCGCCAACGACGGTGCGCCAGCTTGCGATTCGCGTAAAAAGCAAGCAGAGCCCGCCAAAGATAATCGCGGGCACACAGGTCTCGCCGATGCTTCCGGAGACATTACCGATGAAGAGCCTACTCAGGGCTACCATTTCCCCTTGTTTTGCCAGGGCGAGAGGCGTAGCGAGACTGACAGCATCAACACCAGGTGGATGTACGTATCTAGCCAGGTTACCCAGGCCGCCCCATCCTGGCGCCAGCCAACTTCCAGACATGGCAGACGGATGACCCAGCGCCAGGAAACAACGGCCAACGAGCGCCGGATTGAAGAGGTTCCGCCCAGTTCCCCCGAAGATCTCTTTCCCCACAACCACACCGACAGCTATTCCCACAGCAACCATCCAAAGCGGCAAGGCCGGGGGCAACGTAAGGGGGAAGATCAGCCCGGTCACGAGAAACCCTTCCTGTATGTCCTTCTTGCGAAGGACAGCGAAGAGCACTTCGACGGCACCACCAGCGACGTACGAAACCGCGATCATCACAAGCACTCGCAGGCCGAAGAAATAGAGGCTAGCAGCGACGCACGGGAGTAATGCGAGGATCACCAGAGACATGTATCGCTTGACGTCGAGAGGGTCGCGGACAAAGGGCGCAGCCTGCGTTGGGGCGGAGGAGGAAAAGAATAAATTCTCGGCTGCGTCGAAGATTGGACGGAGAGCGCTGAGGCGCTGGCCTTCCTCGAATTTAGGGCGCAGACGGTCGAAGACGTTAAGGATCAATTTCAATTTGGGTAGCCTCGCCGACTTCCGCGCGGATTTCCTCCTGGGCGGACACAAACTCGTGTGCCAGATCTATTTTCGAGGGGCATACATACGAGCAAAGTCCGCAGTGCACGCACCTTTCCAGACCGGCATCAAGGGCTTCGTCAATCAGTTGGCGGAATAAGTATTTGTGAATGAGGTGAGGCATGATCCCCGCGGGGCATACTTCTTCGCAAAATCCGCACGAGACGCAGGGTCGCACCTCGCCCCGGAGGCTTGAATCGTATCGCTCCTCTTTTGCAGGAAAGAACGAGGAAAGGAAACAGCGACTGTATGACTGCCGAAGAAGCCCTGGTCTGATGAATCCGAGGAATTCCCTGCGGGAGGGCTCCTGAACGAGGAAAAAGGCGTCGTCATCATAGGAAACCGCGTCCTGGTCAGGCGAGGCAGGCGTGCCATGGAAGACACCCCCACGCAGAATTCGGACTCCGGGCCGCAGCTCTATGAATGAACGCAATGGGGTTCCTACCCTCGCCAGGATGTGGCGAGGCCGCTGGCAGGCGGGACCACCTACGGCGATTATCCGGCTAGTAAGCGGGACTCCATCCGAGACATACGAAGCGACTGCTATCACCGCCTGCGGGTCGGTTACCCAGACGGGTGCATTAGCGGAGAGAGTTCGCTGCTCGCGCAGAAGGGCTCGCCATAGGAGTTCAGGCTCTTCCGTCGGGTAACGCCTGGGAAGGAAATGCAAGTGAGTGGAAGATTTGGAGGCCAGCTCTTCATGGAGGAACTTCGCCAACCGACTGGTGGGATCAGCGAGAACGAGGTGGAACGCGGCGTAATTTGGGAGAAGTTGCTGCAAAAAATCAATGCCGCGGATGAAGTGTCGGCGAGAATAGTCTATCACTACGTCGCCTTGGGCGCGGAAGGGCTCGGTGAAAACAGTGGGGACAATGATTGCGAGAGGACATTCGACGGGGTCGGGCATCCCCTTTCGCGCGGAGCTCCAGAACGAAGGCCAGATTCCGCCCTGAGCGATGAGTCGGCGGAGTTGATCGCTTCGAGTCGCTTTGGAAGGTAGGGTCGGCGGCTGTCGGCTGGCCTGGTCGAGTGGCTCATCCACTGAAAGGGTGAGAACTGAAATCAGGCCGCCCGTTTCCACCTCCGAATGAATTGTGCCTGTCGCCGGGGCGGGGAGGCAGAGATCAAGGCAGTGACCCTTGCCAGAGCCGATTCTCGCAGAGGCCAGGGCCTCGCCGAATTTCACGCGGGCTCCGGTCCGGACGAGAGGTGTGTAGACGGTCCCTTGTCGGACGAGAGGGATTCGAAGGCTGTCAGGGACGGGTACGGGTTCTACGGATGAAGAGGGTTCGCCGGCGATTCTGGGGGAGTAACCCCCACGGAGTTTCACGGCTGCGCCTCTACCCCTAGCTTGGCGCCGAGGCTGTCTTCTAAGACGGGCAAGAAGTCCGCGTCAAGGTAACAGCGCATTGCCCCTGCGATTTCGGGCCACGGTTGGAGGAGGCGCTTCAGAGAGTTGCACTGCTCCTCAACGATTGTTAGGAGCAGGCCGTTAGAGGAGTCAGATGCGTCTGTTGACGTGTGGCGGCTGCTAATCGGAGGCTTGGGTCCTTGCGCCTCGACCCAGTTCCCGTCAAGTAGGTCATCCACGAGCTGATACGCGGTGCCGAGCATATAACCTGCTTCCTCAAGGGCATGGGTGAGGGACGGATCGTCGCCGCCGCAGACTTGCCCGATGAAAGCGAAGAGAGGGCCTGTCTTCCTTCGCGCGATATCCAGGCAAGTGGAGAGCCGCGGTTGAGAGTCCCGGAGGATGAACTTCTCTTCCGCTTCAGCATTGCACATTTCGCGCACTTTGCGTGTGAAAGCGGAAAGGAGGCCGATTTCGCACCTGGATGCCAGTAGAGCGGCGGCGTCGCAGAAGAGAAGGTCGCCTGCAAGGATGGCGCCGGAAGTACCATATTGTTGCCAGAAGGAGCGGGCACCTCGCCGGAGTTCGCTGCAGTCAATCACGTCGTCGTGAAGGAGGCTGGCGGAATGAACCATTTCAACGACAGCCGCAACCGTGATTAGGGTGGGTGTAGGAACTCGCGCGGCGGGCTCCAACCGGAGGGCCATTCGCGAGCGGAGGAGCTTTCCAGCGACAACTGCTTCAATTGCTCTATTCCCGAGCACCGCCAAGCAGGACCTCTTTAGCCGCTGGAGCATAAGCTCACGTACGTTATCGAGCAAATCCTGCATGAGTCTTTCCTGAGCTAGGGACAAAAGGACTGCGTATACGGTCCGCCTCATTGGCTACGGGCGGCCGCCCGAGCCGAAGGATATAAGATACAATGGAAATGTCGCTCTGGAAAGCCTTATCTAGGGCGAAGTGGCAATCAGCTATCGAGATTCACAGGCCCATTCGCGTCCCAGTAACAGAGCTCCCCTTATATATGCTGAGGATTGAAAGCAGCGGGCGTATAGTGTAGCTTTCGTCCGAGCAAGAAGAGAGGAGCACAAATGAACGGTACGCCATGGGACGCGATCTGGCGCGACTTCCGAGGGGAGAATCGGAGGTGGCACGAGCCGGATGAGCGAGTCATCCAACTTGCGGAAATTCTGAAGAGAGAAGACAGAAAGCGCGTCTACGATGTAGGCTGCGGAGTTGGGCGGCACACCGTGCTTTTGGCGAGAGAAGGATTTGACATTTTCGCGTCGGACATTTCATTCGAGGCGTTAAATCGGTGTGCGGAGCGGTTGAAGAAAGAGGAGCTTATCGCTCTCCTGACACAGAACGATATGAGCGATGTCCCGTACGCAGAGGGGGCCTTTGACGCGGTGATCGCGTACCATACGGTCTATCATTCTCGCTGGGAGAAGCTGATCCGGACGGTGGCAGCATTGCGGGAGGCGCTTTGTAATGGTGGGTATTTTCTCTCCACACTGCGCGCGACGACGGACAGCGGCTTCGGCGCGGGCCTCGCGCTGGAGTCCAACACTTTCATGCAGACCAAAGGAGAGGAGGACTCGGTGATTCACCATTTCTGTGACGAGAGGGAGGTGGAGGAGCTAACAAATGGTTTTGCTGAGGTTCAGAAGGAGTTGGTGGAAAGGGAATGGGAGGGAGACGGCAGGTCGCACACGAGTGCTCACTGGGTGGTTCTAGCCCGCAAGTGAAAAGGCGAATTGACAGGTCGGATGCGGGTGACTACGATAGGCGAGTAGGTGCTTTGCCGGCGCTAGGAACTTGGAGTTTTGAGATGCGGCGCGTGATCCTGGGCGGATTGATTGCATGCATATGCAGCTTGGGAGGGGCATTAGCTTCCGAGGGCACCTCGGAGGTCGCAAGGAAAGGGGAGTTCCGCAAGGGTGACGCGCTGGTAATGCAGCGGAGGTATGAGGAAGCTCTCACCATCTGGCTGGAGCTGGAAGCCGCTTATCCAGAGGATCCGCAGGTGCTGATGAGGGTCGGGGTAGCTTGGTCCATGCTGGAGAATTATGAGGAGAGCGAACACGCGTTCTCCCGCGCGTTGGAGCTAGCCCCGGAAAACGCCACGATCGTGTACAATTACGGGCTTATGAAGCTGCGAAAAGGCGAGGAATCGGCAGCGGAGCGTTACCTTACAAAGACCCTTGAGCTGTTTCCCAACTTCCCTGGCGCCAATTATCATCTCGGTCTGATAGCCGAACGACATGGTGAGAGCGAGGCCGCGAAAGAGCTTTACGTGAAGGAGATGAACGAGAATCCGAATCAAGCGCAAGCCTGGCAGCGATATTTTCTCCTGCGCAATGAGGCGGGGAATGCGGAGAATGAGGGCGACGAGTGGATCCTTTATGCAGCTGTGGGGTGTGCGCTGGTATCTATTATACTCATGTCGGTAGTGAGGAAGCCGAGGGTGTCGCGAGATGGGCAAACTTAAGACGTGGATAGTGATCGTCGTTGCGCTGGCGTTCATTTCGACGGTTACGATCTTCGATCCTGCCTACATAAGTGATGCATTTCTGAACAGGCTGATACCTCAGAGGGGAGGCGCGCAGGAAGAAGACGTGACGGTGAGGGTTACGTTCCCACGCCCTGTGACGACCGCGGCTGCGAGCGTGGTGGTAAGCGGGGTGGCCGACCAGGCGGGAAACGAGCTGGCTGCGGCATCTGAGCAGGTGGTGGAGGCAATTGAAGAAGAACCGGCCAGAGTTACGGGCCATCTGGCAGGGTTTTCCGACGAAGGGTTAGTTGTCTGCATAGGCTTCGACAAGCGGGTGCTGGAAAAGGACGCGACGGATCCGGCGAACTTTTCGCTGTTCGTTGGTGATGGACCCCGCTCGGATCTGCCAGCGGCCAACCTTACTTACGATGACGAGGGGTACATCGTCACAATACGGTTGAAGGCCCCTGGTTCGGCGAGGATGGACGATGCTTATAGGTTGGAGGTGCGGGGGATTCCGGACGTAAACGGAAACGTGCTGGAAGAGACATCGCTCACGGGGAGGCTAAGGAGAACCGGCACGCCTCTGAGAGCTATCGAAGCTTTTCTCAACACCACTGTGTCCGAATTGGGCAATTTGGTGGACATAAGATTTTCGGGGATCCTCGAGCAACGGGCCGCAGAGTCTGTCCTGGCGTACAGGCTTTCGTCGGGCGAGCTTCCGCGTCAGGTGGAAGTTCTGCCCGGCGGGAAGAGCGTGCGACTGCGGCTAAGAGATTCGGTGCTGCCTGGGGAGATGAGCTTGGAGGTGAAGGGACTTCTGGACGCAGGAGGCGGGCCGGTTCCGCGGGTGTCGGCGCTCGGGATCAATGCTATGGAAGTGGATCCGCCTCGAGCACTCGCCGCCAGTGCAGAGGTGGTGGAAGGTTTCGCTAACGACAAGGTAGAGATAGAGTTTTCCGAGCCGCTGACACGAAGAGATGCCACCGAGCTTTCGCACTATTCACTGCAGAGCCCTGTGGGAGAGGAAGTGCCACTGGCGGGCGGGTCGGTCTCCTACGACGACGCGGCGAGAAGGACAAGGCTAACGTTGGGCAACAACGTTAACCTTCGGCCGGGGGATTCATTCCGGGTGGTGTTGGCGGGAGTGCGAGATTTATCGGGCAATCCGCTCACTGAGCAGGTACTCGAAGGGACGGTAGGCGGGGACAGAACGCCACCCCGGATCGAGCGAGCGGTTCAGAATCTCTATGCGGACGAGACCGGTGCAACGATCGATGTAGTATTTACCGAGCCGGTGGAGCCGAAATTTCTCTCCGACGCCGGCAACTTTGCTATAGGTGGCACGCAGTCACCAATCGGGCTGTGGCCAGCGAAGGACCTGCGGAGTGTGCGCATAGCGTACGACAGGCCGCTAATCCCAGGGGAGGTACGAGTCACGGTGCGCGAGGCGGCAGACCCGGCAGGCAACCGAGGCGAGAATCTGGTCGCGCAACTGGTTCCTTACGAAGTAAAGGCACCGGCGGTGTTAGGTTCAATTGCGGAGGCTGTTACCGGCCTCAACAATGACCGGGTCGTGGTGACTTTTGGTGAGGCTCTGGTTGGTGGTGACGCGGAGAATCCGAGTAACTACAGGCTGTTCTCACCGATGGGAGAGGAGAGGAGTCTATCCGATGCCAAGTTCACTTACATCTCAGCGCTTCATCAAGTTGAGATAACGCTTGGCAAGACGAATCTCGAGGAGGGAGAGACTTACGCGCTAGGTATTTCGGGAGTAAGAGACATCGGCGGGAACATGATAGGGGCGGACGCAACGACCTCCGGGTCAGTAACGGGCGACAATGAGCCTCCTCGAATCGCGTGGGCAAAGGCTATTGGCGGAGGCGACGCAAAAGGGAGGGGCGTTGCAGTCGGTTTTAGTGAGGCGGTGGAGGCCGAATCGGCTGAGAGGGCTGTTTTCACTTCTAAGATCGGACCGGCGGGAAGCGCAAGGCTTTCCGAGGACGGGATAACGTTGACGGTTCAGTTTCCTCCTTTCCTGGCACTAGGAGGATGGGCAAGAGGATGGGTTTTTCTACTGGGGTTTCTGGCACTTGGGCTGGGTTTTTGGCTGGTGATAGCGAGGGAAAAGGCCTTCAAGAAAGCGGGGGTGATGATCGCTGTCGCGGCGGCTGCACTTTTGGTCTTTTCGACCATGGCCAGATATGCGAGCACGGTTTTGATAAGCGAGATCGCCGACCCCGCTGGAAACGTGGCTTATGGTCTGAAGGGGAGAGTTATTGGGAGCCATTCGGGGGCTGTTGATGCGAAGGTGGTTGCATCAGAGGGCGACTTAGCAGCGGCGGGACGGCGTCCGAACCTCGTTTGCGCGAAGCACAAGCGCAAGGTCAGTCAGAAGGAGATCAACAAAGCTTTGAGCGCCCGCAAACTTCACATGAGGGTTTCTGCTGTTGCAGGAGGGGGTGTTCACCTGGAGTTTGACACGGCGCTGGACCAAAATACAACCGAGGACATTAATAACTACTATCTCAACGATCAGATCGATCCGCAGAGCCGGCCTCGGCTCGCAGTGCTGTCTGCTGACGAGAAGAGCGTGAGGCTGTTCTTCTCCAAAGCGGTGCTCCCCGGCAGAGAGGCGCTGCTTGTGAGGAATCTCAGAGCAAAGGGCGGCGAACGCATGGAAACTAAGGTGGGTGTTGAGATAGAGCCGGAGGAAACGACACCTCCCAGGGTCGTCGGCGCGAGGGCCACGGCGACAACTGGTTCGGATAACGATACTGTTACGGTCTTCTACTCGGAACCCGTGGTTGCCTCCGATGCGACAAAGGGCGGGAACTTCCGCATGGAAAGCCCGCCCGGCAAGGAGATTTCTCTCAGTGGAGCCTCCTTCTCATTTCTTAAGGGCCTTTCAGCAACGTCAATAAAGCTAAAGGAGAACCTGCGGTTTGGGGACGGGTTCAGGGTAACGGTGAAAGAATTAAGCGATCTGTCGGGCAACCCCCTGGCGGAAACGGCCGAGTATGAAGGAACGGTACAAGGGGACCAGCGGCGACCGGTTCTGGTCAAGGCTGTGAGGAACACGGTGGTGGATCCTTCCGGCGCGACAGTCGATCTGATATTCAATGAGGCTGTGGACCCGACGTCGAGTAAGGAGCTAAGGAATTACTTTCTGCCTGCACTCAATGTGGCCCCGGTGCGAGCGGAGGTGGTGAAGAAGGTGGAAGCGCCGCGGGACGAGGAATTGCTGCACCAGATTGATGTGATCTCTGAAGGTGAGGTAAGAGCGCTGCTGGAAGAATTCACTTCGGTGCCGAAGAAAAGCCCGCACAAGAGCAGAGTGGTGGGATATTCGGGTGATGAGGAGGCGGCGAGGTTCATCGTTGAGGAGTTTCAGAAGCTAAAGCTCCGGGAAGGGCCTTGGCCGGATTCACGAGTTGGGGTGGCGGTAGAGAGCTTTCCCGTGACAGTACCCGTTGACAAGGGCGCTGAACTCGAAACCGAGGGAGGCGAGAAGGTCGAACTCTTTTCCCTTTGGCCGAACCACGTTAGGACCTCATCGCTTCCGAGTGCTGGTATAACCAGCGAGCTTATTTACGTGGGGCGAGGGGACTTTGCGGCATTCAACGGGCACAACATGGGAGAAACGCCGGATGAAGGTCCGATCGTTGTAATGGACTTCAACTCGGGGACTAACCATGTCAAGGCTCGCTGGCTGGGAGCTCAGGCGATCATATTTATTCCCGAAGATGAATCAAAGGTCGTGCAGGGGGAGGCGTACTCCAAGTTCATACAGGTGCCGGTGGACATTCCCAGGTTCTGGGCTAGCCGTGAGGACGCGGAGGCCCTGAAGGCCGTGTCTGGTAGCCGGGCTACGCTACGAGGGAAGATGAAATGGGAAACGGTGGAGGCGAAGAATATATACGGGTGGATTCCAGGAGAGGATACGGAGATCCCGGGCAGGCGCTCGGCCGAGTCCGAATTATGGTCAGACCATATGATAGTTGTGCAGGCTCACTATGATTCAATGTCTGTCGTTCCGAGGCTCTCGCCAGGTGCGGAGGATGCGTGCGGGATAGTGGCTTTGCTGAGGGTTGCGAGAGTTCTCTCGCATTACAGGCCCAAGTATACTGTCCTTTTCCTTGCGACGTCCGGACACTTCGAGGGGCTGAAGGGGGTGTTCGACTTCGTTTACCACCATTCGCGAGAGGAGAGTGAGTACTACAGAAAGCGAATACCCCCGGAGAAGAAGTACAACTTCGACATAATGCTCTGCCTTGACCTGTCCAGCAGAAACGATCAGGTGGCGGCTTTCTCGGAAGGCAACTTTGTGAAATACCAATGGAATCTTGAAGCCCAGAGAAGAAATGTGGCCGATCCATTTGTTGGGAAGTTCCTGGAATATATGAGGGAACTCTCGCCGAATGAAGCGGAGGGGCTGAGGGCGAGATTCGTCAACGCTGTGAGTCCGAAGGGGAGATCGTGGCGGACATATATGCCGGTGCTGCTCGCGCTTGACCACGAAGCGGCAATAATGACTGGTAACGTCGCGATGTCGTTGGTGACGCCGCACGATCTCCGCGAGCGCGTTGATACTCCATACGACAGCCCGGAATACGTGAACACATCCAACCTGACTAAACAGGTGAAGACAATTGCTGGTCTTTTGATGAAAGCGGGGAGGGATCCTGAGTTTTTTGCCGGGTCGAAGTTGAAGCTGGGGGACCTCGGACGTTCGCTGAGTGGAAACATCGTCTGGTTCGACAGGGATGTGAATTTCTTCGTCCCCAAAGGGAAGCTAGGCGGGGCAGTCGTGACGTATGAGTCCATTAAGCCGAACCAGCCCCGGGTCAAGAGCTACGCGGGTGTTCGGACTCTGGCTGTGACACAGACGCCGGAGAAAAACCCTTCGTGGGAGAACGGTGAGCGGGGCTACGAAGTCTTTCCTATCTCGGCAGACGCGCGCAGGGTTGAGGTGAGGGTGTGGGACAGGTCTATGGGAAAAGCCGCTCACGGCACTGTCACTGTGGCAAATGCGAACGGCGTGTTCGTCTACCAACTAGCTGACGAGGATGGTGACGGTGTTTGGACGACGGAGGTGAATACAGCGAGAAGAGTTCACGGCGTTAGCTCGGGCTATCACGTGATATTCGTGTTCGGGCCTGTGTTCATTCTGGGGCTGCTGTTTTACCGCAAGCGGAGTCTGGACATGAGGGCGCGGCGGATTGCAGCAGGGGTGAGCGTAGCAGCTTTTGCGATTATGACAGGATGGATGGGATTTCTTGCTTTGCAACGCGACTTGCTCCCAGCAGGCATCGAGGCCAAACCGGCCGCGCTGGAGCCCACAGTCAAGTCGATCACGCTGACGGACGGTGAGAATGTGTTTACAGTAAGAGAGGATATCCGGGCCCGCTGCGGTGACTTCGAGGGGCAGTTCCAATTCCCGATCAGGATTAACCAGTTGGACAATGTAATTGTTTCAGCGTACGTGCTGGACGATGAAGGGGAGATAGTGTTTGCGCCCGACCGGGGGACTGATGGGGACAAGACGTATCCGATGAAGCAGCCTTATGGGTGGTGGGAATCGCAGATGCTAGAGGTGCTCTTCCCCTGCAGGGCGGTTAGCGTTTTCGAAGCGGTGGATTCAAGATACCTCACGGTGCTTGACAAGATGACGGTTCTGGGCGAAGACGACGCGACGCCACAAGTGTTTGGGTATGACTACATTACAGGCCAAAGCACGGTGGAAGGAGAGGCGGTTGACGCGGCAGTGGTTTATGTAGAGCGCCGGCCGGGAGAGCGTGATGAGGGGCGTGTGAAGGTTCTTATGAGCACGGGGCTCCTGGGCATTAAGTATCTGCTTACTAACGCGCCGGAAGAGCTGCTTGACCGGCCGGTGAGGCCGGAGGCAGTTACGGCGGAGCTGCTGGATACCGCGCGCGGGAACGGGTACCCGTCAGAGGCCGGCATCATACTGCGTCCTTCTTTTGTCGGCGCCAAAGACATGTGGGTTATCGATGACGCAAGGATGAAGCAGCTTCAGGCGTACGGGATACGGAACCAGAAGCTACAGATGCTGCATGATCGCGCCCGCGAGGAGCTCTTGGCAGCAAAGGAACACTGGGCCAACAAGGAGTACGGCAAGTTCGTGGGGGCGTCGAGGGAAGCTGCGGGTATCGAGACTAGAGGCTACCCTGATGTGAAGAAGACGGCGAACGACACGGTTAAGGGGGTCGTCTTCTACTTCGTGTTGCTTCTGCCGTTTTCGATGTTCGTGGAAAGACTTGTTTTCGGGTTCGTGGATATCAGGAAGAGGATCGCAGGATTCGCCGGGGTGTTCGTCGTTGTGTTCGTAGTGCTTCACTTCGTGCATCCGGCGTTTAAGTTGAGCACGTCACCATACATAATCTTCCTGGCATTCGTGATGCTAGCGCTCGGCGGCGCGGTGCTTATGCTCGTGATGTCGAAATTCAACCAGGAGGTGAAGAAGATCAAGCGGGCGGCGGCCGGTGTGTACGAAGCGGACGTAGGTAGGCTTTCGGCTTCGGCGGCCGCGGTTATGCTGGGGATTTCTAACTTGCGGAAGCGGAAGCTGCGCACTTCGCTTACGGCGGCAACCCTGACGCTACTGACCTTCACGGTGCTGTCATTCACCTCGGTGGTCACCTCGATGAAGTATTACAGGCTCCCACGTCCTAACTTCCCGACGTACCAGGGAGTTTTGATCCGGGACAGGAACTGGAAGGCGCTTCAGCCTTCGATCCTTGACTACGTGAAGAGCGCCTTCGAAGAGAAGGCGCGGATAATTCCGAGATCCTGGTACATAGCAAAAGTGCGTACGGAGACGGATGTGATAGACGTGCGCAACCCTGCGACCGGACAGGTAACGACTGCCAGCGGATTGCTGGGGCTCTCCCCGGACGAGACCATGGCAACACGCCCTGACCAGCTCCTGATAGGTGAGCAGAGCGATTGGTTCCGTAAGGGTGATTACGGGGCCTGCGTGATGCCTAACGATATGGCGAAGCTGATAGGGATAAATGAGGATATGGTCGGCAGGGACGGCACGGCGAAGGTGTGGATGCTGGGAGCAGAAGTGAAAGTAATCGGCCTGATTGACGCGGAGCGATTTAACAAGCTGCGAGATCTCGATGACGAGAAGCTGACTCCCGCGGACATGGCTGCGGAGGCAGCGAGGGTCGAGGAGAGTTTGAAGGTAAGCCCGGACCTTTCAGCGGCGGAACCTATTCAGGCGTTCTCCCACCTGGAGAGCTCGAACGTTGCTTTTGTTCCATATGATTTCCTCATTGCAAGGGGAGGAACGCCCAGGGCGGTAGCGGTGACGGGGTTTGATAAGGCGGATATGGTGACAGAGCTCGAAGATTTCCTTTCACGCGTGGCTCTGACGGTATTCGTCGGGAAAGACGACAAGGTAACCGTGTATAGCTCCATGGGTGCCACGTCGATACGCGGGTCGGCGAACCTGGTGATACCGATCCTGATAGCTTCACTGATAGTTTTGAACACGATGTTGGGTGCCGTGTATGAGCGGACAACGGAGATAGGTATATATAGCTCGGTGGGGCTGGCGCCTACACACGTTGGGGCGCTGTTTTTGGCAGAGGCGGCGGTGTTCGCCACGCTGGGAGCGGTTTTGGGCTATCTAATGGGTCAGGTAACGACGCTGGTTTTGGCACACTTCGATTTGCTCAGGGGGATGTTTCTGAATTACTCCTCCATTTCGGCCATCTGGTCAACTGTGGTGGTGATGGCGACAGTGCTTCTCTCGACGCTGTACCCTGCGAAGAAAGCGGCGGATATGGCGGTACCTGACGTGACCCGTCGCTGGAAGATACCGGAGCCGCGGGGGGATGAATGGGTGTTCGACTTCCCGTTCACTATGAGCGGGAAGGAGGCTCTGGGGATGCAGATATATCTGGCTAAGGTTTTCGATTCGTATACGGAAGGGTCGACGGGCGGCTTTGTGGCGGAAGGGGTGAAGGTGGAAAGGGAGATGGTGGGGGATGAATCGGAGTATCGGCTCTCGATGCGATGCTGGCTGGCACCCTACGACCTGGGGATCAGTCAGCGAGTTATGCTTGCGGCGGTTTCGACAGGTGAGTTCAACATCTACAAGATAGAAGTGCATCTCACAAGGCTGAGCGGTGACGTAGCTTCATGGAAGCGGATCAATAGGGGGTTCCTCAACATGCTGCGAAAGAGATTCCTGGTGTGGCGTACGGTGCCCCCGGGCGAGAAAGTGAAGTACCAAGAAGAAGGGGAGGAGATGCTAGAAGGCAAGGTGAGGACAGCCACCTGAAGTCGACACACTGTGTAATAGTCCAAGGCAGGAACAGAAGGAACAGGAAGATTGGCGGCTGAATCGGGAGGAACGGCAGGAGACGACCGCTACGAGCTAGTACCGGAGGACATGCCGTTCGAGCCCGGATTCAACATGAAGACGGTATGGGGGGCGCTGTTTGTCGGGTTTATCATGCTGCCTGGAGCGATTTACCTGGGTCTGATGACGGGGCAGAGCATGGCGGGCGGGGCTGAATGGGTAACGATAATTCTTTTCCTGGAGATCGCCAAACGCTCCTTTGTCAAGATGAAGACGCAGGAGATCATCATCCTGTACTGGGTGGCGGGGGGGCTGGTTATGATGGGCGGGAAGCTGGGAACTGGAGCCAATCTCTTCGGCGGTCCTTTCGGCAGCCTTATATGGAATCAGTACTTCGTACAGTCCCCACAGGCACAAGGTATCCCGATTCCGACATGGGCGGTTCCTCCGGCTGACCACTTTGTGCTTATTGAGCGCACATTCTGGCACCCCGTTTGGCTGATGCCGGTTCTGCTTCTTTTTGTGACGATGCTCTTCCACATGTCATCTGGGCTGTCGCTTGGGTACGTCATGTTCCGCGCGACGAGCGATCTCGAACGGCTGAGCTTCCCGATGGCGAGGGTTCAAGCAGGAGGAGCGACAGCACTGGCGGAAACATCTGCCAAGACCGAGGGCTGGAGGTGGCGGGTGTTCAGCATAGGGAGCTTCATCGGGATAATGTGGGGCCTTCTGTATGTAGTTGTGCCTACAATATCCGGAATCGTGCTGACCGATGTGGTGCAGATAATTCCTATCCCATTTGTTGACTTCACGCCGAGAATCAAGAACGTGCTGCCGGCGAGTGTTATGGGACTTTATACCAATTTGGTACTGGTGCTGTCGGGATTGGTGCTGCCGTTCTGGATAATAGTAGGACAATTCGTTGCGACGATGACCATTCATCTATTCGTTAACCCGCGACTCTATCGATACGGGATTCTCAAGAACTGGTCACCAGGAATGTCAGTTATTCCGACCTCGATTGTGAACAAGCTGGACTTCTGGTTGAGCTTTGGAATAGGGACAGCGTTTGTGGTGGCGTTGCTCGGGTTTGCACTAGCGGCCCGTGCCTTCGTGAGGAGAAGACGGAGAAAGGAGGGGGCAGCGGGCAGCTTCGAGAACTTGCCTGAAGGAAGAGGCGATATGCCTATTCCACTGGCGGTGGCAATATGGGGGGGGAGCACTGTGGTCTTCGTCGTTGTATGCAAGATACTTGTTCCCACATTCCCGTGGTGGATAACCGCGTTGTTCGGATTCGTATGGTCTCCCTTTATCAGCTACGTCGGCTCGAGGATGCTTGGGCTTACGGGTTCGCCTGCGGGGGTTTCGTTCCCCTATCTGCGTGAGGCGAGTTTCTACCTTTCGGGTTACAAGGGAGCGGCGATCTGGTTTGCGCCGGTACCCATGTTTAATCACGTACATTTCACGAACCAGTTCAAGCAGTTAGAGCTCGCGAAGACGCACTTCGGCAGCCTGGTGAAGATGCGGTTTTTCGCGATAGGGGTGATGTTCGTTTGCAGCTTCATCTTCTGGTCGTTCATATGGAGACTGGGACCGATACCGTCAGCGTCCTATCCGTTCGTCAGCAAGCTCTGGCCGTTCCACGCGACGATGCAGGCGATATGGGTGAGGACTACACTAGAGGAAGGCCGTTTCCTCGTGGGCGAAATTATAAAATGGCGAGTGATAGTGCTGGGGTTCGCGGTGGCGTGGCTAGTGTATACGACTCTGGCGGTGACGGGCGCGCCGCGGCTTATATTCTATGGCTTCGCATCCGGCATTGCGATGTGGCCTCATATGACGATACCGATTTTCCTGGGAGCGATGCTGAGGCGGTTCTACTTCGAGAGGAAGTTCGGGGTGGCAAAGTGGAGGGCGTACGCGCCGATCCTCCTTGCGGGTTTCTCGTGCGGGATGGGCCTGATCGGCATGACGTCCATCGCGGTAGCGTTGATAGCGAAGTCGATTTCCCCAGTTATTTTTTGAGCAGGATCCTTTTGGGGAAAGAGCTGGCCGTCACCATGCGCGACGGCCAGCTCTTTAGCTGTATTCAGGTTGTGGCCGCTGGCCTACTGCCGAATTGCTAGGATGTCCCCTCTAACCTGCTGCGCAGCCTTCTTGATCTGCTGCATGGCACCGCGGACGCGAACTCCGGCCGCTTTATTTCCTTTCTCTGCTTTCTCCATATCGTTTTTGACTTCCTCAACGATTTCGACCAAGTCGTCAAAACTCTTCACTCCCATCACCTCCTTTCAAGGATTCAGTTTTGAAGCGCTCAAACGCGCAATTCGGAGCGCACGCCGAGAACTTCGCTATGCCTTGCAAGTAAGGGTCGCACCGCTCGAGCCAGGAATTCCTCCACCTGTTCGCGAGCAAGCCCTACCAGCCGCAGGGGACTCGTCACGTCCTCCAACTCGGCCTTGGCTGCAGCGAAGAAGTGGTCCTGAGCTATCCTGTGGAGCAGGTCGTTTGCTTCACCAGCCGCGACTTTGGCCCTGGCTTTCATGGAGTGCTGCCTCAGTCGTTCGTGCAGCTTTTGCCTGTCCCCACCCTTTGCGACGGCCGCCATAAGGATATTTTCAGCCGCCAGGAAAGGAAGGTGTTCTTTCAGCTCACGCTGAATGACCTCCTTGCGAACGAGTAAACCGAAGGCAACGTTCGAACAGACTTCCAACATCCCGTCGGCGACAAGGAACGTTTCGGGAATGATTATGCGCCTGATGGCAGAATCGTCAAGGGTTCTTTCAAGAAATTGTGAGGCGGCGGTAAAGGCGGCACCTTGCACGCTAGTGATGACCAAGCGCGCCAAGGCAGATATTCTTTCGGACCTCACCGGGTTCCTCTTGTACGGCATCGCGGACGAACCCACCTGCCTCTCATCAAACGGTTCCTCCACCTCACCAGTGTGGTGGAGGAAGCGTACGTCATTGGCGAACTTGCTTGCCGACTGGGCGATCTGCCCCAGGATGTCGAGAATCTGAGAGTCCAGTTTTCGCGGGTAGGTTTGTCCTGTGACGGGAAAGGTCTCTTTGAACCCGGACTTTTCGGCGACCTTTCGGTCGAGCTCCCGTACTTTGCGCGCGTCACCACCGAATAGTTTGAGGAAACTGGCCTGCGTGCCCGTTGTTCCTTTCACACCACGGAAGCGTATGGCTGACGACTTCCTATCGGCGGCCTCCAAATCGGCGACGAAGTCCTGTAGCCACAGACATGCCCGCTTGCCCAGGGTAGTGGGCTGTGCCGGCAGAAGATGCGTGTAAGAGAGACACGGAAGGGACTTGTGCTTTTCGGCGAAATCTGCCAGCGCCGTGATTAGGCTTACCAGTTTCGCGGTGAGGATCGCCATGCCTTGGCGCATCTGAATCAGCTCGGAGTTGTCGGCGACGAAGCAACTGGTGGCTCCAAGATGTATGATCCCGCCAGCCGTGGGACACTGCTCGGCGAAGGCGCGGATGTGAGCGGTGACTTCATGGCGGACATCTCTTTCGATCTCTCTGGCCCGGTCGAGGTTCAGCTCCGCCTTGTGTGCTTTGAGTTCTTCGATTTGCGCCGGTGTGATCGGCAGGCCCAGTTCCATCTCCACCTCGGCCAGAGCCACCCACAGCTCTCGCCAGAGTTCGTACCGACGCTGGGGAGAGAAATTCGCCAGCATTTCCTTGCTGGCATAACGCTCGACCAGAGGGTTACTGAAGGATCGGCTCACTTTCGTCCAGAGCTCTTTTCTATTCCGATGATGTTGTAGACGCTCTTGCCAAGAACGGTTTCTATTTCGCTCAGGTACTTCTTTGCTTCCTCCTCACTGGTGGAAAGCCACCTGGAGCGACCGTATCGAGCCTCAGCGTCACTGTACCGCTGGTTCAGGGTCACCGGCGTGTCGCCAGCGACGAGGGAATCGGCTAGCGCGATAATCTTATCGGGCAATTCCATTTCGAGGCGACCAACGTCGGCGTAGATTTCCTTCATTGCGGGATGATGCTCTGGTTTGCTCTCCGCCAAAGCCTGTTGTAATGAACGGCCCCTGAGCCAGTGCGTAAGGCAGGCTCGCGCTTGGGGCTCATAACCGACCGCTCTGAGAAGCTGGTAGCCTTCCCAGCCGTGCAGGTCGTTGTGACTCCTTCCCCTACCGATGTCGTGGAGAATTGCCTGCGTGGCCAGATCGTCGGGGTCAATATCGACGTTCATTGCCTCGAGCTCCATCGCGAGCTTTCTGGCGGCCCACGCGACTTTGAGCGAGTGTCGATAGGCGGAGGTATCGGAGCCCAATTTTGCGGCAGTAAGCGTTTTGGCGGAAGAGAATTCTAGATGCGACGTTGCTTTAGGTAGTCGATTTAGCACCGCTGTTGCATCTCCTCACGAAACATGCGTGCAGATTGTTGAGGAACGCCCTCACATAAATAAAGGCCCATCTGCTCGTAGCCGCCAATTTGCTGCGTCCACGGCAGCGCCTCGACGTAAAGCCCTCCAATGGGACCGGTGTGGAAAACCAGGTTATAGGCGGTCTCGCGACCCAATCGCGGCATGAGGGCAATTATAGCACGGGTTAGGTCGCCCAACGCAGCAGAAAGGGATTCCAGATCTTGCTGAGGGAGATCGTGGAGGTAGTTTATGGATTCGTCGTGCAGGAGAATCATTGCCTCAAGAGGACGTTTCATGAAGTACGGAACAAGTGTCACCGCTCTTGCATAGCTCTTGACCAGCAGCTCGGCCGGATTCTCTTCCAACAAGGAGCCGGAGAAAGAGGCGCCGAAGCGGCGCAAGAACGAGATATCGTCAGCGATCTTGCGTGGAAGCACGTTCGTGTGAACGACCTGCATGTGACCATGACTTAGGGATCCACCGACGAGACGACCTGCGTTCTTTATGATGCCGACATATCCGTAATGAGGGTGCCCGTTGCCGGAAGGGACAAGCGGGATGCCGGAGTCCTTTGCATGCAGAAGCCGCTCTTCGAGGGCGGCAAGTCGGGAGACCAGGATCACTATATCCTCTGCGGGCATGTTATGGAGGTCACGGTCATGAAACGACGAGGCCCACTGGACGAAGTGGGCGCCGGCGGCTGCATGGCCGCGGGGATTCAGCGACGTTGAATCTATCGGCTCCAGGTGCAGGTGTTGCGCCTGAGGGTAGAGTATCGGGAAGAGGTTTTCATTTACGAATGTAAATCCCTCGGATAACGGCGCGATGTCTATTATGGGGGTCGTGTCGCCGCGGCAGATCGGGCAGGGCACGGTCGAGTCCGGCCGGCCGTCCGCTTGGCGAGGCGCGTCATGAGGTCTGAGCTCGCGTGCCGCCGAGTAGAGCACTCTGTCGCCATTACGAGGGTCGATCCTGGACTGCTGCTCCGGTTGAGAGAGGCTTATGCGCGGGTCCCGGCGGATAACCTGAGCGATCTCCTCGTAGGAGACACCCGAAATATCCCTGTAGCGGGTCAGGGCGTCCAATGCGCGCTCAGGTACTTGCTGCTGGGTGTTCATGGTTTCCGTTCTCTGGAATCGGTTCCTCGCAACAACCGGAGGAGTCTACCACAAGGTCGGATCAGCATCAAGGTTTTTTGGGCCGAGAAGGCGGTTTTTCGCTTGATGGTGGTGCGATAAGATGTAGTATAGGCGGTCGAAGGCGGGAGCGCATTTCGGTGAAGGTAAAGTTTGTACAAATATCTGATCTACACCTAGGCAGCGCGTGCTCGGGCGTTTCGTGGGAAGAGTCGGTCCGGGAGCTTCGGGGAGCGCTTAGCTCAGCTGTTGACCTGGCCAAGGGCGAATCGGTTGACCTCTTGCTGATGCCGGGGGATATATACGAGCACGAGAATGAGTCCGCCGATATCGGACGGTTCCTGACCGGAGAGCTTGCCCGTGCAAGACCCGTTCGGGTGATAGTCTCCCCCGGCAACCACGATTTCCATGGGGCGGGAACGCTTTGGGGGCGTGCCGAGTGGCCGGAGAACGTTTACATCTTCGACGAAGAGAAGTTGGGCAGGATAGAGCTTCCCGATCTGGGGGTTTGCGTGTACGGATTCGCTCACAATTCTGCGACGCCGATGGCTCCGGTGGTCTCAGCCCTCCGGTTGGGTGAAAGCGACTGGATAAAGGTTCTGGTGTTCCACGGTTCGCTGGTAGGGATAAATGTCCCGGGTAAGGAGGCTACCTGTCCGTTCACGGTTGAAGACCTGGTAAGAACCCACGCAGACTACGCCGCAGTAGGACACTACCACAGGCTTATCGAGATGCGGACGGAAGCGGGAAAGCTGATAGGCGCTTACAGCGGATGCCCGGCAGGGAGGGGATTCGACGAGACCGGCGAGAAATTCGTGCTATTAGGGGAGGTTTCAAAGGAGGGCGTGAGCCTTTTCAGGAAGAGTGTGGCTCGGCTTCGCTACCACAAGTTCGAGGTATGCCTGGATGGGGTGGAAAACGAGATGGAGGCAAGGACGAGGATAATGGAACGCTTGAAAAGGGGGGCGGAAAGGGACATCGTGCGGGTGACTGCTACTGGAAAAGTGCCAACGGGCTTCATGCCGGAACTCGCGTCAATTGAGGGCATCTCGCTGCCGGTAACGCATGCAGAGGTCGCGTGGCGTGCGGAACCGGAGTACGATGTCGAGTCTATAGCCAAGAAGAATACTACAGAGGGCGCATTTGCGAGAGAGATATTGAGCCGCATTAGTAAGTCCAGGAGCGAGGAGGAGAGGACCGTTCTTCAGCAGGCGTTGTACTATGGGCTGGACGCGCTTTCAGGCCGGAAACCGGAGCCACGCGAGTGAAGTTCGTCTCTATGCGCATCAAGGGATTCGGAAAGCTCGTGGGAAGGGAACTCAGCTTTTCCCCTGAAATGACCCTGATAGTGGGCCCGAATGAGGCAGGCAAGTCAACCTTACAGAGATGTATTTCGGCGCTGCTCTATGGATTGAGCCGAAGAGGACATGGACCAGGAACTCCCGCGGAGAGTTCGGAGTGGGCTTTTGCAAAACCGTGGGAAGGGGCTCCATACGAGGCATCGCTTCACTTGAGACTGAGTTCGGGTGAGGAGGTATTCATCTCGAAAGACTTTTCGGAAAGGGACCGCACGTCGGTTCAGGTGGTTGCGGGGGGAAGGGACATAAGTAGAGAAATCAAACTGGAAAGGACGACCAAGGATCTCAAGATCGGCGAGTATCTGCTAGGGCTGTCGAGGGAGGAGTTTGAGGCTTCGGCGCTGGTGAAGCAATATGACGTCAGATGGGAGAAGGGCGGGCACGGGCGCCTCGCAGTCAAGATAGAGAGTTTGGTCGATAGTGCGGGAAAGGAATCGGCACACGAGGCCCTCATGATTCTGGATGACACGATAGGGGAGAAAGTGGGAACTTCACGCACCAGCAGGCGTCCGCTGGATAACGTCAGGTCATTGCTTGCGAACAAGAGTGAGGAGCTTCTGAATTCGGAAGCCGTTCTGAAGGAGGTTGCGGAGCTGTCGAAGAAAGCGCGTGAGGCGAAGGCAGCTCTGGAAGAAGCTGAGGAAAAGGCTGAGAAGTGTAGGAGGCTTGGGCTCTTCGGGGAATTTCTAGAGAACGAAGAGCGAATCAGAGCAATTGAAGAAACCAAACGCAAGGCCGAAATGCTGCGGAGGAGCGTGGATGAAACTCGGGTAACCCAAGGTCGGGAAGCAGAATGGGAAGAGATAAATCGCTGGCTGCAGGAGATGGAGAGGAAAAGGGGTGAGCACAACGAGGTGCAAAAGCAACTGGATGGTGCGCGACCTGGTCTGGCGGACGCCATCGGCGAGATCAAGAAGATTGGCCAGGAGCTGTGGGGACTGCTGGCCGCGCTCCAGCTAGTGGAAGGCGATCTGCCAGAGCTGCCCAGCCCGGATTCCTGCCAATTCTCGGAAGTGACCACCTCTATCGAAGAGTCGGTCTCGGAGGGCATCAACGCAGAGGAAATAAGGCAACACGAGGTAAGAGCAAGGATAGCAAAGGAGCAGACAAGGCGGACGATAACGGCTGCCTGCACCATTTTCTTTGGCGCAGTCGTAGCAGTCATGGGAAGCATGAACGGCAAGATTCCGGTTATGGTTGCGGGAGGTCTTTTGCTGGTCGTCGGGATGGCAGGTCTGATTTCGCTGCCTGCTCTGCGAAGAAGGTATCGAGAGGCGCTGGCGAAGCTTCCGGACATAGGCAGTCTGCGCGAAAGGGCGGAAGAATTCCGACGGGCCGTCACGAAGGCAGAGTCGTACGTGAATTGGATAGGGCCGGTTCAGGAAAGAGAGAAGGGGGTTAGGGAGGGGCTTTCGGGGGCAGAGTTGCAGGTTAAGAACTGTTTGCGGCGCGCCGGAGCTACAGGGAACTCGGTGGAGGAACTTCAAAGCTGCTATGCACAGCTTCAGGCGCATGGACGGGAATACGACCGCGTTAGGGCGCGGCTCGATGCTGCCGAGGAACGACTTGCCGAGCTGGCAGCGGATGGAAGTATAGATGAACTGAGGGAAAGATCGGACGAGCTTCGCGTCCGGATCGGTGACGTGGGAGTCTTAAGGGTGCAGTTCCGAAAGGAAGAAGACTACCTTGAAATGGAACGGCTCGCGAGAGAAGACCTGAGGGAGCGCGCTGCCGAACTGGAGTCGCTTCGCAGCAAGACGCAGGCAAAACTCGAGGGTCTCACACCACCAGGCAAGTTGAGGAACGAGTTGAAGAGCCTGCGGGAAGAGGAAGCGAGGCTTTTGAGGTTCCGGACGGCGCTAGATTTGGCTAAGGAGGCTCTTGCCGCAGTAGGAGAGGGAGTTCACGCGCGTTGGTCGAAGGATCTAAACAGTACGGCATCGGGAATAATTGAGGAGGTGACGGGAGGGAGGTACGAGAGTGTGATGTTTTCCAATGACCTTTCGCCCGCCCTTAAGGGGTCAGGCGGAGGTCTGATCCTGGCAGGACACGCGTTGGATGCGTGCCTTAGTGAGGGGACGAAGGACCAACTTTACTTTTCGGCGCGCGCCGCAGTTGCGAGGAAATTGTCGTCCATGAGAGAGCCGCTGCCAATCATACTCGATGACCCGCTTACAGCCTTCGATCGGGAGCGTCTGAACGCAACGCTTTCGGTGCTTACAAGAATCGCGCGGCAGGTCCAGGTACTTCTACTGACCTGCCGCGCGGATTACGAGGCGCATCTCCTGCATTACTGTGAGGAGCATGATGTAGAATTCGCCGTCGTGCAGCTAGCGTGAATTAGTACCTTACAGGAGGTGGGCAGTGGCGGCGAACTTTTTTCAGAACCCTTCTTCCATCAAATGGCTTCATCAGGAAGTCCGATGCGCCCGACTGTGTCAGTTCTTCGACCTCCTGTTCGCCGGGGTTTCCCAGGATAAGAACCGGTATCCGACGCGTTTTGGGGTTGGAGCGGATGACACGAGTGAGGTCAACCGCATCAAGGCCAGGCGTGTCGAGGTCGACCACGACCATGTCTGCTTTCCCTCCCGTCACTGCAACACCAGCCTGCAGAGCGGAGGAGGCGACTTCCACGCGGTAGCCGCCGTCTTCTTCGATCGCCTCTGTGGACATTCTAGCCAAGTCAGCGTCGGGCTGGACAAGAACCACGTTGCACTTGTCCTCTTCCAGTTCCGTCGGCACCGGCATGCTGTACTGACGGAGGAAGTTGACCACGTCGGTGCGTTTTACTCGACGGTGCCCGCCGGGTGTGCGAAATCCTCTTAGCTTGCCCTTGTCAATCCATGCGGCGACAGTTGTAAGTGCGACGCCGCAGATTGCACTGATGTCATGCGTGGTGTACATTTCCTTAGCACTCATGCTCACCTCCGAACGTTATCTAGGAATCATAATTACCCGGCGGGAGGAACGGGCCGCTGATCGTGCATATACGCCTGTTCCCCAGACGATGGGAAAACCCAGCGCCCTTAATCCCGCTAGCCGCTAATCAATTCTTAGCTTAATGGTACCAGACGCAGCGCTCATTGTCAAGAGATTGACCTATAAAAAAAAGGAGTTGCAGACGCATGAGGATCCCTATCCTAGGGGACGGGCATCGGAGCGGGGCCCGTGTGTCTCAGATTTAAGACACAGTACTCTAGCTGCGTCGAACTCGCAGCTTGGAGATTTTCCTGTATAAGGATGCTCTGCTGACGCCAAGCAGCTTTGCGGCTGCTGAGATGTTCCAAGAGGTTATTTCGAGTGCTCTATAGTAGAGGAGCTTTTCGCTTTCTCGTAGCTGTCGGCGTTCGTCAGCGAGCGGGTCGGCGGCAAATCCGGGTATGCTCCGACCAGTCTTTTCTCGAAAGTGAGACGGTAGATGGTTTGCTTTCACCTCCCCCCTTTTGCAAGCGGCGAAGGCGTCATTGAGCACATTTTTAAGCTCGTCGATGTTTCCGGGCCAGCTGTGGCTCATGAGAAGCTTGAACGCAGCCGAGGAGACAGCATCGACCCCGAGCTCATGCTTGGCAACAAACTGCTGCCGAAAGAACTCGACCAGCTCGCGTATATCGCCCAGTCTTTCTTTCAACGGAGGCAAGCGAATATGAGTCAGCGCCAAGTCGTAGTACAGGTCACCGCGGAACTGACCGCTACGCACGTTATGGGAAAGCGGTTCTGACGTGCTGGCTATGATACGGACATTCATAGGGGAAGGGGAAGAGGCACCTATCGGGGCGAATTGTCTGGCCCGGGTTGCCTTGATCAGTTTGAGCTGCACTCGTTTGGGAAGCTGTCCTACTTCGTTTATATAGAGCGTACCATTGCTGGCGAACTCAATTGCTCCCATAGTGCTACCCGAGATAGAAGCGGTTAGCGGCCCGTTCGCGTAGCCGAAGAGCTCTGCATTGATCGCCTTTACCGGGATGGTTGTGCAGTCCACGACCACGAATGGCCCGTCACGCCACCGGCTTCTCCGGTGTATCTCCCGGGCAAATAATTCCTTCCCTGAACCTTTTGGTCCCTCTATAAGGACGCTGGTCGCCAGCTTCGCGGCAGCAACAGCAGAACGCTTTGCCCGGACAATTTCTTCGCTTTTGCCAACAATTGTAGTGAGGGAGGACGGCTCTGCGTGGGTTTCGGATCCTGTAGGTGCCAACGTGCAGGCCCTGACGGACAGTAACGTGCCCAAGTGCGTGTCGGTACCGAGCGAAATGGGGTGAAAGTCAACGTTCGCACGCAACATTCCTCTCGGTGTTTGCAGAAAAACGATTTGCCCTATGAGGACCTGGCCGTCGCAGTAGGAACTGAGTTCGCCGGATCGAAATTCCAGCACGTCGTCAAGCTTATCATCAAGGCGTCGGTTTTCCAGTCCCAGCAACTTCACAGCAGCTGGGCTAATCAGCATTACACTGAAGTCTGTGTCAAGGAGGACAGTGGCGTCGTTTCCGTGCGAAAGTATCTGGCTGATAAGCTGCACTGCTTGATAGTGAGCTCGGCGCGCGTCACGAGCGGAGTGCAGTTCGCTGACCGCGGTGGCCGCCAGTTTTAGAACCGGGACCAATTGGGCCTTTTTCACATCCGCCCCGACACAGACAAGGGCTCCCAGCCGTTGGCCGGAGTCATTCCAGATAGGAGTTACGAAACCTGTCAGGCCGTCCTCGTGGGCGAGGGTAATATCAACCTGACAACGGCGGGCAAGCGCGGCATCTATGAAGCCTGTGAGTGGGGAGTCGTTGTCAAGGGGCTCGCCGTTTCTCGCGCCGAGGTTTTCCAGTGGCTTCACAGAACTGCTATCCCCGAACAGAAACACCCGACGTGAATGATTGTCCCAGAAAAGGAAAACAAGCTGCAACGAATTCAGTGGACAGAGGAGTTCTTCAAGGAGTTGCGGGGAGATAGCGGGAGCAGGAATGTCCGATGCGTGCGCCGCTATGTCCGGGGTATCGAACTGGTTTTCCATGATGCGTGCTGGTATCTCCGATTCTGCAACGCCCCCAGCCGCTTGCCTTTCTATGCACAAAGATACTGTGAAAGAGACGAGGCTTCAAGGAGCAATCGCAAGACGAGGCCGCGTACGGAAAGCGATCCTCCGGGGCGCGTTCGGTGCAGGGCGGCCGACGGAATTCCTGCTCAGGCGTGGATGAGCATTGCGTCGCCGTAACTATAGAACCGGTAGCCCATTGCAATCGCCTCGTTGTAGGCGCGGAGGACATTGTCCCGCCCTGCAAAGGCGCAGACCAGCACCAATAGGGTGCTTTTGGGAAGGTGAAAGTTGGTTATAAGAGCGTCAACCAGCCGGAAGTTGAATGGGTGTCGAATATATAGGTCTGTGCAGCCGCGGGCTTGTAGGATGGTCCCAGCACTTGCTACGTTCTCCAACACACGGCAGCACGTACTCCCGACAGCGACTATCCTGCCACCTTGGCGGCGGGTCGCGTTTATCAGGTCTGCGGCCTCAAGAGGGCAGACGAAGAACTCGGCCTCCATTTTGTGTTGAGATACAAGTGCGCTCCTGATCGGACGAAAGGTGCCCAGCCCGACGTGAAGGGTGACGGTTGTGGTGGCAACTCCCTTCTCGTGAATGGTCTTGAGCAGTTCAGGCGTGAAGTGAAGTCCAGCCGTGGGGGCCGCGATGGCGCCCGGTTTCGATGCGTAAACTGTCTGGTACTGCCGACGGTCGTTTTCACGAAGTTCATCGTCTAATACCCCGGGGCGGCGGATATAAGGAGGCAAAGGAGCTCTACCGAACTCTTCAAGCCGGTTAATGAGGCTGCCCGTATCTTGGAAATCCAACGCCCACAGATCTTTCTCTGTTCGAAAAGCAAGCGTCGCTGTTAGGCGGCCGTTTTCGAACTCAAGTCTTTCGCCTGCCCTGAGCCGTCCGCGGGCCTTAACGAAGGCTTCCCACATGCCGTTCCCCATTTCGCTGACAAGAAGGGCCTCTACCATTCCACCCGTGTTTCTGGTTCCGCGGATCCTGAGGGGGAGGACTTTGGTGTTGTTGAGGACGACGAGATCGCCCGGGCGGAGGTAGTCGACGACGTTGTAGAAAAGTCGGTGCTTTGTCGCGCCCGAACGACGGTTCAAGATCATAAGGCGAGAGTGGTCGCGCGGCTCGGCTGGACGCTGGGCGATCAGCTCGCGGGGCAAGTTATAGTCGTATGCTGCTACTTCGTCAAGGTACGCAGGAGGAGCCATGGCTGCTACCTAGTGGCAATGAGGTAAATGGCAAGGAGGACGCCAGCCGAAACGAGGACGGCGACAGCCCAGAATATCTTTACGTGGGTGAGATAACGTGCGTCGCGATCGGGACGCTTTGTGAGGAAGTGCTTGCGGTGCCTTTTCTTGTGAACTGAGCTTTTCCTCTTGGGACGGTCTTCCATGGCAAAGCCCGCGCTTATCAGGTGGCGTGGCCCGTGGACTTCGAGACGAGAGCCTGTGCGGCGAGTTTTCGCGCTGCCGCCTCGTCGGCGCAACCGCGTTTCTGCCTCGATACGAGCCGCGCCCATTCTTTTTCATCGCGCTTGAGCCGCTTTTCGCCCTTCAGGGCCCTCAAAGCTTGGAGAACCTCCCGGGAAGTGTTTAGTTCCTCGAGGGCGAGGGTGTTCAGTCTTGGAGCCAGTTCGTGGAGGGTCCTAAGTGAGGAGCCCCTCAAGATGTCTGAAACGGGTAGTCCTATTCGCACGAGCTCTGCCAGCTCCTTGCCTACCAGAGATTCCTGTTCATTCTCAGGGAGAAGCTGGAGCACAGCTCCAAAGTCCCGGTATCCGCGTGATTCTTGTCCTGGAGGCACCGCAATATCGACACACGAACACCGATCGTGAACGGGAGGCAGCGGAACTACTCGCCCGGTACCGTCATGAACCAAGCCGTGATAGATGGCGCACCGGAGGCATGTTTCCGTGAATGTGCAGACTCGCTGATACAACTCAGCGCCTGTGCGGTTTTTGACACGGCGCCCGACAATATCGGTGTGAGCTTCGGCACGAAGGAATTTTGCGTAGGGCGTGACGCCTAGCTCGAAGCGCTCCTCAAACCTGGAGACGGCCTTTTCCAAAAAAGCACCGCAAGCAAAGGGGCAATAGCGATACTCATGGAGCCTCTGCGCAGCCATACCCAGAAAGCTAGGAACGTCGATATGAAATCTGCCGTCATCACCGAGGAAGGTGTGCGAGTAGATCCAGG
This sequence comes from uncultured Planctomycetota bacterium, assembly GCA_964622675.1. GTDB lineage: Bacteria > Planctomycetota > DG-23 > CAZBND01 > CAZBND01 > CAZUUK01. The sequence goes on along the minus strand of CAZUUK010000002.1, from coordinate 79,058 downwards.
GCTCGAAGTCGGATATTCCGATGCCACACTTGTGGCAGAGAAACACCACATCTTCTCCCTTCACGCCGCCGCGGCAGTACAGTTCCGGATTGTTGGAGGAGTACCTGATACGCAGGCAGGCGAGGGAAGTGCGCATGTCCTCGAAGGGAACTTCCAGCTCGTTGAAAAACGTCTTTACCTCCATGCCCGAAAGCAGACTGACCAGCTCAAGGACTGCGGCCGCTCCCCACGGCTTGTAAGAAACCCGGTGAAGGTTCTCGCCGTCTGCAGGAGTTGCGTGAGTAGGATTAGAGGAGGCGAACTTGATTGCAGCGGCGGCCGTACGAGTGGGAGCCGGCTTGAAAGCCACGGTGTAGTTGAATCCGGCAGCGTATCCGGCTTTGGCTTCCAGGGCTTTCGCGTGGTCCTGCGACGGCTCGCGTTTCGGCAGATGGAGTTTCTGCCCACAGTGTGAGCATATCACGTACTGCCTCACGTGCTCGTCGGTGACACGGAAATTCCCGTGGCAACTTGGACAGCGAAATTTGAGTAACATGGGCCCTCTCAAATGCAAGCGAGAAGCCCAACATTTCACTTGCATTATACTCCCGCGGCGCGCCGTTTGAAGGGGCTTCCGGAAATATGGGAGTGTCCGCAGTCGTGCGAAAAGGACTCCGGGTAGGTGTTGACGCCGGTGACCTTTGGGAGAGACCGGGGTGGCTGAAGCCGGCCACGGGACGAATTGCTTTTGGATTGACATGTGAGATGGTGCCCGCTTATAGTTAGCTCGTGCGGGAAATTACTTTCGATGATCATAGAAGGAGGAGCAAAATGCCTGGTAACAAGTTCTCTGTAGGCATCTGGTATCTAGGTGAAGCAAGTGACCGCTTCTCGGTTTACAAGGAGAAGCCGGTGAGCATTGAGGAAAGATTCCAGATGGCGGGCCAGATTGGGGAAGTTGGCGGGATGGAGCTTCACTATCCCAACGAGATATCGGATGATACTGTCGAGGAGGTACGGAGGTACGCAGGGGATGCGGGACTGGAAATAGTCTCAGTCGTGCCTAACCTTTTCGCGGAGTCGATGTGGAAGAATGGAGCGGTAACGGCGGCCGACCCGAAGGTGCGTGAGGCCGCGATTAAGCGGATGGTAAGAACCATGGAAATCAACAGGGAACTCGGGTGCAAGTTTCTGATTTCGTGGCCTGGGGAGGAGGGAAACGACGGATACATTCTGACATCGAATTACGTGGACCAGTGGAACCGGATGAAGGAAGCTTATATGAGGGCTCTGGAGGCGGTGCCGGAGGTTGATATAGCCCTTGAGCACAAGCCGAACGATCCTAAGGTGTACATTACTGCGGGGAACACGGGTAAGGCGTTGCTCATGTGCCATGAGGTCAACGAGGCTATCGGCGCGAAGCGCATGGGCATGAATATTGAGGTGGGACACGTTCAGATCGCTCGCGAGAATCTAGCGGAAGCTTATTGCCTTACGATGAAGGACAACTTGCTCTTGCACGTTCACCTCAACGACAATAACCGTGAGAAGGAAGGAGATACGGACCTCATGGTGGGGTCGGCAAACTTCATGGAGACGCTCGAGCTTTTCTTCTGGCTCAAGGAGTTCAACTACGGCGGCTGGTATGGTCTAGACCTGTTCCCAACCCGCATTGACGCAAAGAAGGCGATAGAACAGAGCATCGCAAACGTGAGGTATATCGAGGCACTGGTGGATGCCATACCACGGAAGGATATCGTGCGCTACATGAACGAACCGGATGCTACAGAGACTGTGAGGATTGTACGCGAGACGATGAAAAGGGGGGTGTAGGAAAAGGAAAGGCGAAGCAGCATGGGCGGGGAGAGAGAACTGGCCAAGGCGCAAAAACTTGCAAGGCGCGGACAGGATGGCGCGGCTGAGGAAGTGCTCCGAGAGGCGCTGCAGAAATACGGAGATTCGGCCGCTGTCAAGGCACACCTTGCGGTGTTGCTCGCCAAACGCCGCCGGTTTCGCGAGGCATCGAAGCTCTCCGAAGAGGCACAAGCAAGGGACCATCTTTTCGGGCTGTTCCGTGCGAGGGTGTTGATTGGAGCAGGTAAGTTCAGCGAGGCGTTAGACGTTCTCCGCAAATTCACGAACTCATTTCCCGAGAATCTATTGGGGTGGGGCTATCTGCTGGTGGCGGTTCTGGCGAAGAATCGCCTAGGGGATGCGAGGCGGCTGCTGGAGGAACATACGCTGGCGGCCGATGCGGAGATGCGAGCGAGGCTGCTTGTCGAAGTGGAAAGGATTCTGAACGAACGCGGGGTAAGGAATGAGCCAGCGAGTATGCTTCTGTGTGCCCGTAAGCCAAGGTTTCTCTTGAAGCTTCGACGGGAGTTGCAGGCTCGTAGCTGCACGGGCCTGGGAATGAAGCTGCTGGAGCAAGGCGAGCCGGAAGCAGCAACATACCTGCTGCGTGCGGCACTGCTTCTTGATTCAGACCAGCCGGCGGCCGGTTTCTATCTGGGTTTGGCGCTGCTGGAGCTTGACCATCCCGGTGAGGCCGCTCAGGCATTCAAGAAAGTTCCGGATAAGAGTCGCCTAAACCGCGAGAGCAGGGCGTGCTTGGGAGCTGCCCTCTATTACGAGGGAGTTTTTGAAGAGGCCGCGGAGCTACTTGAACGTGAAGGTGGCGACGAGATCTCGTCGTACTATGCCGGCCTATCGCGCGTTGCGCTCGGGGAGCGAGAGGAGGCGGCCAAGGCATTCGCCAGGGCGCTGAGGATGGATCCATCGCTTGCACTAGATAGGATCCGCCAGCTGAAGGACCTTCTCAGCGACTCTAATCGGGTCTCCTAGTGACGTAGGTTCCCGCCACCAAGTCGTGAAGGGGCCGCTTCCCTACGGTGAAAAGACCCACAAGAAATCCTATCGGGAAGGTCCAGAAGGAGAGCATGTAGGCAGCTCCTCTCGCGAAGGCCCTCCCCCATCGAGCCGAGGCGAAGTCACGGTCTACCACCATCGTCTTGGTGGCCATCTTGCCAAGGGTTGATCCTTTGAGAGCCACGAGGACCCCCTGATAAACGATCCAGAGGAAAGCGAAGGCAAGGTCCAGTCCAACAATCAAGCCGCCGAGGCTTCGGGTCGCATCCGCAATCTCCGCCCATGAGGCCCCCCCCGACGACATGAGATCCGACAGAACCGCTCGCGAGCCGAGGAATCCCACAAGCGCGATAGGCAACGAGATGATTAGGTAGTCGATGATGAAGCCGAAGAATCTCGATGAGAGCTTAGGAGCCCAATAGACAGCGCGTTCACGTCTATTTATCTCGATGTTTGCGCGCAACAGCTTCGCCTTTTCGCTAGCAACCCTTGAGCTGTCGTCTGCGTCGAGGCCATATCCCTCTGAAGCTCCGACAAATTTAGGCCCGTGAGTGAATCCGTCCATGAAGCGGAAGTCATTCTTCTGCTCAACGGACGGGTTCGCCTCGGTCTGTATGGAAGCAGCAACCGCGGCTTCAGTCTTGGGAAGCGGGATAACGAACACCGTTGCACAGGCCGGGCACTTGGCCTTTTTACCGGCTTTCTCGACGGGTGCGCCGAGAACCTTGGAGCATTTCGGGCAACGAAACTTTATTCTGTTTGGCACTGCTGTCCCCTTTCGCCGTAACAGATCAACACGCTCGAGGCACCAAACGACAAGATGAGTTCCTACACCCCGCAAGTGTAGATGTGGATTTTACCACCGCGCTGCTCAGCCGGTCAACTGTCTGTACGAGAAGCTTAAGCTGCTTGATAATAACCCGGTGCTACAGTTAGAATTACAGCCGCAAAAGAAAGACTGGAAGCTTACCTGGAGAGGATGTTGGGGCAAAGGATTGCGGCATTGCGGCTGGTCGCTGTGCTCCTTAGCGGGGCGCTGCTATTTCCCCCCCTGACTTGGGCGAGAGACAAGGAGTTCAACCTCTGGCCGCTGGTGTACTGCCGGCAGAGCGAGGACGGCAAGAAATCCGAACTGGAATTTCTCGGGCCGCTGGTCACGGCACGCCGGGAAGGCGACAGACGCGAGTGGGGTGTCCACCCGCTGTTCAGCGTTTCCGAGGAGGATCAGGGCAAGAGAGACGTCCACGTACTATGGCCCCTTGTCCGACAAACAAGCTCGGAGAGGGAGAGCAATTTGAGGGTATTACCCTTTTTGTTCGATCGCCGGTGGGTGACTGGAAGAGGTGAGATGAACAGGCGATTTTTTCTGTTCCCGATCATTTTCTCCGGCCAGAGCCCCGGCGGGGGCAAGTACGGGGGATTTTTCCCCATTGTGGGTGGGGGGAGGGGGATGTTTGGGCAGGAGAAGATCTTTTTCGTCATGTTTCCGGCTTACGCCGAGTGGAAGAGCGGGGAGCACCGCGGCCGGGCGGTCGTATGGCCGTTCGTGGGCTGGTCGTCAGGTGGCAACGTAGAGAGTTTCAAGGTCTTGCCTTTTTTCTCGCGCCATGAAGATACGAGGCGGAGGCAGTGGGTGATGTCGATCTGCTGGCCTTTGTTTTACATGTTTGGGTCAGAAGACGGGAGTCTGAAAGGCTTCCTGCTATTTCCCCTTTTCGGGCGCATCGTGACACCCAGGTCCAGCGCTATGCTAGTGCTCTGGCCGCTGTACCAACACTTCCGCGGAGAAGGGCGGAGCGAGTACAATGTTATCTGGCCCATTATAAAGGTGGCAAAGGGTGAGGACCTCGTGCACATCCGGGTCTGGCCGCTTTGGGGGCTGAGACATTCTTCGTGGAGAACGAGTTATTTCTTCGCATGGCCGATATTTCGGAGGCGAGTGGAACAACACCCGGCGGGAGAACGAAGAGACTTGTGGGTACTGCCTTTTGTCTGGCATAGAGTCGAGGAGAGCGAAGAGGGAAAGAGAAGCCGGAATGTTTTGTGGCCCGTCGCCAGTTGGACGAGGTGGCCTGATGGCAACGATCTTAGGATGCTCTATCCAATGTGGTTCGCGGATCCAGAGCGGGGTTTCGAGCGGAACTACGCACATTTCTGGAACCTACACCGGTACCGGCGGGAAGGCAAGGTGCGGGAGTCGAGGTTTCTGGGACGGGTAATCACCCACAGGAGAAGCGAAGAGGGGGAAGAAGTTGAACTCATCCACCTTTTCCGGTACGAAAGGGACAAAGGTGGAAGGAGTTTCAAGTTGCTGAAGGGACTGCTCGGCTACGAGCGTGACGACAGAGGGAGAAGGCTGAGGCTCCTGTGGTTCCTCAAGATACCACTAGGAGGACGCCGATGAGGCCAATTTCCGGGGTAGGCGCGGCGACCAGCAGGTTTGTTGATACAACAGGAGAGATTACGCTCCTGCTGGTTAGAACGCTCTATTGGCTGAAGGAGGTGCCGAGGGACTTCTCTGCGGTGCTGCGGCAGATCTTTTTCGTGGGGGTAGCCACTGTGCCGATAGCAGCAGTGATGGGGCTTTTCGTCGGGATGGTTCTGGCGCTTCAGACCGGCTATCAGCTGTTGCAGTTTCGACAGCTTCGCGTGCAGGAGTTCGTTGGAGCGATCGTGGGGCTATCTATGGCCAAGGAATTAGGGCCGGTGATGACGGCGTATCTTCTGGCGGGGAGGGTGGGGTCGGCGATCACGGCGGAGATAGGAAGCATGGCAGTGTCGGAAGAGATCGATGCACTGAAGGTCATGGGCATAAACCCAATAAGGTTCCTTGCCATGCCAAGGCTTGCTGCTTGCACTCTTTCTCTACCGATACTTGTGATCTACTCGGAGCTGATAGGAATTTTCGGTGGAGCGTTGGTTTCGGCGACGTATGTCGGGGTTCCGCTCAAGACGTACTTCGACAACATGCTGCTGGTGATGGATTTCAAGGAGATATCGAACGGTCTGGTGAAGGCGGTGATCTTCGGAATGATAGTTGGGACAGTTGCATGTTTCGAGGGGTTCAGGACGACTGGGGGGGCAGCGGGCGTGGGGCGTGCGACAACGCGTTCGGTAGTAACGTCATTCATCCTTGTTCTGATCGCTGACTATTTCCTTTGGAGAATCCTGTGGTAGGGATGCGAAAGGAGGGTGTTTCAGATGGCACTATCTACCGAAACTAGGGTCGGTGTTTTCGTCATCATCGGCCTGGCACTTCTTCTGGTGGGTACGCTTATCGTCGAGGATGTGAATCCGTTCGGCAAAGGCTACATGCTGAGGGCGTATTTCAGCAGCGTGGAGGGTCTTACGGTAGGGAACGTAGTCACGATGGCAGGTGTCGAGTGTGGGAAGGTAAAGGAGATGCGCCTTTTGCCTACGGGGGTGGAGGTCTTTCTTGACATCCGGGAAGGGACGATAGTGCGCGAGGATTCTAAAGCAACGATAGCTATACAGACCGTGCTCGGGGGCAAAAAGGTAGCTATGACAATGGGATCGCCCGATAAGCCCCGGCTTACGGCTGGTGATGAGATTGAGACGGAACCAATCCATGGTCTCACCGATATAGCTGTTGGTCTCGGCGGCGACCTGGAAGCACTGGTTGCAGCCATAGATCACAACCAAGCCGAGATTTCGCGCCGGCTGGTTCATTTCCTGGACGAGAACTCCGGAAAGGTCTCAAACACACTCTCGAACATCGAGGAAATCACTGGGAACCTCAGGTCAGGAAAAGGAACGGTGGGCAAAATACTTTCGGACGAGAGCTTCTATGACGAAATGGTTGAGACAGTGGCTTCAATTCGACGGACAAGTGCTCGAGCGGAAGAGATAATGGGAAAGAACGAAGCGAAGCTTAGCCAAGTCGTAAGCAATGTGGCCGATATAACTGAGCAGATCCAAACGGGAAAGGGAACGCTGGGAGCGCTGATTTACGACGAGGAGTTATACCGGAATATAGCTTCAGCCAGTGATGATCTGGGTGGGCTGGCCGAGTCGGCGAAGAAGATCTTTTCGGAATCCAGTGAGCAACTCCAGGCCTTCGCCGAGGCGGGGCCGGAATTTCTGGAGGCGGCCAAACATCTGCGGAGCCTGACCCAGAAGATGGCCGAGGGCGAGGGGACCCTTGGTCTTCTGGCATCGGACGATTCGTTGTACGATGAGGCGAAGAAAATGCTCGCGGAGATACGCGGCGCTGTCGCGGATATGCGGGAGCAAATACCTGCTGCCAGTTTCATGACCTTTGCTTTGCGCGCGGCCCAATGAACGAACCTAAAAAGACGATCGTGGTAAAGGATCTGGTAACTCACTACGGTGAGAAGATGATGCTGGACCGTGTAAGTATGGAGGTCCTCCCCGGGGAAACTATGGCCGTGATAGGCCGAAGCGGGTGTGGCAAGACTACGCTTCTGCGCCACATGGTCGGTCTGTTAAAGCCCACCTCCGGTAGCATATGGATCCTCAACAAGGACATAGTTCGCATGAAGGAATCGGAGATGGTGGAGATTCTTAAGCGGATCGGGATGCTTTTCCAGACTTCAGCGCTTTTTAACTCGATGACCATATACGAGAATGTGGGCCTGGTGTTGATGGAACACACTAGTATGGCGAGGCAAGAGATAAGGGAGAGGGTTTCGCACATGCTGGAGCAGGTGGGGTTAGCCGGATGTGAGGATATGATGCCGGCGGAGCTTAGTGAGGGGATGAAGAAGCGTGCGGGGCTGGCCCGGGCGCTTGTTGCGGATCCGGAGATTCTTTTCCTCGACGAGCCGACGACCGGCCTGGACCCGATAATCGCGTCGGAAATCGATTCGCTGCTGCTGGATTTGAAGAATCGAGCCCGGCGGACGATGGTCATGATCACGCACAAGATATCGAGCGCGCTTGCGATTGCGGACCGCGTGACCATGTTGAGCAGCGGGAAGGTGGTAGCTCGAGGGACGCCAGACGAGCTGCGGGCCATGCAGGATCCATTCGTGCGCAGATTTATAAGCGAGCCGACGCTCAACAACACGCGCTACAATGCGAGCTAGCGCTCCAGCCGAAACAAGAGCCCGACATATCTTCCTTCCATCGATACTTTTCTCCTGTCGCGCCTAACATACGAATTACGAGGCTGCTTGAAAAGGAAAGCCCGACGGGATGTTTCTATGGAGATGAAGTTCTCCGTACCGAAGAAAGGTCTGACCTTAACCCTGCCCTCGCGTATCAGGTCATTGAGCACGCTGGCGAGGGCAGTCGGTAGCGCAACGTAGATCCGATTGCCTTCCCATTCGATCGCGCTTACGTGAGCGCCTGGAATGCTGAAGGTGTCGCGTATCTCGCCGACGCTGGCGTCTACATACTCCTTGAGGAGGTAAACCAGCCGGCGTTTGGTCTCGCTTCTTGACTCGTTTACATCCACGGCTGCTTACAGGAGTGGTGGGCAGAAATATGCAAGTAGGACGAGATCCTCTTCACCCGTATTGACGAGATAGTGCTTCACCCCTTTTGGGACGACGACGGCGATGTGAGGTCCCACTTGTTGTTTCTTGTCATCCATGAACGCGTCCGCTTTGCCGGATAGCATGTAGCACACCTCGACTCCGTCGTGCTCGTGCTCCGGCAGGCTGGCCCCTGGTGTGAGTCGGACGTAGTGGAGTCCAAACCCAGCTCCATCGTCCTTGACTACGATGTTCCGAAGGTACTGACCGGGGTACTCATCCATCACGAACTCGTCCAGTTTTGACATATCGAGTATTCCGTATGCCATCTGTCCCTCCTTTTCTTATAGCAGTTGCTTAACCGGTACATATGGGAGGCCAAATGTGTCGGCGACGCCTTTGTGAGTTACTTTTCCGTGCATTATGTTGATGCCTTTGGCGATAGCGTGGTTCTCCTTGGCGGCACGCTTGTACCCCTTGTCGGCGATCTCGGTTGCGAAGGGAAGCGTAGCGTTGGTAAGGGCGAGCGTTGAGGTCCGCGCAACAGCTCCCGGCATGTTGGTCACGCAGTAGTGGACCACTCCGTCGACCACATAGGTTGGGTCTTTGTGTGTAGTCGGACGAGAGGTTTCCACGCAGCCGCCCTGGTCTATGGAAACATCAACTATCACAGTGCCGCTTTTCATCAGCTTAAGCATGCCGCGCGTTATAACGGTTGGGGTTTTGGCACCCTGGATCAACACTGCTCCTACGACGAGGTCGGCGTGCGGAAGCAAGGAGCGGACGTTATGGGCACTGTAAGTGAGGAGCTTAACGTTCGGCGGCATAACGTCGGCGAGGTAGCGGAGTCTGTCGAGGTTGATGTCAAGTAGCGTAACATCGGCCCCGAGACCGGCGGCGACCTTGGCCGCATACGTTCCGACAGTTCCACCTCCTATGATCAACACGTTGGCGGGGAGCACGCCGGGAACACCACCGAGGAGGATTCCTCTGCCCATCATAGGTTTTTCGAGGTACTTGGCTCCCTCTTGCACCGCCATTTTACCGGCCACTTCGCTCATCGGGATAAGCAGCGGCAGTTTCCCTTGAGGGGTCTGGATGGTCTCGTACGCGATGGCTACGATACCCCTTTCTATGGCGCTCTCAGTCAGTTCGCGGTCAGCTGCGAAGTGAAAGAAGGCGAAGACGATCTGCTCGCCGCGAAGTGCGGGAAATTCCACGGGAAGGGGTTCTTTGACCTTTAGGACGAGTTCTGCGCGGGAGTGAAGTTCGTCGGGGCCCGCACAGATCTCGGCACCCGCATTTCGGAACTCCTGGTCCGCGATGCCACTTCCGAGGCCGGCTCCAGCTTCAACGAGGACTTTGTGCCCGCGCTGGGAAAGGGTCTCCACGCCGGCTGGTACGATCCCTACCCGGTTTTCGTCGGGCTTTATCTCTTTAGGGACCCCGACGATCATTAGCTCCTCGCGAGTGTGAAGTAGCTTCCTCGGCGAGATGATAACCGCTACGGGGTAGGGAGTCAACGAGGAGGATGGGCTGGGTTATTTTGCCCTTGACAGTTCTGAGAGCGTGAGACTATAGTTAAGAGGGAAGGCCCGCAGACGGTTGCGCACGCGAAGCGGTTTCATTCGGCCGAAGGAAGAAAGGTGTGCGGCTGAGAGAAGAACTTACAAAGGGGTTATTCAAGCAGAATCCGGTTATTTCGCTTACCCCTTTGGGCCTGTGCCCGACGCTGGCTGTTAGTACGTCCCTCAAGAACGGCATCGCGATGGGGCTAGCTGCGACGGCGGTGCTAGTTTCGTCGAACTTCATCATCTCGATTTTTAAGAGGTTCATTCCAAGGGAAGTCCGAATCCCGTGCTACATCGTAGTGATTGCGACGTTCGTTACAATCGTCGAGCTGACCATGAAGGCGACGCTGCCCCCGGCGCTGAATCAGCAACTGGGCATCTTTATCCCGTTGATCGTGGTGAACTGCATAATCCTCGGGCGAGCTGAAGCGTTTGCGTCCAAGAATACGGTTATGGCATCATTGCTGGACGGGATTGGAATGGGGGCCGGATTCACGCTTGCCCTCGCAGTCATTTCGTCGATAAGGGAGGTGTTGGGGAGCGGGGCTATCTGGGGGTATGCGATATCGAACAGTTACCGGCCAGCTGCTGTCATGGTGATGGCGCCTGGTGCGTTCCTGGTGCTGGGGCTTCTGCTGGGAGGGTATAATCTGGTGAGAGGTGAACAACAGGCCGGGACGCGTGAGCCGGAGCCGATCCGGCCCCGGGGCGAACGCCAGCTCAGGAAAGGGGAAAATCGATGAGCCTGGGCGGATACGCTGCCATCGTGTTCGGCTCGATTTTCGTCAACAACTTCGTGCTGGCCAGATTCCTTGGGTTGTGTCCGTTCATCGGGGTGTCCAAGAGAACGGATGAGGCGGTAGGCATGGGGATGGCCGTGACGTTCGTTATGACCCTTGCCTCAGCCGTAACGTGGCTGCTTTACAACTATCTGCTTTTGCCGGAGGCGAATACGGGTCACAACATCATGTCGTTCATTGTGGGCAATGATGTGAACCTTGTGCCGATTTTGAAGAACGTGAGCTACATCCTGGTCATTGCAGCGCTGGTACAGCTTGTCGAAATTACCATGAGGAAGATTTCCCCGGCGCTTTACAGGGCACTGGGCATTTACTTGCCACTTATAACGACAAACTGCGCGGTGATGGGCGTCGCGCTGCTGAACACGACGGACGCCCCTCGCCATTTTAGTTTTGTGGAGGCTACGCTACAGGGATTCGCCGCAGGTATCGGGTTCATGGTGGCGATGTTGCTGATGTCAGCGATAAGGGAGAGGCTGGCCCGGGCCGATGTGCCCGGGTCCATGAAGGGAGTCCCTATAGCCTTCATCTGCACGGCGCTTATGGCACTTTCGTTCTTGGGGTTCGCTGGAATTCTGGGGACGGGATAAATGATGGAGCTGGGCTTTGTAGTCGGTCCGATCTTCGTGATGCTGGGGCTGGGGGCGATTTTTGGGGTCGGATTAGCAATAGTCTCAGCCAAACTGAAGGTCGATAGGGACCCGCGGATTGACGAACTGATGGATCTTCTGCCGGGCGTGAATTGTGGAGCTTGCGGATTCAGCGGGTGCGAGGGGATGGCGAAGGCGCTGGTGGCCGGAAATGTTGATCCGAGCAAGTGCGCGCTCATTTCGGCGGAGTCAGCCGAACAGGCCGCTAAGCTTGTGGGAACGGTCGTCGGCCAACGCCAGAAAAGGGTTGCTGTAGCGCTTTGCAGGGCGAAGAATGTAACTAGGCGGCATGACTACTTGGGGCTATCAGACTGCTCTGCGGCGATACTACTGCAGGGAGGACCAACTGGCTGCGTTTACGCCTGTATAGGCCTTGGCAGTTGTGCGAGCGTTTGCCCCTTTGACGCGATCACTATGGGAAATGATGAGCTGCCCCGTGTGGATCCTGAGAAATGCGTAGCCTGCGGCAAGTGTGTTCAGGTCTGTCCGAGAAACATCATGTCGCTTGTCGATGTAGAGAAATACGTTCACGTGCTTTGCTCATCCCACGACAAGGGAGGGCAGGTTAGGAAATTATGCGAGGCGGGGTGCATTGCGTGCAAAGTTTGCGAGAAGGCTTGTGAGTTTGATGCGATAAAGGTGGAGGATTTTCTTGCTAGAATAGACTACAACAAGTGCACCCTTTGCATGAAATGTGTTGAGGTATGCCCGCGAGGTATAATAAGGGACATCCGAATGGATCAAGAGTGGCCCAAGGTAGCCGACGAAGTCGGCGCCGCAGAAGTCCAATCCGGAGAGTGAACAAGTGGAAATCGACGATCTGCTAAGACAAATGGTTGAAGAGGAGTGCTCGGACCTTCACCTGAAGGTGGGAAGGCCGCCGCTTATGAGAAAGGTCGGCGAGTTGAACTCGAGACAAGGAGCGCCGCTGGACGACAGAGAGGTGCAGGAACTTGTGTATCCGATGCTAAGCGAGAGGCAGCGTGAGAAATTCGAAAGGGAAAAGGAACTCGATTTCGCGCACGAGCTGGAGAGGATCGCCCGGTTCAGAGTGAACCTTTTCTACCAACGCGGACATGTAGGTGCCGCGGTAAGACTTATTCCATATGACGCGCCGACCATTGATGGACTGGGACTCCCACCTGTACTGAAGACTCTGGCGAGCAAGAGACAGGGGATGATTCTGGTTACAGGCCCCACTGGATGCGGGAAGTCAACCACGCTTGCGGCGACGATTCAGCATATCAACGAGACGCGCTCTTGCCACGTGATAACTATAGAGGATCCGATCGAATTCGTTCACGTGGATGAGAAGGCAACAATCAATCAGCGGGAATTGGGGGTGGATGTGCTGGATCTGAACGAGGCTCTCCGAAGAGCGCTTCGGCAGGATCCCGATGTGATAATGGTGGGCGAGATACGGGATGTAGAGACAATGGAGTTGGCGATGCATGCAGCCGAAACCGGCCACATAGTGTTAACTACTCTCCATACGAACGATGCAAAGCAAACCATTGACAGAATGGTTGATATGTTCCCTTCGCAATTCACGAATCAGATACGCGCGATGCTTTCTCTTACGGTCCTGGGAGTGATCAGCCAGCGGCTGGTGAAGCGAGCGGACGGAGGCGGTCGAATTGCGGCGATGGAGATACTTGTGAACTCACCAAACGTGAGACAGTTGATAGACAAGGGCCGGGTAGTCGATCTGGACAAAGCGATGGTCGACGGCGCTTCGTACTACGGGATGCAGACCTTTAACATGCATCTTGCCGCGCTGTGCGCTGAGGGTGTGGTAACCCGCGATGAGGCTTTGGCGAACACCTCTAGCCCGTCGGATCTGGAGCTTATGCTTCGCGGCCTGGGAAGAGGCGCCGTCACGATGGATAAGCTGGAGCAGTTTGTCCCCAAGGAGCCCCGAAAGAAAGAAAAGGGAGAGAAAAAGGAAGAGGAAGGTCCGAAGCTCAAGATAGACAAAGGGTTTGACTTCTGACGAGATGCCGGACCTGAAGTGAGGGTATGTCATGCGCGCGCCGAAATTAATCCAAGACCTTGTGAGGTGCGAAAGGGCGGTGCTAGTTGTTGTCGTACTCCCCGACGAGCAGCAATTGCAGGATGAGAATCTCGAAGAGCTGGAGAACCTTGCTGCGACGGCGGGGGCGAAAGTGGTTGGGTCCGTGATCCAGCGCAGGCAAGCCCCTCACCCGACGTTTTACGTAGGGAAGGGTAAAACGGAAGATATTCGGGAGATCGCCGGGAGGCTGGATGCCGATGTGATTGTTGTTGACCACGATCTTACCCCCGCACAGGTGCGGAACCTCGAGAGATTGATAGATCGAAAGGTCGTGGATAGAAGCGAGCTAGTCCTGGACATATTCGCGACGCACGCGAAAACCGCGCAGGCGAAGACCCAGGTGGAACTGGCACAGCTTGAGTATACGCTGCCGAGGCTGCGGAGGATGTGGTCTCACCTGTCGCGATATGAGGGAGGAATAGGGGTTCGAGGACCCGGCGAGACACAGCTTGAAACAGACAGAAGACTTGTGAGGAAGAGGGTTAGCGACCTAAAGAAAAGGCTTGCTGCGATCGAGTTAAGGAAGCAAGGACAGGTTCAGGCGAGAAATGACAGGTTCACGGTCTGCCTGGTGGGATACACCAATGCCGGCAAGTCCAGCATTATGAATGCGCTTACCGGAGCAGACGTGCACGTGAGCGATACGCCTTTCGCAACTCTTGACACTAAGACTTCCGTTTTGGAGCTTGCGAAGGGTGAGGAGGTGCTGATAAGCGACACGGTCGGGTTCATAAGGAACTTGCCTCACCATCTGGTAGCGTCTTTCCACGCGACGTTAGAGGAGGCATTACAGGCTGACCTGCTTCTGCACGTGGTTGACTTATCTTCACCTGCAGCCCCGCACCATGTTGATGTAGTGGATGAAGTTCTGAAAGAACTGGGGTGCGAAGGGACAAAGACTTTGGCGGTGTTGAATAAGATTGATAGAGAAAGAGAGCCCGGGGCGCTTTCTATGCTTAAGGCAAAGGCGCAGGATCACGTTATGGTGTCAGCTCGGACAGGCGAGGGGCTTGATGAGCTTTGCGGCAGGATAAGGGAGTACGTAGATGAGCTGCGTGTCGCTGCGGAGGTCGTACTGGCGGCGGCGGACGGTAGAACGATGGCCTACCTGTTGAGAAACGCAGTTGTCCACAGTCGCGACTATTTCGATGGCAAGGTTCGCATAGAACTCTCGATAGAGAGAAGATTTATTCAAAAGGCCCGGAAGCTGAATCCGCTTATGCAGGTAACGATTCGCGGGCGTTCTGAGAAACCGGAACCAGTGGGCAGCGCTTCGGGCTAGTCAACCCGTCTCTTTTCCTCCCTTCCTTGCTCGAAGAAATGGCACGAGAAGTTAACAGAAAGAAACTTCCAGATAAGGTCGCCGAGCTGCTGAAAGAGCTTGCAGCGAGAGCAGGTGAAGCATATTTGGTGGGAGCCTCCGCCAGGGCGATCATCGCTGGGAGGCCGCTGCCCGAGGTATGTGAGATCGCGTTGAGGGCCCCCCTGGAGGAATTGGGAGAAGTGGGGGTTCTCGCCGGGCTCGACAATGCCCGTGAGGGCGCAGACGGGGCGGAAGGCTTCCTTGGAGGTCACCCCGTCTGCCTGATCCCGTTCCGTTCTGGTAAGGAGCGTCACTCATGGGACGCAAGTCCGCGCGTGGAGAAGGGAAACTCGATCGCAGAACACCTTTCCAGCTATCACCTTAAGCTGGAGGGCATAGCAGTTGACGCGGAGGGTCGCGTTATAGACCAAGCCGGAGCGAGGGCTGACATAAGAAGGGGGGTCGTCTCAGCGCTCGAAGACCCCGAGAAGGTGTTTGTGGAATATCCCGCGATTATGCTTCGGGTTGCGGCACTGATGTCGGAGCTTGGCTTTTCGCCCGCTCCTAATGTGTTGTCCGCCGCCGTTCACCACAGCCAGAACATAACGGCCGTAAGGCCGGAGTTCTGGCGTGAAGAGTTGGAGAAGACGCTGCTGGGGGATTTTCCCGGAAACGGTTTGGACTTCCTGGTTGAGACACAGCTGTGCAACTTCATTCTTCCAGAGATCACCAACCTGGTCGGGTTTGAGGCGACAAGCGAATACCACCACAAAGATCTCTGGGAACACACGAAACTGGCCGTTAGCAAGGGGAAGAAGTCCCTCCCCATACGGTGGGCGCTTTTGCTCCATGATCTCGGGAAGGTATATACCCGTACGGTTGAAGACGGCGAGGTAAGGTTCCACAAGCATGAGCAGGTAAGCAGGCTCCTGGCAATCGGCATCCTTTACAGGCTTCGGTTTTCCAGGGAGGTTAGGGGCCGCATCCTCTTTCTGATATCTAACCACATGAAACCGGGGCAGTATGGGGAGGAGTGGACGGACTCGGCGGTCAGACGCCTTATGCGCAATTCCGGCGACCTGTTGGACGATCTTATAGAGATATCACGAGCGGATATAAGCTCAAAGAACCAGCGAAAAGTGAGACGGAACCTTCAATCGCTGGAGTCGCTTGTTGAGAGGGTTAAGCAGATAGAGTACGAGGAGGCCAGCAGGGTCAGGCTGCCGAAAGGTTTAGGGAACATGATAATGGAGAAATTCGGGTTGGGACCTTCTTCCGAAGTCGGCGAGTTGATGGATGAGGTCAAGACGGCCATAGAAGAAGGGGCTCTTGAGAGAGGCAGCCCCGCCGAGGATTACTTGGACTACCTGGTTAAGCTGCACGAGAGCCAATCTTCTTGCGACTGAGAGAAGAAGTGAAAGCCTTAGTTCAGGAGTGACGCCTATGCGGCCTGGAGCCATTGTGCTGAGCCTTTTTCTGCCGGGAGCGGGGCAGGCGCTGATGCGCAGGAACGTAGGGTACTTGCTGCTCCTACTCGGATACGGTGGGGCCTTGGACGTGGTGCTCGTATCTAAGCTGTGGTTTCCTCAACTTCTGCCCGGCAGTCTTGTATGGCTAACTCTCGCTTTAGCAGGTACCATCTGGCTGTACTCCACGCTGAACGTATTCAGACTCGCCTATTTTCGGCATCGCCAGCGCTTCGTGGCCACCAGGGAGAGGATTTTCAAGCGGGCGCTCGATTTCTACATAGAGGAGCGCTACAATGAGGCGCAGCGGGAGTTTCTTCGCGCGGTCAAGCTCGATCCGGAAGACACGGAGTCTTATCTTTATCTTTGCGTGGTGGAGGCTGAATCGGGCAATGCAAGGCGGGCAGCGAGGCACCTGGCAAGGGCAAGGCGTCTGGATACCGAAGGTAAATGGAAGTGGGAACTCGCCCAGCAGCTATCGAACCTGCGAGGCCTATCCTCTTTGAAGAGATGAGTAAATGAGCAACGACCGATTCCGGAAATTCCTGCTCTTCGCATTGGCTCTAGTTGTGGTTCTCATGCTGTTCAAGCCGGGGGTGTATGTCGGTTTCCCGCTGTCGGCGAGGGACGTCCTCGAGGTCCTGCGATGGACATTCACCGACTTTCCCGTGAGCGAGCCGACCTCTAGCACGCTTGCACCTATAACGAGGGTCGATGTAATCCTCGCTATGGCCGTCATTGCGTGGCTGGTGTGGCTTGGGGTGAAACGGAGCAGCGCACGGATCGGCAGCGTGGCGTGGATTGTGCCTGCCCTTGGAATCTGGCCGGTCGCCTCGCTGATAGCCGCGGTGGTTCGCGAGCCCTCCGGCAGGTCGCACGACTTCTTGCAGGTGGCGCTGTACATAGAATGCTTCATCGTTGCCTTTGCCTTCTTTTGCACCCTTCTTTCGCGGCGCAGCGCAAGGGGAATGGCCTACCTCTTCCTTCTGGCGGGAGCCGCCGTGGTGGGCATGGCGCTGTCGCTGGTAATTCCATTGTTCAGAGGGCAGCCGGTCGAAGCGGGCCTAAGGGCGTCTCTAATGCAGATTGGACGATGGGGCCCACCTGCACGGCTGGCTGTGCTCCTGGCACCGGCGTTTTTCGGCTGCGCGATCTTCGACCCGATGATCTTCAGAAAGCTTTTCTGGGTCGCGGCGACGCTCGCGGCTCTTGCAATCTGTCTATCGGGGCCGCTTCTGATAGCCGCGCTCATGGCCATCCTCGCACTGTCCATGTTGAGAAGTGAGCGGCTCTTCATGTTCGT
>CAZUUK010000002.1:0-61485 GCA_964622675.1 uncultured Planctomycetota bacterium | reverse complement strand
CTTTCCCAGGCGGCAAAGCCGCCACCGTATCTGCTGCTGGCCGCGCGCATGGGAGTACCCATGCTGGTTTTCTTCATCTGGGTGTTCTTCCTTTTTTCGCGGCGCTCACTGGTGGCGGTGGCTGAGACTGCGGACCCAATGCAGCGGGGGATCGTCGCGGGCTTCTTCGGTGCGGTGCTTGCCTTCGCGGCGGCGAACCTCTGGACTCCTATGGTAGTGCACGAGACGGGCCTGCCATTCGCTTTTATCCTGGCGTGCATCTGGCGGATGTCGGAGCAGCCCGAGGAGGAGAGACCTCCTACCAGTGAACCGCCCGCGGAAGAGACGCTAGAGGTGCCCCTATTGGACCTTTCGTGAGGGAGGCCAATGTCGGCCATTACCTACGAAGATTCAGGTGTCAGCCTGAAAGCAGCCCAAGAAGCGGCATCATCGGCAGGCAAGCTGATGAGAAGGACTTTCGACCCGCGCGTAGTAAGTACTAGGGCGGACTTTGCCGGTCTATTCGCGCTGGATTACAACGGTAAGCTCTTTGCACGCAACTACAAGAGGCCGCTGCTTGCGGCGTGTACAGACGGTGTGGGCACGAAGCTGGCCATTGCATTCAAATTGGGAGTTCACAATACGGTAGGGATAGACCTCGTCGCGATGTCGGCCAACGACCTCATCACGGTGGGAGCCGAGCCGCTCTTCTTTTTGGACTGCATATCGGTCGGGAAGTTTGAAGGCAAGGTCTTTGAGGAAATAATCGCCGGTATAGTGGAAGGCTGTAGGCAGGCGAGGCTTGCATTCATCGGCGGCGAGACGGCGGAGCTGCCTGGATTTTACAGGCGTGGCGAGTACGACCTGGTGGGATTTGCGGTCGGCGTCGTTGACCGATCGAGAGTGCTGGACGGGAGCAAGGTTCAGGTCGGCGACGTGATCATCGGATTGCCTTCCAGCGGCGTTCATTCCAACGGCTTCTCGCTCATTAGAAAGGCACTGCTGGAAAAGCATAAGATGAAGCTTGGCAACCACGTTCCTGAACTGGGAAGAACTCTGGGGGAGGAGCTGCTCGAGCCAACATGCATTTACGTGCAGCCGATAAGGGCTTTACTCTCCTCATACAAGGTCAAGAAGATGGTTCGGGCAATCGCACACATAACGGGCGGAGGGTTTCCGGACAACTTGATCCGGGTGCTGCCCGAGGGGTGCGCTGCCGACATAGAGAGAAAAAAATGGGAAGTGCCGCCCATATTCAGGCTCGTCCAGAAATGCGCCGACATAGATGACGAAGAGATGTACCGGGTTTTCAACATGGGGATGGGGATGGCGTTGGTCGTATCCCCTATCAGTGTGCAGGTCGTGATCCGCAAGCTGAAAAGGGAGGGCCTGAAAGCTCAGGTGATAGGCCGCGTTGTGCGGGGCAAACGGGCTGTGCGGCTGCTGTAGTTCGGGGAAGCGCTTGTGGGTATTTCTTTCTACGCAAGGCGTGAGGTGAACAGGCCGGCGCCCTAGGGCTTCCCGGGATGACGAATGAAGCGCTCGATGCCGAGTGATTGGTACATCCGCCACTTCTCCCCTTCCCTCGCGATCAGAAGAACCTCTACGTCCTTGAGGGAGCTGCTCAGCCGCACTGAGTCCAAGGGGGAGAGAACGCTCGCGGCGGTGGCAAGCGCGTCAGCAGTTGTTGCGTCGGCTGCTATGACGGTGGCACTGGGAATCTGCCGCACGGGCCAGCCTGTGACCGGGTTTATTATGTGCGAGTAGCGCTTGCCCTCTATCTCATAGTACCTGGCGTAGCTGCCGGACGTGGCCACGGCCTTGTCGGTCACATATATAGTCTCGACATAGGCTGCCTGATCCTGAGGCTTTCGCGGGTCCTGAATTCCCACGACCCACGGTTCGCCGCCGGGTTTGCTGCCAAGAGCGTAAAGGTCACCGCCGGCGTTTACCAATGCTGAAGTGACGCGCTCGCGCAGGACTGCGACCGCTTGGTCAACTATGTATCCTTTTGCAATTCCCCCGAGGTCAACGGAGGTCCCGAGCGGAATGGTTACCGTACTTGCTTTCGCATCGATCGTTACTCTCTGATAGCCCACTCTCGATTGCGCGTCCTGCAGCTCGGCTTCGGTCGGAAGGTACTTCTGTTCAGCACACTGCCGCCAGAGTGACAGAAGGGGACCGACGGTCACATCGAATGAGCCCGCACTAAGCTTCGAGAATTCCAGGGCACGGGAGACAGCGTCCAACGTGAGAGGATCTACCTTTGTTGGGGTTCCGGCAGAGCGATTGACCGCGGAAACGTCGCTCTCAGAGAGAGTATCGGAGAGAAACCCCTCCAGATAAGAGATGCGACTGAAGGCAGCGTCTGCAGCGGCCTGTCCCTCCTGAAGGCTGGGCGCGTTGACGGTGATACTAACCACCGTCCCCATCAGGGCCCGGGTCTCCGTGTACGGCCGAAGTTCCGGGGCAGGCCTCTCCTTCCCGCAGCCGGAGAGCGCAGCAAAAAGCAGACCGAGGCATGTGAAGCGCGCGAATTGTGAGAGTGAGCTTTTGGAACTCACGTTACTCTTAGGAAGCCACATGTGGCGTCCCAACCTAGCCGCCCGGCGGCAACGCCTGCCCGGGCGCTGGGCCAGTCCTTTGCCTGTCCCGTGGAAGTTTGCGAGCAAATAGGTAGATTAGCGCTCCCAGGCCGTGAAGGAATATGATGACCAAGATCCATACGATCTTTTCGCTACCTTCGGGCTCCCTGGTGGCACAGTCAATGAGCATCCATATCCACAGCGCAAAAAGTCCGATTGAGAAAACCGCTACCACGGCCAAGATCGCAAGGACTAGAAACAGCCCGACAGCAGCACTTCCGGTCTGTAGTTCCATGACAGGTTCCATATCTACACTCCTCAGAAGGAAGGCGCGGTTGCTACGGGACTGAGGTCCCCTGTCCGCCGCCAGCGGCGGCTCTGTCGCGCGGGAGCTTCCGTGCAAATAGGTAAATTAGCGCGCCTATCCACCCCACGAGAATCACTATTAGGATCCACATGATCTTTTCGCTCCCCTCCTCCTCCTTCGTGGCACAGTCGATAATCATCCATATCCATAGCCCTGTCAATCCGACCCCGATAAGCGCGAAAGGACACACGAACAGCGACGCCCAAGAAATACCCATGGTCTGTTCTCCCTCCGTTAAGAGTCCGGCCCTTCCGCGGAGCTTCCAGTCTCCGGGGAGCACAAGGGAATATTAGGGGTGTGCCAAAGTGGTGTCAAGGGGGACCTCCCGGCCTCGCTCAAGTCAATGCAAGCAGCTAGTCGCAGGTGGAATGCGGTTCGAGGCGAACCGTGACGATCTGCCAAGGCTTGAGGTCCAGTGACAGGCGACGTCGCACCTCGCCGATGGAGCGAGTCTTTCTCCCATCCAGCCGTGTCAGGAATCCTGGTCCTGAGAAGCGTTCGTGCAAGGCGACTTCTACTTGGCGCTTGCTGCCTGAGGCCTCGTATAACCGAAGCTCCAAGCCCTGTTTCTCTCTGAGGCATGTAGGAACGACACCGTCGGAAAGGCAAAGAAGCATGGCTTTTTCAGGAAGGGAGCCTTTCGAATGCCCCGCTCGCTCCGTAATAAGCGGGGTCGTAAGCTCCAGCGCCTTTCGTGTTATCTCGCTGGGGCCCTGCGTGCACGGGTCTGTAAGGAGCCAGTAATGGAATGCGTGCTTGCCCGCGAGATAAGCGTAAAGATACTTATCCTTCGTGCTTGAGCCGTGCACACCTGGCGATGCCATCGCGAGCATGTTTCCGATACCGTCATCGTCATTGGTGTAGCCCAGGGTACCATCATTGACGATCGTGATGGCCTTTCCGCCGAATTCCGCCCGGCACCACGTGACGCCGGGAAAAGCGGCGAGCTCCCTGGACGCGGCGCCGAAAGGAAGGTCGGCAGAGATGCTTCGCGCAGGCGGGACGGCAAAGAGCGCTCTCAAAGCGTAACGTGCACGCTCGATCTGGGCGTTGATGTCAGCGATATTCGTTCCGTAGAACGATTCCCCTATTTGCGTTCCCAGGGGGAAGTCGAAGGTCACTTCGAAAGAGATCGCCCTGGAAATGTCGTCGAGAGTCAGACGCAGATCAAATGGCACGACGATCCGGACCGCACCGGGAAACGGGCACTCATCCGGATACTTGCGTGCGAATACTTCTCTGTCGCCGAGCGGAGGCCTGCGGTTTGCGACACCGACAAGCTCTCCTTGTAGGTGAAGGCTGCTCCCGAGTGCGCTTTGCGTTGATGAGATCAGTTCCAGATTATGTAGGCTGCTCCAGCAGCGGAGCTCGCCGAAGTACGCCTTGTAAAGGTTAAGCGGGCCGCCGTATTCCGTACCATGCACCTTGTCCACGAGCCGGGATATCGCGCCTGTCTCGGAACTCAGCTCCAGTGTGAAAGCGCTTGAATCAAGGCGCCATCCGCGTGATTTCTTGGGGTCACCCGCGCGCCGGCTAGGCTTTACGTAGAAGCATTTGTATCCAGCGCCATCGAAATCAGCGGGGAACGCTATGGTCGCAAGATGGGTGCCGGCCTCCGTGTCCTCACCGAACTCAAGTATCTCTGCGGACACCTCTTTCTCGCCGTCGAAAATGCGTACTCTCTGCCCAGGTTCTGCAATAGGGAGAACAGTCTTAGCAACACGTGTGGACGGCCAGGGGAGCGTGTTGGCAACGATCACGCGGGTGCCCTTCCGTCGAGGCGACCGGAGCAAAGCGGCTATGGACCGAAGCTTCATCCTCCCGATCTTTGCCGCTTTTCGGCCAGCCGATGCGACAATTCGGAGGGCCGAACGATCAGTGCCGTCCTGGATCATGAAGCCTAAGCCGTGGTTGAAGAAGAGGGCATCATGATTGTCACCGATCAGCGCCTCCTTCCAGGCTGCGTCGAGGTCGTCCCGGGACGGTGTCCCCCCGAAGGCAGCGTCAACAGCGTCGAGGAACTCGGCCGAGTAGAGCGCTCTGACGGCCTTCCTACCAGCCTTGCGCACCTCGTCACCAAGCCAGCCAAACCTTGCGACCGGCTTTATGTCATCAGCTTGCAGGAAAACCTTCGGCCCTTTCCGCGCACGTCTGCACTGATCCCTCAGCGTGGTCCACTCGACCAGCGGCGCCCTCCGCACACGGCGCGCGTCGACATCGCTGAAGTGATAGTGAGTTACGTCGCGGCAGAAAAGGATGAGCGGGTTCCTCACGCCGTGTTTCTTCGCCTGTGCCAGGTAGCTCCGGGGAGCACCCAGTTCGCCGAACTTTCCTGAACTGAGAAAATCTTTAACCATGTGGGTCCCAGGCGGGTTGTGGCAGAAGGAGCCGTCGTTGAAGCGGTAAATCGGGAGGACGTCAATCCGCGTGCCGTCAAGACCGCGCCAGGTTACCTTTTCCGCATCGAACCTGGGAACTTCGCCGTTGTACTCGAACCGGAGGAGGACGTCGCGGTATCCGAAGTCACGAAAGATGCGCGGAGACTGGAGGGTGTAGTTCGGCTCCTGCGAGTAGTAGGTCGCAGGTCTGAGCCCGAGGATATTGCGGTAAGCTGAAAGCCCGTATTCGAACTGCCTGATCAGAGATTCCGAATCGCAAAGCGGCGCGAAGGGGCCGGCGTAGGTTCCACCCACGACTTCAACACGGCCAGTTTGCACCAGCCGCTTGAGGAGCTCGAGCCCCTTCCTGACTTCGGGATCACGGCTCTCGGCGAACCTTTCGAAGCTGTAGCCGTCAATTTCGAAGTGGTAGGTGAAGTCGGGGAAAAGACGCAGCTTGCGCTCAACTGCGTAGATTTCTGCGAGCACCCCGCCGTAGCCGCCGAAACCCCACCACCCCCACCAGCCGAGCGCCGCAATCCCACCATGGCCGGCGTAGGCGAGGCGAATCTTGTTCTCAGATGCCTGCGGCACCGGCTTCTCCAGCATCCAGACGAAGCAGCAAAAAAGCAGCGGGTGAACCTACCCGCTGCCCCGGTGCGAGAGGGGGGACTCGAACCCCCACGGTCGAAACCACTGGATCCTAAGTCCAGCGCGTCTGCCAGATTCCGCCACTCTCGCGAGCCTTACCTTCCCATGCGATTATACCGTCACGCTCATTTCGCCTCAACGGTCGGCCGTAAGCGGCTCGAGGTCGGTCCATTTCAGCCGCTCCTGGTACTTGGCGACGAACAAGCCCATAAGCCGCATTTCGACCAGCATTGCGTACAATGAGAAGATAGGCGCCAAGAGCATTCCGAAACAGGGAGCAACTAGCGGAATCGCACCCAGCGCAAATCCTCCGAGAAGAGGCACCGCGATGGCAAGAAGTAGAAGTAGAACCAGCCCAAGGTACTGCAGGGGCACGCGAAAGATGGACACGACTATCGGCAACGGACTGAGGCCGCGTAGGCTGTAGAGGCCGCCCACACGCATCAGTGCCATGGGAAATATGAAGCTCCCAAGTGCCAAAAGGGCGAGAAAGGGATAGGCCAAGAAGCGGACAAATTGCAACGGCATAGCACCTGTTGACCCAAGAGTCATGCTCGCGATGATCATTACGTTGAGGTACTGAGACAAAGCCGAATGTGCTGACGCCGCGATCACGTAAATGATCGCCGGCAAGTATGAGAACACCCTGGTGGCCGCGAAAAGGGCGAAGGGGTAGAGAATGCTACTGGATATATCCCTTACATCAGGGAGCTGCGGCGGCTCGCGCTCTCCCATGGCAGAGGCGGCCAACGCCGAGAGAAAGTAGGATGCCGCGTAGCCGTGAGCACATATCAGAAGTACAAGACGTACCAACCATAATAAACAGATTAGGAATGGGCTGATAAAAGCTATCACGAAATACGCGCCGCCAATGATGGCTATGGCGAGGAGTGCTCTGTTCTGCAGCGGATAGGTGAAGGCGTCTCGGATGGTCGCAGCGAAGCCTTGCGGAAGCTCGGGGGGTTGTTTGTGGGAGACCCCGGCAGGGGCGGCTTCGGCCTCCGGCGCCTCGGGCTGAGGCACGCGCCGGCCGCACTGGGCGCAGATTACCCCGCGCTGAAGCTGCTCCGGGGTGAGCCTCAGAACGCGTCCGCAGCGGCAGGGAACCTCGCAGAATAGAACACCTCCGGCATCCGAGGAAGCTACAGGCGTTTCTTCATCGCTCGTGCCGGGGATGACGTTTAGCTGGCCACAAGCGGGACACTTGGCTTTTCTGCCGGCGTGCTCGTCCTTTGCGGAGAGCAGCTTCCCACAGCCGCTGCAGCGAAACTGAATTGCCATTTATCTGCACCCGCGGCTACTGCGACGTTTCTCAAGCCGATGCGCGGCTTAGCTGCGTTTGAGCTTTTTGATCTCCTCTTCCACCTCTTCAGTGCCTTCGGCGTAAAACTTCTCCTCGTCAGGCGCAAGCTCGGTGAGAAGTCTTAGGAACTCGCCGGCATGCACCCGCTCTTCGTCCGCTATGTCCTTAAGTACTGCTACGGCCAGGCCGTTGTCGGTTGACTCGGCCAGCTGCATGTAGAGCTGCACGGCCTCGTACTCAGCAGCAACCATAAAACGTACTGCGCGTATGAGTTCCTCCTTTGTAATCTTGCGGTCATTCGCAAGACCGGAGAAAGGCGATCCGAACTCCGGCACAATCTGCCTCCTTTCCTGAATCAGGGGTACCAGCCTTCGTCGCGCCCTATGCGCGCGGAACCTCGTATGTTCCGATTGTATCAAGGGAGTGTGAAGAAACGATTCCCCCGTGTCAAGACATAGTGTTCTGTGCCTGCATGCCGCACCACGCACGTAACGGCGGCCGATACTCTTCCAGGGCCTTTGCTCAACAAGTCTAGAGACCTCTTCTGAGTCGCCAGAAATGCCAGCTATGGAACCGAATGACCGGCAAGCCATTCGCCGGTGGATTTGAGGACGGTTAGTTTGAAATCGAGATTCTGTCGCCGCACCGGGATCATATCCAGCATGTCGAAGCCGCACGTGGAAAGCACTTTCTCAAGACTGACGGTGCACGCGGGCGCTCCCCCTCCCCCGCCGCCGGCGACGCATACGCCTATGGTCTTCTTCCCACTCACCTTTTCTTTGCCCGATGGGTTGACGCATGTTCGGCGCAGACGATCAAGGAACGCGCGTAGACTTTCGCTAAGATCGCTGAAATAGACAGGCGTAGCGAAGACCACGGCGTCGGCGCTTTCAATCTTCCGAACCAACGATGAGAAGTCGTCCTCGATCACGCAGCGTCCCTCTGTGCGACAAACTCCCCAGCCATTGTCGTCACACTGGCGGCACCGTTCGATCTTCATTTTCGGCAGAAATATTTGCTCCGTCTCTCCGGCGTGGTCCGCTGCGCCTCTGAGCAGTGAGGCAGCCGCCCTTCCCGTCCGGCCATCGGGATTGCGACCTCCCGAAAGCAATAGAAGCTTCATTCCAGTCTCCTTTCAATCTTTCAGCTCAAGGGGCTGTGGTCTGAGCGTGCTCACACTTTGCCGGCCGATGTTATGTAGCAGGGCCCATCGCTTCCTGAATCACCGCAGCCATTTCATCCATGTCGTAGGGCTTCGCGAGAACCGCAGTGAATCCGTGATGCTTGTACTCAGCCATTATAGGGTCAGCGGAATATCCACTGGATGCCACCGCTCTTACGTTCGGGTCCGTTTCGAGCAGTTTCTCCATGGCTTCCTTGCCTCCCAATTTCCCCGGTACGGTAAGGTCCAAAATGATGAGGTCGAAGGGAGTTCCCGACCGTATGGCATCTCTGTAGGTTTTGACGGCCTCGGCGCCATCCGTCGCAACCGCGACCTCGTAACCTAAGTCTTTGAGGACCTCAGCCGCGGCTTCGCGCATGACATCCTCGTCCTCCATAAGCAGTATCCTCCCTCCCCTTCGGCGAGCGCTCGCCGCTTTGTCCGGCGCAGCCGGGAGCGGCTTGTCGAAAGCCGGCAAGTAGATGCGGAAGGTTGCCCCAACCCCCGGCTCAGATTCGACGCTAATGTGCCCATCGTGTTTTCTGACTATTGCATGGGCTACTGCGAGTCCGAGGCCGACTCCGCTTTCCTTCGTCGAGAAGTAAGGATCAAATATTCTCGAGATGTTGTCGCTGGATATGCCTTCGCCCTGATCGGTTATTGATACTCTTACATAATTGCCGGCGTGGAGGCGCAAGGGGTTTCCCGGCTCGATAGCTGTGTTCACGGCCTCTACGGTTATTGTGCCTCCTTCCCCCATGGCTTGGCTGGCATTGACGATCAAGTTGTTAAAGACTTGGTACATCTGCCCTTCATCAATTTCCGCGTGGTAGAGATCGCGTTGGACGTCGAATATGCATCGTATACCGGACCTCTGCAAGGCAAAGCTGGCGGAATCGCGAAGCAGGCCGGAAATAGAGGCGAGCCTCCTAACAGGTTGTCCCCCTTTAGAGAAAGTAAGCAGTTGTTTCGTCAGGCCCCTCGCCCGCAACGCGGCTTTCCTGGCTTCGGCGAGCCTTTCAAGTGTCTTGGCCCCGGCGCCCGCGTCCTTCCGCGCGAGTGAGACATTGGCTAGTATTGCACCAAGAAGATTATTGAAATCGTGGGCGATCCCGCCGGCGAGAATTCCAAGTGACTCGAGCTTCCGGGCTCTCAGCAGCTCTTCCTCAGCCGTCTTGCGGTCGCTAATATCACGAGCGACTCCCAGGACCCCAACGGGCAAACCGGCCTGATCTCGAAGGAAGCTCATCCTTACTTCCATCCAGACGGTGGAGCTATCCTCGCGACACACTTCTAATTCAAGCGTACGAGACCTGGATGGGTCCGCTTTGCCCGAGCGCTCCAGTGCGAGCTCTTCCTCAAAGGTCTTCCTGGCTAGTTCGAAAGAGGCGGGTGTCAGAGTTTCCGCCAGCGTTCGAGCTTCTGCCTGACGAACGTCGTAGCCTGTGACCCGAACGACGGAAGGACTCATATAGGTGAAGCGAAGGTCCATATCCGTCGTCCAGATAACGTCCGTGGCATTCTCGGCAAGGAGGCGATACCGTCCTTCGCTTTCTCTCAAGGCCTTCTCTGCGTGCTTGCCGTCCGTCATCTCGATAACCAGACCGTAGATAGCGCTGGTGCCGCAATACGTGAAGGACTGCGAGAACACCTCCACCCATCGGACCTCCCCGGACTTGGTGATCACGCGATACGAGTAGCGGGAGATCGCTTCACCATCACGACGCTCCTTTCTCTCCGCCTGTTCGGTAACGAATGGCAAGTCATCGGGATGAATGAACCTCTGAAGTCCTCCAAAGTCGGCGTCGAGAGTCTCATCTATCGAGTATCCGATGATTCTTGCGGCCGCCTCATTGATGTAGACGATCCTGCCGCGGTGATATATGAAGGCTCCGACTAACGATTGACCGGCCAGAACTCTGATCAGCTCCTCCTTTTCACTCAAGTCCCCCGGGCCAAGCGTCGGCCCTCCTTGAACCTTATCCAGGGGAGGGATGAGGGGCCGCTTTTCAGGTACGTCTTTCAAGGCTTTCTCTCTTGTCTTTTCAGACATCTTTCATCCAGCGCAACTGCGACAGAGACCAGCGGCTCGGCCGCTATGCTTTCCGGGGCTGGCACCCGGACTGAGCTACGGCCTATTGGCGGTCACTTGGATGGAACCCGCTTAACCCGATTTGTTACCAATGTATAGAATAAACCACGCTCGCGCTCCCAGTTCTGCCCCTTCACGCGTCGACGAAGGCTCAGTGTTACGTTACATGTTGCCGCACCTTCCCGGCGTGAAGGAAGCAAACTCCAGCCGCCTCCGTCAGGGCCGGTCTACTGCCGCACGGCACTGGGGGCCCGCCGCCGGGGTTTGGTCACCTCGAGCACCACGCCCCTGCACTCAAGCGAGCTCCCCTCATCCAGCACTATCGGGGAGTAATCGGCATTCTGCGGCCAGAGGATGATCCTGTCGCCATCCCGACGGAAGACTTTGAGCGTCTTCAGCTCGTCACCGTCCCGGTAGATTACTGCAACTATCACGTCCCCCTCTCGCGGCGCCAGATCGCGGTCCACGAGCACGAGGTCTGCTTCGTCAATGGAATCGCGGGAGGGGCAAGACATGCTGTCACCATCGACGCGAAGGAAGTACCTGCTTGAGGAGTAGAGATCCGGAGGTACGGGCACCCACTCTATAACCTCGTCCCATGCCTCGGCGGGCGGTCCGCAGGCCACCTCCATGGAAAGGAGGGGGATGAGCCTCATAGATTTGGGAGCTTCGGGAGTGGGGCGTTCGTGTCTGGGCTTGCCTTCCTCCGGGATGTAGTTCGTGACATACCCGTTCCTGCGCCGGATCAGGCCTCGATAGCTTCTGTCGTCAATGTCAGACAGCTCGGGGGGAAAAACGCGCGAGTCATCCAGCAGGTAGTCCATCTTCACGCCCAGGGCTCTAGCGATGCGCGCCATCAAAGCACTTGACGGATTCGGCCGCCGGGCGGTTTCAAGCTGGGAAATGGTTACACGGCTAGTGGCGGCAAGCTCCGCAAGGCGCTTCTGCGTCAAACCTAAGGCTTTTCGAAGCGCGGTTATCTTGTACCTTCTGCTCATCGTACTCTCCACGGTATCGGGATTATGTGCAGTTGCCTCTATCGCCTCGTGTTGGATCGTGAAAGCTGTTAGCCAAACAGCAGCGCAGTTTTTACAGAGGGCTGCCGAGAACAAGTCTTCCGTTCTGTCCTTCTGCTTCGCCGCTCTTTAAGGCAAAGCTCCCTAAGCAGGCACATGTTCAGCCCCTTATTGCGTAGTGTCCCGTAGTGGTTTTGCCTTAGTCAGCGGACAGGATCTCAGCACTCCAAGCCCCTCCGTGTTGCACAAGAGCCGTCTGTCGTCGGCAACGAACCGGGGCTGGAAATGCGTGTATTGTCCGACTCGTGGCCATGTTGTTTCATCGTCCGGCCTCAGCATACATGACAAAACTTGGAATCTGCCTTCCCTCCGACACATTACCGGTTTCCGTTGGCTGCCCTGCTAGAGTCAGGTGCTGTGCGGGTGTTACAAACGCGACACACAGCGTAGCTGCAACGGGGGAAGCCAATATGACCTAGAAGTTGTCCTCGAATCAGACTCGCCGCATTTAGATAGGATGATACTATAAGACAGATGCGGTGTCAAGGAAATTTATGCAAACCACGGTTGACAATCCCATAGGCCGTAGTATAATATGCGTGATGTACGTAGCGTCTGGTTATCGTAAGCTAACCCGGCTTGACGCACCTATCTGGTTGCCCTCCTGCCGTTCACTGTGTGGGCAATCGAATTTCCGCTGTTCAAAGCCCGGGGGCGGCACGCCCACATGGATCAAGCTGCAACGAAGTACTGACGAATGCCCGGTTCAGACCGGCCACCGCAATACGCGGCGGCTACTGCCTGCGGGCACATATAGTCTGGGAGGAAGCGAAAGTTGGAACGGCTCCCATGCAACACAAGCCAGCCTCCCGGCGTCACGCCAGCCGTTCTCGAACAGGCGGACGTTGAGGCTATCAAAGGCGAGGTTCTTCGGTGTTACGGAGACGAACTCGTTCGTCGTGCCCTTTCAGAGAGGGAAGCGCTTGAGGAGTTGCTGGCCGAGCTTCTGCTGGGCGGGGACGAGTTCACGCAAGAGGCGCGGCAAATCGTGGGGGAAATGCTCGAGCGGAGCGTCGAGTCGGTCGCCCGCGGCCATCCCGTGGAATTCTGCCGATTCGCGACCTAGCGGAGAGTGCTTTGACGCGAAAACAACTGGTGAATTCGCTGAGGGAAAGGGGGATACAAAGGGTCTACGGTAGGAGCTTGTCGAGGTGCAGGAAGGATGAGCTGGATGAGTACTTTCGAGGGATAGTCGGGAGCCAGTTCGGTAGCCGGTCCTACTCGATAAACGAAATCGAGCAGTACCTTCGCTGCCCACTAAGCTATTACTTCAGGTACGTGGCAAGGGTGAGAGGGGAAAGGGGGCCCTTTGCGACCGTAGCCTTATCACTGAGACAAGCCATTTATTACTGGCACAAGAGTGCTCTCGAGACTGGGAAACGGAGCACGGCGGGGGATGTGATAGAGCTTTTCCGCTCGCTGTTGAAGGTTCAAAAGGGGGCGGAAACCTGTTCAACACTAGCCGACCACGCCGAGGAAGCGTTGGGCTCGTATGTCTCTGAAGAATGGCCGGAACCTGCCATCCGAGGTCTGGAGAAGCGTTTCGAGATCTATTTCGCCAACGTGGATTACAGCTTTAGCGGTACCGTCCCCGTCATCCTTGAAGACAGCACACCGGTGGAGATAAAAGTCCGCGTGAACGGCAAGAACGAGAGGGATGCGGCAAGGGACTTCCGATTGACGGCTTACGCGCTATTCATGGCCGCGGACGGGAGTGGTGCCGGAGTAGAAGCCATGCATCTCTGGGAAAAGCCGGCGGGTCCTGTTTCGGAGTCTCAGGTAAGGCTTGACGTGTTGGTCGTGGGAAGGAAGCCCAGAGCGCAGAAGACCGAGTCATGCCGTACGTCAGGTGACTTCAATCATCTGCTTCGGGTGTCAGCGATGGCCGTTGACGGCATATCAAAGCGAGCCTTCCCGCCGGCTCACCCGGCGAACTGGAGTTGTTCGCCCAGATGGTGCGGATACTACACCGCCTGTCGGGGAACGAGATGAGGATTACGGGGAGAACGGGATACCTGGATCGGCCACTCCCTGCGCCGGCTGCTCCACCGAGGCCGCCGAAGCTCCGCGTGAGGGTCCCACGCTGGGGGGAGAATTCGGCATTCATTGTCGCGGTGATGGACAGGCAGGACCGCAGCTATGAAGATGAGCCTCGCCACTGGTAAAAAGGGGGCTGCGTCGCGATAGTGCGATGTGGAAGCGCCGCCACAGCCGGTAATGAATGTCCCGCCGAACTGCCCAACGGCGTCGCAAGAAAGGGGCAGCGCCGTGACTATAAGGCAAACTGGCGGCCTCCAGCGTGGTCAAAGGTCAAGAGGATTGCCGCGCAAGAGAGCCCTTTTCCAAGAGCTTCTGGCAGACCCATTCGACCACAGGTCACCCGAGGAGAAGGGGGAGGAGATGGGAATCGGCGAGAGGGTCCGCAGGAACTGGATGCTGGAGCCTGGCTGGTGGGACGAGGTCTACCAGAAGCTTCAACGGAAGCTGGCGGCGATGCTGCCAGGGATTATCGGCGCGCTGCTGGCCAAGTCTATCGAGAAAGGGGACGTACCTGCGGCCAAGTTGCTGCTCCAACTCGCAGGGAAGCTATCGGAGACAGAAGGCGAAAAGGCGGGCGTGGAAACGTACAGGGAGATAGTCGCCAGGTGCCTGACCGAAGAAGACACGTAGACAAAAAAAGATGGTTTCAGATGTTGGGCTACCGGCCGCACCAGGGACAAGAGGCGTTTCACAGGTCGCCGGCGCGCTTCAAGGTTCTGGTGGCCGGTGCGAGGTTTGGGAAATCACTGGCTGCGGCAAGGGAGGTAGAGCCGCTGATCATCAACTGCGATCCGCCCACGCGAGGGTGGATCGTCGCCCCGAATTACTCTCTGGGTGAGAAAGAATTCCGCTATATATGGAGCGATCTCGTCGTTGAGATGGGTCTCCAGGCCAAGAGGAAGGCGGATAACGCGCGGGCGGGGAACATGTTTATCGAGTTCGCGTGGGGGTCGGAGGTAATTGTCAAGTCTGCCGATAATCCTGCGGGGCTCCTGGGAGAGGAGCTTGACTGGCTGATTCTCTCCGAGGCGGCCAGAATAAGCGAAACGGTCTTTGAAAGATACCTCTTCGCCCGGCTAGCGTCCCGCCAAGGGGGCTTAATCCTGCCCACCTCCCCGGCAGGATTCAACTGGGTTTACAAGAAATACCTGCTGGGACAAGATCCCGCTTACCCTGAATGGGAGAGCTGGCAGTTTCCCACCTCGACGAACCCGCACCATCCCCAGGAAGAAATCGAGCAGGCCCGTCGGAACCTGACCGAAGAAGCTTTCCTAGAACAGTACCTGGGGCGGTTTGTTCGCTTCACAGGACAGGTCTACAAGGAGTTTTCACGAGGTGTTCACGTAACTTCGGAGCTACCGAGTGAATTCAAGAGAGTGGTCGCCGGGGTGGACTGGGGCTACACGAATCCGTGCGCGTTGGTAGTCATAGGAGAGGATTCGGATGGACGCTGTTACGTGCTGGATGAATTCTACGAGCGGGAGGCGTTGGTGCGTCCGCAGATAGTCGAGGCGGCGAGGGGCTTTGCGGAACGCTACGGGATCGACTGTTTCTTTTGCGATCCTTCAGAGCCAGCCTACATAGCCGACTTCAACCAGGAGGGGTTGAGGGCGTTTCCGGCAAAGAACGACGTGGTTGCGGGGGTGGCCAGCGTGGCTGAAAGACTGAAAGTGAAGGGAGACGGGCGACCGGGCCTGTTCTTCAGCCCACGTTGCAGCAACACCCTCAGGGAGATGGAAAGCTACCGCTACCCTGAACGCAAAATTGACTCCTCTGAGTCGGAGGTGCCGTTGAAGGCAAACGACCACGCCATGGATGCGCTTCGGTACGCGATATTTACTTTGCGACAATGCAAAATTACAGCGGAGGTGTACTGATGAAAAGGGGGGTTCCATTCCCGATGGTAAAGGCATATGTCACCCAGACGGGTGAGATTATCGAATCAGAGGATTCGGCGGAGGGTAAAGGGGACGGGGTGTTTTCTTCGCAGAGGGGGCAAGGGGCGGTGCTGCAGGATCCGCGATTGGGAGAACTCGATCGCGTCCGGGTCAAGAAGGCCTCTTCACAGTTGCAGGAGAAGGAGCTCTCGTGGGCAGATGGTCACGGGCTTGTGGAGCCCCCGTACAACCCGCGCCAACTTGCGCTTCTGGCGGAGCGCAACACGTGGCACTACGCGTGTTGCGCACAGAAGGCGCATGATGTGGCAGGGCTCGGTTGGCAACTGCGTCCTGTTCCGGGCCAGAATGCACAGGCTGAGGACGGCGAGCGCCTGCGGCAGTTCTTCTCGAAGTGCAACCCCAAGATGTCGCTGCGAGAAGTCCTCTACGCTGCACAGTTCGACTACGAGGCAATCGGATGGATGGCCATTGAGGTGGTGCGTGACGCTGATGGCATCCCCAGGGAGCTCTGGCACGTGCCTGCACACACAATAAGCGTGCACGCGTCCAGGCCCGTTTACTGCCAGCTCAGGAACGGAAATAGGGTGTGGTTCAAGGAGTTCGGCGAGCCGAAGAGATATCGTCGGAGCGATGGGAAGGAAGCGGCAGCTCAGCGACCAGAGACGGCGGCGAACGAGCTCATTTACATCAAGAGCTACTTCCCGATGTCCAGCTACTACGGAGTGCCGGCATCGATACCAGCTCTGGGGGCAGTTTTGGGGGAGATGGAAGCACGAGACTATAACCTGTTGTTCTTTCAGAACCATGCCATTCCAGCGTATGCGATCGTTGTCGAAGGAGGTGACCTCGACGAGGAATCGCGTGAGGTAGTCAGGCGCTACTTCCGCGACGAGATCAGGCGCAACCCTCACAAGACTCTCATCCTGTCCTCTCCGAGCGGTGTGACGATCAGGCTTGAGAAGCTTAATACGGATGTGCGCGAAGCCTCATTCCGATTTTACCGGCGAGATAACAGGGACGAGGTGATAGCGGCGCATCGCGTTCCACCCTACCGGCTCGGGATAGCAGAGACGGGAAGCCTTGGCGGGAACGTGAGCAGGGAGACGACTGAGATTTACAAAAACTCCGTAGTGAAGCCGCGCCAGGAGACGCTGGAAGACAGGCTAAACAGGCTGATCAGGGAAGGCTTCGGGATCCAAGGCTGGCGATTCAAGTTCGATGAGATAGACACGCGCGACGAGGCGGCCGACGTTGAGAAGACGAGCAAGCTGTTTGCCATTGGCGCGCTTTCGCCTAACGAAGCGCGAGCCCGCCTTGGGCTTGGTGATCCGTATGCTGGAGGAGACGGGTATTTCCTTCCAGACGGCATGAAAATGCGTCAACGCGATTCGGTGAAAGAGGATTAGCCCACGAAGGGCCGGGCCTCGATCCTTGACAAGAGCTTTCAGGCGGCAGATACTGGCGTATTGTTTTCTTCTCTGCGTGGTTCACTCATCGCCTTCAGGGCATCGACAACGCGGGATTAACGACAGCGTAGGCAAAATTGCGACAAGGAGTGTTGATACGAGTGAAGTTGCTGGAGAAGAACGCAACGCCGGATTTCGAAGGTCTCCGGCGGTGCATACTGAGGCAAGGTACCCCCGAACGAGTTTTTTTCATCGAGCTGTTCCAAGATGGGGAAATCAGAAGGGCCATCGCGGAGCGATTCGGTCTTATCGAGGATCTTGACCCGGATGATCCTCTGTTTCTGTTGAAGCGCGACACTGCTGTCCAGCGCTTCCTAGGCTACGAGCTGGTGCGCTGCGGAGTCGAAGGAGTCGGCTTCCCGCGGGAGTTGTTGAAAACCCAGGACACTACAGACATAGTCGAACAAAGAAAAGGGGAGCGCTCGTGGGTAAATGAACACTCCGGGCCGATCGGGAGCTGGGAAGACTTCGAGCGGTATCCTTGGCCGAATCCAGCCGACGCCCAGACGCGCAGGCTGGAGTGGCTGGAGAAGAATCTGCCGGAAGGAATGGCGGCGTACTCTCTCACATCCCACATCCTCGAGCAGGCGATGTGGCTGATGGGGTACGAAACGCTCTGCTACAAGCTGTACGACGAACCGGAGCTGGTGGATGCGGTGTTCGAGAAGGTTGGTTCGATCTATCTGAAGATGAGCGAATTAATGGTGCAGTTTTCCCGGTTCGGCGTGCTCTGGGGTTCGGACGACATGGGCTTTCGGACACAGACGCTTCTGCCACCGGATGCGCTGCGGCAGAAGGTGCTTCCGTGGCACCGTAAAGCAGCGGAGGTTGCCCATGAACGCGGCAAGCTCTACTTCTTCCACAGCTGCGGTCAACTTGAAGCGATCATGGAGGACGTGATAGAAGACGTCAAGATTGACGCCAAGCACTCGTTCGAGGACGCGATAACACCCGTGGCCGAGATGAAGCGGAGGTATGGCTCACGCATAGCGCTTTTAGGTGGGATTGACGTGGACTTCATTTGCCGGAGCAGCGAAGAGGAAATTCGCCGCCGCGTTCGAGAAACTCTCGACGTCTGCCAGCCCGGAGGAGGCTACTGCCTGGGCACGGGGAACTCGGTGGCAAACTACATTCCGCTCGACAACTATCTCGCCATGCTGGATGAGGGCCGACGCTACAGCGCGTGACAGATTTTCTGCTGAGGCAGCCGATCGCGCTATCCTACCCCGGGCTATGGCCGGACGGCGAAGGAAGCGTGTCGAGTGCTCCAGGCCCAGCAGTCCAACTCCCCTCCCCCGAAGCAAATGACGCCGAAGCTCGGAGCATCCGCCCCCAGCGGGCGTTGCCCCACGGGGGAAGTTCAGGTCTTGAGTTGCTTCTCCTGCGGGGGTTTGTCTCCGGCAAGCTCCAACCAGACCGCTGCGGTAATGCCCCACAATGCATTGAAGAGGAGGACGAATAGAGGCGTCATGTTGCCTAAGTCCAAGCCCAGCAGCCCCCTTTGCTCGTTCAGCGGATAGACCACAAGCAGTTGCACAAGCGTGGGGCCCAAGCTGTATAGAAGCCCGCGGCCAATGATGGACTTTCGGAGAAGCGGGAAGATGAAGAGCGCCCCCCACAAACCGCCCCAAACTATGCGCTTATACAGCCAAGGCCAAGTCAGAGCAGGGGCAATGCCTACTCCGAGTGCAGCCGTTATGCCCCTTTCTCCAAAAAGCCATACGACAAGGCTGTTGACGAGCCCTCCGACACATCCCGCCGAGAACACCAGAGAAAGCTTCCTAAATAGCCTTTGCATGCCTTACTCCTTTCCCCCCCGTTGATTGAGAATGGCGCTTGAGGCGGCGACAAACGCGCCAGGACAAACCGCCCTCCCACTCTAAAGGAGTATTCGACTGCCTGGGCTTGGCATCTTGATGCCATTTTGCGGAAGTGTAAGGCAGTTTGAGGGTTCAGCTATAGATTCACGGGGAGGCCCTGATCCCGCAAGTACTGTTTCGCCTCCCGAACGGTGAACTTACCGAAGTGGAAGACGGAGGCTGCGAGGACCGCGGCGGCCTTTCCCTCGCGGACGGCTTCCACGAGGTGCTCGAGTTCTCCGCAGCCGCCGGAGGCAATGACGGGAATTGAAACGGCCACGGCAACGGCGCGGGTCATGAGAACGTCATATCCGGACGTGGTGCCGTCGGCGTCTTTGCTAGTCAGTAGGATCTCACCGGCGCCGAGCCCTTCGACCTTCCGAGCCCACTCTATGAGTTCAAGTTCCGCGCGAGTGCGGCCGCCCTCGATAAGGACCTCATAGCGGTCCTTGCCCATCTCCCCGTCAACGGCAACAACCACTGCGTCAGAGCCGAAAGCCTTCGCCGCTTCTCGGACGAGGTCGGGGTTGCGAACAGCGGCGGTGTTCACCGAGGCCTTCGCCACGCCGAGATCAAATAACTCCTTCATTTCATCAAGCGAGCCGATCCCCCCGCCGACTGCGAAGGGGACGGTGACTGCTTTTGCCACGCGTTCCACCCACTCGATGCGGGTTTTGCGTTTTTCCACGGTGGCCGCGATGTCCAGGAAGACTATTTCGTCTGCCCCCTGCTCTGAATATGCAGCGGCGGCTTCGGCAGGGTCGCGAGCGTCGCGGAGATTTTCGAAGCGAACTCCCTTCACCACACGGCCATCTTTTACGTCGAGACAAGGAATTACACGGACAGGGTTCATTAATCTCTCCTTCCTAAATGAGAACCACGGGCACAACCGATTTTGACCGCTGACGAAGCGGGAGTCAAGAATTGCTCTGCTGACGGCCTCAGAATTCGATGAGGGTTATCTCCGGCCGACAGCAGAAGCGGACGGGAACGGAATAGGTTCCTATTCCAGGATTGACGTAGAGGGGACCGGCGGGGGTATGGAACAGACCGCGGTCGTACTTGCCGACGCGATAGGGAAGGACCAAGGCGCCGTAGAATGGAATGCGCACCTGCCCGCCATGCGAATGTCCGGCGAGAATCAGAACGAGGGAATCATTCCGCAGTTCATCCGCTATCGCTGGGAAATGCGTGATCAGGATCCGTTTTCTTCCGTGGGACGGTTGTGAGACTGCGACGTCGGCGCGGTTGGTACCAACTATGCTGATATCGCCGCCGCTGGCTGTGATCTCCCGATCTACCAGCCAAGCGCCGCCCGTTGCTTCGAAGCATTCTGTAATCTTCTCGAAGAGCGTGCCCATCCACTGGTCGTGATTGCCGGGAACGCCGAACAGTGGGAATCTTATCTGCCCAAGGGCCTCAAGCGCCCCGTCCAGATAGATGGATTGCTCGACGATATCGCCGGTGAAACAGACGAAATCAGGAGAGAGCTCGTTGATCTTCGCCACGGCCTTCTTGAGGTAGGAACGGGCTCCTTCGTAGTGGAGATCGCTGAAGTGGACTATTCGGTGCTTGGGGGGCTCGCCGCCGATGTGCACCTTTCTCACGGCAAGCCACTCCGTTTCCAGGTAGAAGGCATACGCAACAACCCAGATTGGAAGGGAAGCCAGGGCGAATAGGACGAACTTCCGGCGGCTTATTCTGGGTCGCTTCGTCACGCCCATTGAGTCGCTCCTCCGCGATTCAGAAGCGCCGTGCCCTGCTCCCGGAACCAGCACCCTGGCCAGACCCGGACGCGGTATGGAACGGAAGGCAGACTTTGTTCAGATAGCGGCGGCCGAGCTGACCTCAGTGGCTAGGGCGGTGTAATTTTGCCCCTCTTAATTGCGTCAGGGACCAGAAACGAGTTGACCAATAAGGTACAGGTCACCGATTGAGGTGAAGTAGGCGAGCGCTTCGTCTGCCCGGTTCTCGATCACTAAGGAGGCGGCTGGTGGAGTCAGGCTGGGCTGGCCCCCGTGGACGAAGCCAGCGAGAACCAAGTTGCCGGTCGAGTCCATAGCCGCGACGATGTTTCCGTCCCCGTCCTTGATGATGAGGTCGCTGCTTTCGGTAACGGGAGGCTCTGAACTCTCGGCCAGCGAACCGGCGATGAACATGTTCCCAGCCACGTCCACTCCAGCGACTGTCTCGCCTATCACGTTGTTAATCCTCAGGCGAAGCGGGAAAGCAGCACCGGAGGCCATCATGAATTGCTTCATCAGGTAGGTGAAAGGATAAATGTCGCCCTCGTCTTGAGGAAGCGGGTCAGGGTTTTCGGGCATACATGCCGACGGGTGCGGGTACCAGCTCTGGACTATGAAGTGATCCGGGTCGCCGCCTGCCGCCATGAGCTCATCGAGCCCCAGAAGCGTTCTTTCGAAAAAGATCTTGTCGCTGTTGTTACCCCCGTCCGACGAATTGTGGTACAAGCCAAACCAGAGACCTTGCTGCTGGACATAGTCCTGTATAGCGACGAGTTTCGCCCAGCCGTCG
Organism: uncultured Planctomycetota bacterium; assembly: GCA_964622675.1. Lineage (GTDB taxonomy): Bacteria > Planctomycetota > DG-23 > CAZBND01 > CAZBND01 > CAZUUK01. Next base: position 40,094 of record CAZUUK010000002.1, on the reverse strand, counting down.
AATCCCGCTGGTGGGTTGTTAGAGTACTCGTAAGGAGAGTCGGCATGGAAGAACCAGAGCTGCTCGCCGGCGGCGGCACAGGCAGCCAGGAGCGCGTCTATGCATTCCTTGAGATCCGGCGCGCTGCGACCCAGATGCTCAGGATATGACTCCCACCGGTACCATGGAATTGGTTCGTTCATGCCAATCTTGATGTCGGGATAGGCTGCGTGAATGCTCTGCATGTATTCGACGATTTCCGCCGCCGCCTCCTCTATGGTCAGATCCAGACCTTTGGGATTGGGAAAGCCAGCGATGGAGTTGCGGAATGGTCCATCCATAACGATGTAGTCTATGGTCCCGCCCACTTCGTAAACCTTCACGAGCTTGAGGAGCTCGCGGCGGGCATGCTCCGCACCATCACAGCCAGAGAATGCTCGCAATCCCCCTGCCTCGATGCAGAGCCCGATGTGGTGACGGGCGAGGAAGCTCATCATAATGGGGCCGTACGTGTACCACTGGCGATCGTTCATTTTGCCGATGTAGGTCTTGAACACATCCAATCGGCTGATGACCGCCTGCCAAGGGGCGTCATCCTGGAATAGGTTCCGGAAATCGGGGGCATAGTTGGGACACATGAAGTATGTCTTGCCGTTGTCCCGGGTGAGCGCGGGTTCAGCTTGCTCGGCGTTCTGACTCTGAGCCAGAATTACAAGAGGAACTGCTGCGATAGCACAGAATGCGGCGGTCAAGACATGACGACTTAATCGGAGGTGGACGACAGTCGAGGTTCGCATAGACATATAGTCCTGGCTTTCATTTGCTGGTTTTGCCTGGGCGCCTTACGGGCTGCCCGCGAGCTGTCCCGCCAGATATAGGTCGCCGGTGGGCGTGAAACATGCGACCACGTCGTCGTCGGCGTTCTTGATGACGAAGGAACCAGGCGGGGGGGTAATCAAGGTCTGATTCTCGTAAAGCGAACCGGCGAGAGCCAGATTGCCGGTGCTGTCAATTACCGCAACCACGCTCCCCTGCAGGTCTTTCAGCAAGAGGTCGCTTTCCGGCGTTCCGCGCGGGGTTGTGCTCTCAATGAGCGCGCCTGCGAGTTCGAGCTGGCCGGCGCTATCAATCAACGCGACCGTGTCGCCGCTGGCGTTCTTGACCCGGAACGACGGAACTATCAGCTCGGAAGTGATTATTGGCTCGCCCCAGACGGATGCGTCGCCGCTCGCGCTGCTTATCCCCTGGGTCTCGAAGAAAAGGTCCACGACCTTGCCGGAGAAGAGGGTGAGGTCAACCGTCTCGGTAGATGACCACTGGTTCCAACGCCATTCTTTGAGGAACAATTCGTGGAGCATGCGATTTGGTGTTCTCAGGTAAATGCGGAAGCGAACGCCGTCAGTGCTCGTGCTGCCGTCCTGGATGCCGACTGCAAAGGATAGAGTGATCGTCGAATTAGCGGGGAGCCTTATGCTGCGCCACTTGCCGACTCTGCGAATTCCCAGCCGGGTTGGAGGCGGCGCGACAATGGAAACCCTGGAGACACCTCCGCACGTGGCGTTGGCCTTGTAGAAGTACGTGTTCGCCTGGTTGAGCTGAGAGTCAGCGTCGGTGCCGTAAAAGACGAAGTTGCCCGTGGATGAAAATGGGGAAATGCTATCGGCGAGGTCGAGCGGTGTCGAGATATCGATAGCTGGCGCGAGCTGTGGCCGTGGAGTGTCTTTCTTATCGTAGATCAGGGAAGCCAGCTCGCTTGTAAAAACATTCGGCGCCGCGGCAACGAGCTGCTTAAGCGACACGTTGGCGTCAGCCATCTCAAGCGGATACACGCGGAGTTTGGTTATCGTTCCCGTCCAGTCCCCGTGGCTTGCCATGTGGATAGGAAAGGGTCTATGACCGTACGGGTGGTGGCGGACGATGTCCTCAGTGACGGTCTTCCAATTCGGGTCGCCTGATTTCTTGAAATCCACGCGCAGCTCTGCGATTTGCACCCCTCGAGTGAGATGCGGGTGCATGTGGGTAACGAGGAAGGGATGCCCCGAAGCGTCCAGTGAAATATCCGGCGACTCGAGGTATGAGTTGCCGGTGGTTGTCGCGGTTAGACGCAGGTTGTCGGGATTGAGGTCGAAGTTAACCACGGTCCAGCCCTCGAAGCCGCCGGTGGCGGGATCCTGATCCCATACAGTGGTATAGCAGTCGTAGACGGGATGCGTAGTGCTGCCCCAGGCGTGGGCCCAGAGAATGAGAGCGCGCTTGTCCCATGCAGTCCGGACGCAGTTGCGCACCTCGCTGGCGCTCGCCCAGGGACCTCCGGCACCGATGACCATGGGGTTGTATTCGGGCGCGCCCCAGCTTTCGTCCCTCCGGTAGAGGTTCTCGTAGTAATACTTGCCGTCGTGGTATCCGTTTACGCCGTATGGCTGATACTGGCTGATCCCGCTGTAGCCATATGGAATCTCCATGTGGGTCCAGTCATCAAGCCAATCCATGTTGTTCCAGTTGGCGCGGTTGGCGTTATATGAACCGGTAGCGCAGGTCTGATGTGAGAAGATACGCGTCCGCGGCAAGCCGGCCTCGATTGCCCATTTCGCGAGATTGTCTATGAAGGTGTTCATGACCTCGACGCGGAAGTTGGCCCATTCGTGCCAGTAGGGCGTTCTTGTGCTTGACTTATACTGAGGGTACTTGCGGGGAGGGTCTATGTCCTCCCATGCGGCGGGCGGGGTCGAATGGTCGTGGCCAAACCCGCCGGAATTAAGATAGTCCGAGCTAAAGTCACCCCAGAAGGTTACTCCGTCGCCGTTCGTGTCGCCCAAGGGTGTGTCGTCACCGTAACGGTCCCTTAGCCAATAGGCGAACTGGCGGCACATCACCGGGTGATAGTCCTCGACGAAAGGCCGGCTGACGAGGCCGCCGCCGTAGTCCGCATGGCGAGGGATGGGCGTGCCGTTATCGTGGGCCGGATAGTGAATCTCGGGGTCAATGGCGAATCCGGCGATGCGACCGGCGTAGCGCGGGTGGCTGGCTATTTCCATTATCTGCCGCAAACCGTCCTGGAGGTTCCGCTTGACGTATGCCTGGAACTGGAGGTCATAGCCCATCTGGGCAGCGAGGGCCGGGTCAGCCACTGTGGGCGTTGCGAACGAGAATCCGCCCCAGGACGCTCCTGCGTTGTCAATGGTCGCAGGATCGTCGTCAGGGTCGCAGATGTCCGAGACGTCCCACATGCACTGATCCTTACCCATCGTTTCGAAGTATATGTTGAGGTCATAGGGCTCGTCGCCGAAGGTGCCGCCGTGAGTGATGACCGTGTGGAGCTGAAAGGATATGGGGACGTTGTAGTAACGGGCCCATTCCAGACCTGCGATTGCACGGGGAACCGCAGCCGGGTTGGACCAGTCCGCGAGGCTGTCTGTGACGATGGAAGGAAGCTGGCTGAGGTCGGTTACGTCAGGAGGGAGCGGGATGCTTCGGTTCTGCGGGCCCTTGGTCACGTAGAAGCGGTAGTCCTCGGCAGCGCCTTCGGTCATCCTGGCGTAGTATATCCCCGCCACCGCGCCCACCTTTGCGTACTGGCCGCCGCCCATGACCGGATCGCCGGCGCCGAGCATTTCCAATATCATTGGCCCAGCGTGGTTCGGGTCGCCGTTTGGCGTGACGAAGAAGGTCTGTTGGTACTCGTCTTCAGGGATGAAAGCGGCGTCGTGAGGTCCGGCGAGTGCCCAGTCAGAAAGGAGAAAAAGGGAGAAAATGGCGAGGCGGAAAACTCTCATGCGAGAGATAGCCCTCCTTGGTAGCGGCCTTCCAGGCCACGCAACCATGTCCCCCGTGGATTTGCATTGTACCCGGCGCGCACGCGAACGTCAAACCAGACATTTCCCCCGGACGGTAGCGGCATTCGTTTCCGTCTGGTAGAATGCGGCGTTATTCGGGTGCGGAGGGCCTGATTTCCGACTACGGCTTGCCCAAGCGGAACAGCAAGGGTCGCGGGGATAAGGCACTCGGCACGTTCTGAACAGTCTTTGCAGGATTACGGGAGACAAGAATGAAGAGGAGATTTCACGCCCTTGTACAGGTTCTGGCAATCGCGCTGTGTGTGGGCATCATCCCTCAAGCCGGAGCGGAGGATGAGCAGAAAGGGGAAGCATCGAGAATGGAGAAGATCAGGCTAAGACCCCAGGAAGGGAAGATGAATTGCGCAGCTCAGGTGCCGCTGCTCGGAAACCAGACGTTCTCATTGGGGATTCCGGAGACCATTGGGTCGTCGGAAGGAATGATACTCAACTTCCCTGAGGTGGTAATCAAATGGAACCAGCCGGAGGAATCAGGCGCGGTGGGCTACCGTTGTGTCGCCGAAGGTAAGGTTGATTACTCCGTGAGGCTTGTGCCCGACGTTGACTTCGTGGATGTGACTATGAACATCAAGAACATCAGCGCCAAGCAGTGGACGAATGTGTTCTCGTTCAATTGCCTCAACCCGGTGAACGCGCCGAAATTCAAGGACTGGCACCTCGAGCGCACATACATGTCGAAGAATGGCAAGCCCTTCCGGATGGACGGCACGACGCGGATAAACGAGGGCGCCAAGCCTTTCATGAGAACACTTCAGTTTTACCTTCACGAGGACTACGAAGAGGTGTCACCTTTCGTCAGAGGCTTTCGCTCGACGAGTCCCGACAAGACAGATGGGTCGTACATCGTGACGCTGTCAGAGGACGGGGACGCGTACATGGGCGCAACAAGCCCAAAGGCACTTTTCCTATTCAACAACCTCGACAGGTGCTGCATCCACTCGGCCACGACGTTCGGCGACATCGCGCCCGGCAAGGAGACGAGCGTAAGGGTAAGGCTTTATCTTGCCAGGGGGACACTCGAAGATTTCCTGAACCGCTATTACTCTGACTTCCCGGAAGCAAAGCCAAAGGCCAGGGAGAAGGTGGAGCTGGAGGGGCTCCCCGCACCTTCCCGCGGGGGATTCGGCAGACTGGGTTTCACCATCCGCGCACCCTGGATGGAGGAAGGCCAGTTTGTTCTCCGCGCGCCCGAAACGCTGCAATGCAGCCTTGGGCTTCTGTTCATTGACCATAAGCGGGAGGACATGCCGCCGCTTTTCATGCTGCAGCCCTTCCCCGTATGGCAGAAGGACAAAGAGAGCGGAGGCGTAACGTACAGCTACAGGGCGGAGAACGACGTGCAGTTCGGCTGCTCCGCCGTTCCGGGCGAGGACGAGGTGGATGTCACGTACACGGTAGCGAATCATCGCGATGAGGATATTACCAACATTGCTGCTCAGATGTGCCTGGTGTGCACCGACGCCGCCGGTTTTGGAAAAAAGCTGGACGTGTCTCGCACACTCGTCCGTGTTGACGGGAAGTGGACTCCGCTTTCTCAAACTCACCCGAGCCCCGAGGAGGTCGGCAGGCCGCCATGGATCCACGCGAACACGAAGGCGTCAGGGCCGTGGCGCGGAGAACGTATCACAAAGCACGGTTGGTGGGTGACGGAGGAGCTGACCGATATCGGGATGATAGTAATGATATCCGAGGACGGGGAACATCTGGTTGCGATGGCCTGGGAAGGAGCACCGGGCACGTCCAGCAACTCGCGCATTCCCTGCCTGCACGCGGGTCCGCCGCACGCGGCGCGCTGTGCGCCGGGCAAGTCGGTCGAGTTTCACGGGAAAATATACCTCCTGCCGAACGATCTGGAAGCGCTCGACGCCCGGTATGAAAAGGACTTCGGCAAGCCACCTTCGTGAAGCCAAAGGCGGCCGCGCGAGCGCGGCGAGACCCATCATCGGCCACCGGGCCGGGTCCGACATTCATCTTCCAGAATAGCGTAGAGAAAAGAGTCGCGCCACCTGCCCTTGACCCACTTGTGTTGGCGAAGATGACCTTCGCGGGACATCCCTATCTTTTCCAGCACGCGGCCTGATGCGATGTTTTCCGGGTCGCAAGTGGCAGATATCCTGTGCAGGTTGAGATCTTCGAAGCCGAAACGCAGGACCCCCGCGGCGGCTTCAGTCGCGTACCCGCGGCCCCAGAAACGGCGATTGAGGCAATACCCGATGCAGCCTTCGCGTGAACTCCGATTCGAGATGCGAACGCCGCAAGCGCCGATTAACAAACCTTCCGCTTTCAGCGCCACCGCGAACTCGTAGTCGGAGCGGGGCTGAGCCAGCCGATGACCCATGACCCGACGGATGAATGCGCGGGTCTCCTCCTCTGTGTTCGGGCCCCACGGTTCGAACCGGCAGACCTCGGGGTCGGATGCGTATTCGTGCACAGCCCGCCAGTCGCCTTCTTCAAATTCGCGAAGCGTGAGGCGATCAGTCAGGACCTCCGGGGCTTTTTGACTCACCCGCAATATTCTGTCTCCTGTCGAGCCGCCGCGACGCCAACTCGTTGGAAAGGCACGCGTGAGCGGCTGCCAAAGCGTCTGTCAGAAAGTGAAGCGAAGCGAAAGGATGCTAGCGAAGTCGTTCTTCTTGAAGCCGGGCGACGGCTCGCTGTCGTATTCGTCCACCAAGCTCCACACTACCGACCATCGGGTTGAAAGCCTGGTCGAGAACTCGGTGACAGAAGTCAGCCGCACATCCTTGACGTCTTCAACGGAGGGCAATGCTTCCAAAGACTGCATGAAGTTGAGGTTATCCAGAAGCGCCCTTGTGTACTTTCCGAACAACCGCAGTGCGACGGTGTCCTCGTCCGGAGCTATTTCAAAGTCGTCGTTTATATAGGTAACGCCTATCTCGCCATCGAGCGTACGTTTCGGCTCTCTTATGAAGCGGCGTCCGAGACCGATTCCGAGCTTGGTCCGGAGCTTCAAATCTTTAAACTCGTCGGTTTCGAGCGCCGTGGCCGCATAGACGTACGACTTCTCCCAAGGAAAGTAATCGTACTTAATTTGCGCCGACGCATTCCGAGCCGTCAGCACGCCTTCGGATTCCTCGTAGTTCCAGGAGGCGCCGGTTGATATTCGATCCTGCTTCGTTTCACGCGACATAGAGAGTCGGAGGCGTCCATCCAGGGTTTCAACGTTGCCGGTGCGATAGGTAGAACCGATGTCGAAATAGCCGCCCCATCTGGCGGGCGGCTCGTTGATGAAAGCTACCTGAGCCAATTGAATGCTCTTTGTTTCACCAACAGCGGCGGATTGCGCGATAAGGGTTCCCACGTCGCCCATGGTGAGCGTGCCCTCGACGGCCTCACCGGTAACCAGCTTCAGCTTCAAAGGCGCATCACTTGACACCTGTGCGACTTCGTCCCATTTGACACTGAGGACTCCGGCGTATGTGGTCTCGACCTTGACCACACCGCCCGTCATCTCGACGATTTTGCCGGATATCCGATCGCCGTTGTTCAGCACAATCTGGTCCGCCATCGCCGCAGATGCTAAAGAGAAAAGAAGGCAGAAAACCGACAAGCCGATAATGCATTTCATGGTTCTCCCTCCTGGCTCGGAATTGGTCCTGACCCTCGTTCCTTGAATGCAAATGCGACCAAGTGCTTGCCGCCTGAAATCAGATATAGTCCCAGCGCCAAGAGAAAAACGCCACCAACCGCCTCTCGTGCGACATAGCGGGCAAGAAAAAAACCAGGGGGTCTGAGCGCCACGAAGTAGCCGATTCCCCGTACCACGTCCGGTACTCCAATCGTTAGACACACGACACCGACAACTTTCAACGCCAGCACGAAAACCGGCTTCTCCCAAAGATTCGAAGCCGGAAGAGGAAATTCGGCATCTTCCCGTACCAGCTTTCTCGAGATAGCATCGGCCCACCTCAGGAGAATATACGCCATGGCGAGAAGAAGAATCGGCCCCAGGATTGCGGAGGCAGAATACCAGTAGAGGTTCACCTGGTCCTTCATTGCTCCAAGACCGGTAGCCATCGAGTACCCGGCGCTAATCACATAGATGACCCCCTTGTACAGGCAAACAACACCGAGAATTTTGAGCGAAATCGAAAGGGCGTCGCGCTTCGTCATCTCTCCCCTCCTCCAACAATTGTCAGGTCCGTTCGAAAAGTGGCGCAAAGGACGCGGACGTGGACTGCAGTCCAGCACTCGCAGTATCTACGAGGGGAAATTCGCCGTCAAGATAATTGTGACAGTGCGGCTCGGCAAAGCGGCCATCCGCCGCGCGCCACATCTGAGAGCTGCGTGGTACGTGCGCCGCCCGAAGGGCAGCAGACGTTCGGATATGCGAGGGGAAAAGGTGCGTTTACGTTGACACGGCCATATGAGCTCCCTCACTGCTCCGGCGCGGTATCCTTGCGCAGGTGGGCCCTGATCATCCAATCGTACATTCCTCCCACGTCGGATACGTGCGAGTAAGGGAGGGCCGAGCGAGAGTGCGGCCGACTGACGCTATCGTCGTAATGAACGAACACGCCCTTCGTGGCGGTCGGACTGAAAGATAGGCAGACGTAGAAGCGTTCGGGAATGGTAAGGGGCTCCAGTGGGATTTTGTACCAGCGTTCTCCCCCGCGTTCGAAAATGCTGTAGGGCCGGCGGAATTCGCGCAACGGGACAAAGTTCTCGTCACAGACGTAGATCGAGAAGTCTTCTTCGGGTGGATTCCGCGTGCCGTAACGCGAGCCGAACACCTCGACGCCGTCGAGAATCCACTCGCCTTCGGGTTTTCGGAACAGGACCGCATGACCCGAACCGGCGATGCTCTTTTTCCCCTCGCTCGTGCCGTCGTCGTAAGCGAGAAGGACCCCGGTTTCATCTTCGATTTCCTTAAGCTTATCAAAGAAGTCGTCGCCGACCACCCTTTCACTTACATTCCACCTAAGCTCCGACAGCAACACGTCGGCCGGAATCCAATCGCCCGCGTTTGAGTCGCCCGTGAGCTCTCGGAGTGAGGCGACAAGGCGCGGCATGAGCTCCTTGCCGGTGGGCTTGCGCGACAATGCGTTTGCGAAGGCGTGTCCCAGTATTTGTCGTCCGTACCGCTTGTCGATCTCGTAGAAGACAGCGGCGGCAAGGTGGGTTCCGCTGAGCTCGGACAATTCCTTGTTTTCGACCTGTGCCCTCAGCCGCCCGAGGCCGTCCACGTTGTGTACGTCGAAGGGCTCCGGCCAGATGGCGTCGCCGAGGCGCTGGGCGACCGCGTCAACAACCACCGATCCCGCATAATGGGCCCACCCCTCCCCCACCCCGTCAGGAAGCCCGGCGAGGTTCCTCATCCTTCCGTACATGACCATGTGACCAAGCTCATGACACATTCCGTACACGTTGTGCGGGCCGCCTTTCGTGGGAGGAGCTAGCTGTTGCTCTGAGGTAACGGTCAGGTATAAGCGGGACCTACCGTCCGTCCAGAGACGCAGTTTTCCTTCGGGATCCAGCCTAGCCTCCAGCTCGACCGGGTCCGGGAGAGGAAGGCCGAAGGTCTGGTCGTATTCCCGGCTAGCCTCCGCAAGGATCGAGGCAAACGCCTCAGCATACGCAGCATCTATCCCGTTAGTTCTGACGATGACCCCGGGTTTCCTGATGGTGATTCTGTCGGCGGAAGGAGCTTCAACGGGCTCTTCATGCTTGGATTCCTCGGAGGGCTGAACGCGTCCAGTGCCGGATGGCTGCTCACACAAGTACACCCTGACCATCCAGTCATAAGCTTCGTCTACCTCGCGGAATCCGCGTTCAGGCAATCCGACGAAGGAGTGCGACTCTTCGACGTCGCTGTCGTAACCCAGGAATATTCCCTTGGTCTGATGAGGGTTGAACGAGAGAGCGACGTAGAACAGTCTGGGTACCTCAATAGGCGGCGTGCCCAAAACGTACCACTCAAGGTCGCTGCGTTCTATCATCGAGTAGGGATAGGGCAGATCCACCAAAACATGGCGATTCTCATCAAGTAGATAGACGTGGAAGTCCTCCTCGGGCGGCTTGGGATGTCCGTAGCGGCTGGCGAAAATCTCCACGGCCTGCACGAAGCGGACGTCATCGGGCCGTTCGAACAGTATGGCATGGCCGGAGCCGCCCAGGCTGCGTTTGCCCTCCGAAGTGAGGTCCACGTGAGTAAGCATCAAGGCATTCGCCGGAAGCCGGCCCTCGCCCGCCAGCTCCAAGGGAAGAAGAGGTCTGAAATCAACGGGGCTCCCGTCCACTTTGACACTTGCGAGAAAAGCGCCTTCGTTGTCGCCGTGAAATGAGTCTGAGACACCCAGCTGCAGCGTCCCAGAGAGAGGCGCCTCGAACGATAGCTGTTTTCCGACGAAGAATTCCTCACGCTCGCGGCCGTTGTCAATACTCCCGACGAGCGCGCAGACCCTGCTTGGATAATGTTCCGTGCCTTCGCTCTTGCCGCCATCGGGGCCCCACGGGCCGTAAGCCCAGTCGTCGGCGGGGCCGTGGCACCCCTTGACCTGACCGTCCGAGTAGATCTCGACGGTCTGGCCTTGAGCCACAGTCAGCTTTGTGTCGGACCAGATGCGCTCCGATGGCACAACCAGGCGACCGTCTTCCGCTGCGGAAGCAGGGGCACCATAGTGGGTCATCCACTCGGGTCTGTCAAAAGGTTTTAAGAATGGCACGTCGTTAATCGTTCTCCTCACCGGTCTAGCCGTCTCCACGGCATCAACGACTTTGCTCCCTTCCGGGACCCATGCAATGGTCAGGGCGAACTTGGCAGCTCCGGAGACGTTGGCCCACTGGCCAATTGATATGCCGAGGAGTTGGTCTGAAATCATAGGAACGCCCGATATCCATCCGATGGTCGAAACGGTTCCATCCGCGGAGACCAGCAGGTTGTCTTTATCGTCGAACAGTTCAACCCTGAACCGCCAATCGGACTTTGGCCATGAGAGAAGCCGTATGCCGACCTTTGCGGTGACCTCCCCGTCCCTCTTCTCGAACTCTATCCACTGCGTCCGGATCACGGGGCCATATCTGGTTGGGCCTGCCGATAGCTCAACGGGAGTGGGAACATCTAGTTCGAAAGGCCCTTCAACGCGACTGCCGCCTTCCGAAGGTGGCGCGGCGGGGTCTACGATCGCGGCCAGCTCATCGAATCTCTCGGCGGCGACGAGGTAAGCCGCCTTCAAGCTTCGATCCGGGGGCTTCCAACCGTTCGTAGCCAGGCCCCAGGCGGCTGCGTATCGCACGCGCCTCTCATGATGCTTGAGCACACCACCGAGCACCTCGATGGCGCGTTGATCACCGATCTCGCCGAGGGCGTACGCAGCGGTCGTCTGCATGTTCACCTTGGGGTCATTGAGGGCCCGCGCGAGCGGTTCGACGGCGCGAGGGTCGCCCAGCTTGCCCAGCGCTTCGCCCGCCTCGTAGCGAACTTTCCTGTATTCGTCAGATAGCGCGTCTATGAGCGGCTCCACTGCGCGAGGGTCGCCTATCTTCTTCAGTGCCTCGGCGGCGTATCTGCGGACAAGTTCGTGTTCGTCCTTCAGCGCCCCTATAAGCGCTTCTACGGCACGGCTGTCACCGACCTCCCCGAGCGCCTTTGCGACTTCACATCGAACACCACTATCGTTGTCTTCGAGGGCTGAAATGATTCCCCCGACCGCGTCATCCGTGCCAATCTCCCACAATGCATTAACTGCCTTCGTTCGCACGCCGGTGTTCTGATCGTTCAAGCTCGCAGTCAGCAGTCCCAGGGCGCGTTCATCGTCTATCTTCTGCAGGGACTCGACAGCAACCTTGCGCTCCGCGGAGCTCTCGCTCTTCAATGCGGCGGACATCAGGTCCAACGCGCGTTCCTGAGGAAGCTCCTCCAACACCGTTCGCAGGCCCAGCCGGATTTTTGCCAAAGCGAGGTCAGCCGCCTCGCGCACACGCCCATCTTCGTCGCTCAGCACGGCAGCAAGGGGCTCTGCTGCGCGCTCGTCGCCGATACATCCGAGGGCATGCGCCGCTGCACGTCGGACGCGATCGTCCGAATCGCCCAGCGCAGTGATGAGCGACTCCACAGAAAGCAGGTCGCTCATTTTGCCAAGAGCCTCCGCTGCTTGACGTCGCACCGACGAATTCGGATCCTGCAATGCCCCAATGAGCGGGTCGACGGCACTTGCGCCGGCAAGCTCTCCCAATGCCCACGCTGCAGCCGGAGGTACATGGCGTTCTTCGTCGCCAAGTGCCGCAACCAGGGCGTCCGCTGCACGTTTGTCCTTGATCTTGCCCAATGCGTAAACCGCCCGCGTCCGGACGTACCAGTCCTCGTCCTTCAGGGCAGCGATGAGGGCCGTGACGGCACGTTCGTCGGCGATCGCCCCCAGCGCATCTGCGGCTGCCCCGCGGACATTCCGGTCTTCGTCCCCTAGCGCCACAATAAGCGGATCTACTGCGCCTGCATCGCCTATCTCAGCAAGCGCTCCTGCCGCCTCGCAGCGGGTGGCAGGATCATCATGCTGCAGCGCGCGGATCAGAGCCGGCACGGCACGAGATGCCCCGATCTCCGCCAATGCTCCTGCCGCCTCGCGTCGCACTTCAGCGCGCTCGTCGGCTAACAAAGCGGCGAGCGGCTCCAGAGCGCGCTCATCACCCGCTTTTCCCAGCGCCCTTGCCGTTGCCATGCGGACGAACCAGTCCTCGTCCCGAAGCTGAGAAATCCTCCTTTCGACATTCAGACGAGACCCGGCTGCCACAGAAGACCCAGCAGTTTGGCTTGGCAGGATAGCCAGGCCGGCCGCGGCCAGAAGCATGACGAGCAGTGCGCCTAGTGACGAGAGTGCCTGCAAGCATGGTCGATAACGCCCCATCCGCGTGCGGGGATCATTGCCGCCGAGGCGGGGTATTGCACCACACTGAGGGACGCGAATAGGGAGCAGCGTTGGTGCCGCAGTAACCCTTTCTTGGGCCATACTCATCCTCCAGTTCAGGTATGCTTCCGCGGACGGTGTTGCTGACGTTTCCCGGGGAAAACAAGAGCCGTCTTCACTCTGCCTTGAAATAAACCCGGATCATCCACTCTCTGTCGCCGACAGGCTTGAACCCATTTTCGACGGTCCCAGCCAACGAGTGAGAGGTCTTCGGCTCCTTGTTGTAGTGGAAATAAATGCCCTTGTACTGAGTGGCCGTTGGGTCAAAGGCCAGCGTAACCGTCCCTCCGTGCGCGCGCCAATCGCCGAGCGTCACCGCCTTCGGCAGCTCAAACTCGATCCACTTCGGCTTGTATCCAGCTTTGGAATACGGCAGTCGGCCCTTCCAGATTAACTTCCCATCTGGATACAGCAGAGACACATCCACAAAGGTCCGTGCCGGGCTGTATTTCGTGCCGTACCTGCTCGCGTAAAGCCTGAAACCTTTGAACTTGAGCCCATCAGCGGCGGCGTCCTTGACGAAGTCAATCAAGTTGACTTTGATGGCGGGGCCACTGCCGCCGTAGCTTTGCTGGCCTTCGGACTCGCCCGTGTCGTATTTTGCCTCGATGCAATCCGCGAAAGGGCCCGCCGGCTTTGGCGGCTTCCAGTCCGCGAGCAGTTGAATTCCCTTCTCTCCTGACGGCTTTTCAGCCAAATGCACCCTAACCATCCACTCGTAATATTCATCGACTTCGTCGAATCCGTGGTCGGGCAGTCCGATGAATGAATGAGTTTTCCTGACGTCTTTATCGAGCCCTAGGAATATCCCCTTGGTCTGTTGTGGGTTGAATGAAAGTGCCACATAGAACGCCTCTGGCACCTCGATGGACGGTGTTCTGAGGGCATACCACCGGAGTTCGCCGCGCTCAATCGTGCCGTACTGGCAGAGCACATCAGCGAGGATCTGACGCTTGTCATTTAGCAAGTAGAGGTGAAAGTCCTCATCAGGCGGCTCTGGATGCCCATAGCGCCCGCCGAAGATCTCGACGGCTTCCACGAAGCGTGCGTTTCCGGGCCGTTCGAAAAGCACGGCGTGGCCTGATCCGCCCAGGCTGCGCTTGCCCTCCGCCGTGTCATCTACGTGACTCAGCGGCGTCGTTCCTTCCGGAACATCCGGCTCAGTTGCCGAAGCAGCAGAGGCAAAACCCAGAAGAATGACCCAAACCGTTGTCCACAAACTACCAGCTAGTCTCATGTTTCTTCCTCCCTGAGACTTTTCGCGCCTGATTTGAGCCTGTGTCGCTTCCCTACTTGATAACGGCACGGGCAAAGCGAGAAAGACCCTTTCACGCTTTAGACGCAATCTTGTCCACCGGGTTCCGGTATTTCTGTGTCGGAGGAAAACTTGCCGCTGTCGTGCTTTGTCATGCGCAACTTCAGAAGGGCAAGGCGACAGTTCCCGCGCCCTCACGACCTTATCATCACAAGAAGCATCCTGCATTTTTCCGGGGCCGCGACACTGTGAGGTTCATCAGCCAGCATTATCACGATCTCGCCTTCATTCAGGCGGAGGGCTCTGCCGGAGGAAATGGACACCTCCGCTTCGCCGGCGAGGACGTGAACGAGGGCATCATAGGGGGCCGTGTGCTCGCTTAGGCCCTGGCCTTGGTCAAAGGCGAACAGGGTAACCGTTCCGCCCGCTTTGCGTAGTATTTCCCGGCTGACCACAGCACCCGCCTGGTAATCAACGAGCCCCGCCAGCTTTGCGGGTCCGGCTGTAAGCCCGCCGACGCCTGACGGTCCGCTTGTCTTCTCCATTTTTCATCTCCAGTTCTCATGAAACCACCAGCAGAGGTGACAGGAAAACACCTTCGGATTTCGTGCCTTCCGGATCGCTCTCTTGGTCCGCAGGTGCGCACCTCCGCTAAGAGGGTTCAATCGTTCAAGCCGGCCTGCTCATTTCTGAATCGCCACTTACCAATACGCTCGAGCAACGTGACGGCGAGGTCCTCGTCGAGAGACTCGAGATCCGTGTATTGATCCGCAGCCAAATCCGGATGGTCGAGCTCAAGATAGCAGATTCCAAGGTGGAGACATGCCTCGGCAAGATATGGATCTAAGCGTAACGCTGTTTTGAGCGCCTCTACGGCGTTATCGTAGCGATCGAGTTTGGCGTAAGAAATGCCGAGCCTCAGGTGAGAATCTGCGTAGCCCGGCTTGAACCAGATTGCCTTCTCGTAGGCCTCCGCCGCCTCTCCGTACCTACGCAAGTTGTAATACGCCCAGCCCAGCCGGCAGTACGCGTCGGCGTCGTCAGGATCGGTCTCAATGGCTTGCTCGCTCGCTTCGGCAAGCGCCTCGTAGGCTTCACCCAAGCGGGCCCGACCTATCAAGGCATCAGGGTCAATCCGGAGCGCCTCTTCGTAGGCCTCGATTGCGTCGGACCATCGCCCCATTTCGGAATACGTGGATCCCAGCGCCTGAAGAGACCAACTGGCGCGGCGGGGCTGCAGCCTCGCCGCTTCCTTGAAAGCCGAAACGGCCTCCTCGTAGCGGCCCGTAAGCACGTATTGCGTTCCCAGAAGGGAATGCGCCCACTCGTAGCCAGGGTAGATGCGAATGGCTTCCTTGAAAGCCTGAATTGCTTCCTCCCGGCGCTTCTGCTTCGCAAGGACAACGCCGAGGAAGAAGTGCCCCTCGGCGAAGTCCGGCGAGGCATGCGTTAGCTGCATGAGTGTGTCCGCCGCCTCCTCGTCGCGGTCGAGGCAAAGGAGGGAGTAGCCGATCGCAAGCTGCGCCTTGGCGTCAGACTCCTTTTCCGCCAATATCTGCTTGAAGTGCGCGAGCGATTTTTCCAGGGGCTCGGTGATCAGATATCGAGCAGTTTTGTCCTCTGGCTCAACGCGCTCGGATCCTCGCTCGTCGGACGTAGCCGCGCCCCATTCCGCGATCGGCCTTTCCTCCTCCAGCTCGGAAGGGAAAATCCGGCTGAGGGGAGCGCCGGCATTCAAGTCCATGCCCGGGCTCCGCTTGGACGAGCCGACCCCTATCACTTCCCCTTTGACGTTCAGCACGGGGCTGCCGCTCATGCCGGGGAAGAAGGGGGCGGTCATGTAAATCAGGCCGCCTGAAGCATGCTCCTGCGGCGATATAAGCAGCACGCCCCGCGTCACCATTCCCTGTAAATCCGAACGGCCTGAAACGACGATCACCCGCTCCCCTTCATTGGGCGGAGTATGCGCGACTTCGAGATGCCGAACGGCGCCCTCGGGGACGTCGACTTTGGCGTGGGCGAGATCCCACGTCCTGTTGTCAGCGACCACGGCTGTGACAGGGTATCTTCTGCCCTCGTTGGTCACGACCTCTGCACGCATAGCGCCTCGAAGCACGTGCCGACAGGTGATCAGGTCGCCCTTCTCGCTGACGAAGAATCCCGCGCCTTCCGCCGGCCCGCCTTTGCCGTATGTAGTGACCACGACCACGGAGGGCAGAGCGTCGAGCACAAGCCTCACGAAGCTTTCATGTGGCAGGAGCTCCGCGCCGGGCATGGAGGTATGCAGTTGAATCTGTTCGAAAAGCATTTCCGAAAGCCGCTGGTCAATGCGTTTAAGAGCTTCGAGTTGACCGAGGGCCAGGTCAGCACGGTCAAGCATCAGATAGAGCAGACTCAGGTCGTAACGCGCCTGAGCATCATTGGGATTGAGCCGAATCGCGCTCTTCAATCCTTCCACACCTTCTTGGTAGAGGCCAAGCCTCGCGAACGCCAACCCCATGATCTTTTGCGGCCACGAACTTCGCGGATCAAATTCCATTGCGCTCCTGCAAGCGTCCACAGCCTCCCTGTAGCGACCCAAATGATACAAGGCGAACCCTAGAACCCTGTAAGCCCCAGAAGGATTACCGCTGTGCCGCGCAGCTTTGCTGAAAGCCTCGACTGCCTCCTCCCAGCGGCCGGCAAATACGTGGATCCAACCCAGGTTGATGTAGCCTCCCTCATATTCCGGTCTGACGCGAATCGCCTCCAGGCAGAGCTGCTCCGCCTTCTCCCAGCGGCCTAGCAGGCCGCAGGCGCGGGCCAAGCCGGTCTTCACGTCAACATCGTTAGGGGCCAAGAGGACAGCTCGGGCCAACGCCTTCTCTGCCTCATCCCAGCGCCTGAGCTCGAGATGAGTCAGTCCGAGAATCTCGTACGCCCCGCAGTCATACGGGTTGACCTTGAGCTGCTGTTTGCAGACCTTAAGTGCTTCCATGTAGGCGTAGTGCGCTTCCCGATTACGTGCCAGTTCTTCATGGCTTCGGCCCAGACAGTGGTGGAAGTATGGGTCGAGACGATCGTGCCCTGCCCGTATCGCCTGCTCGCAGATTTGTATCGCTTCGTGATGGCGGCCCTGCCTTACATAGATCCAGACCAGGGTGCCCTGTGCCCATCCGGGACCGGGCATAAGCGCAATCGCCCTCTTCCCGGCATCCTCGGCCTCCTTGGAGCGTCCAAGCTCCGCATAGGCTCGGGCCAGCCATGCGTAAGCCTCGCCGTAATCGGAGTTTATCCGAATCGCTTTCCTGTAGGCTTGTAAGGCTTCCCGAAAACGATACAGCTTGGCACTACAGAATCCCACGTGAAACCAGACTTCAGCACAGCGACGTGCGCCGCGTGCAGCGCTGTCGAAATCCGAAAGCGCCCCCTCGTAGTCCCCGGCCCAGAGAAGGTGAAGGCCCTTAAAGTATGCTTCCTCGGCCTGAGCCGACAGTCTCCGAGACGCGGAGGCGTTCCACTCGGGCAGAGTCGTGCCTTCACCGGGCTCGCCTCCGGGCAAGCATCCTATGGGAACGGCGAAGTTGAAGCCGAGTCCGTCGGACACCTGCATAAGCGCTATCCCTATCACTTCGCCTTTCCGGTTGACGAGCGGACTGCCTGCGCAGCCGGGAGAGAGAGGCGGGGTGATCCTCAAGACGTCACCGAATCCAACGGAGCTTTGAAGGGCGCAGACGGCTCCCTGCGTCACTTCCTGGTCCACCGTATCGATACCAGACCCAACCATGATCCATTCGCCGACCTGAGGACCGTCGGGGGCGCACTCAAGATATTCCGTCCCGTCCCCTGGAATGTCCACGCAGACTCTTATGAGATCAGCGCGGGCGTTTTCTCCCAATACCGCCTTGATGGGATGCGCGCCGGCATCGCGTGTCCTCGCTTCCGCATATGACGCCCCGCGAAGGAGATGGCGGGCGGTGATCAGGTGGCCCGCCTCATTGACGAAGAAACCCATCCCCTCCCGCCACACTTCGCCTTCTCTGTCGTAGGCGATGACCTGGGCGACCGAAGCTTGCGTTCGGGCGGCGACATCCGGGAGGCCCTCTTGTGCTGAGAGCCGGCCAGCGAACGAAAAAAGACTGACTATTGCTGCGGCGGCGCAAAAGAGCGAGCCCCGCTTCATCACCTCATCTCCGGTGGTAGGACTTCCGTGCTCACTAAAATGACCTACTTGGAGATAGTATTGACGAGCTCATCCGCCCGCTCGGCGTCAAGGCGCTCGAGCGCCTGGTATTCCTTGCGCGCCGAATCCTTGTCACCGAGAAGTGCGTAGGCTACGCCCAGGTTGAAATGCGCGTCTGCATCGTCGGGATCGAGTCGAACTGCGTCCAGGTAGGCTGATACGGCCTGCCGATAACGACCCAGGTTGCCGTAAGCAACGCCCAAATTGTAGTGCGCTCTGGCCATGTCCGGCTTAAGCCGAATGGCAGTCTTGAACGAGCCTACGGCCTCCTCGTAACGGCCGAGATTGTTGTACGTCACGCCCAAGTTGTTGTGCGAGTCGGCGTCATTGGGCTCGAGGCGAATTGCATCTTCATACGCCTCGACCGCCTTTTCAAATAACCCCAAATTGCCATAGCTGAGACCAAGACCACGATAGGCGATGTGGAAACCGGGATCGAGTCTGATGGCTTCCTTGTACGCATCTACTGCATCCCGGTGGCGTCCCAGTTTGCTGTACGACAGGCCGAGATTGTAGTGAGACTCGACGGAGTCGGGCTCCAGCAGAATTGCCTGCTCGTACGCGTCGGAAGCCTCTTCATGCCGGCCCATACTTCCGTAGGCCCAGCCTAGGCTGGAATACGCTCTGGAATAGTCGGGCCTGAGCCGGATCGCTTCTTTCAGTACCTGCGCAGCGTCCTGATAGCGGCCGAGCTTGATGTAAACGGCCCCTAGGCTGCTGCGAGCCTCGGCATCGTCGGGCTCGAGTTCAATCGCCTGATTGTAGGCCTTCGCCGCTTCGCTATAGCGGCCGAGCCTGCTGTTTGCGACTCCCAGGTTCAAGTACGCTTCAACGTAAGGGGTTCTGAGGCGAATCGCTTCCTCCAGAGCCTCTATGGCTTCCTCATGGCGCTCCAATGCGTTGTATGATACGCCCAGGTTGTTGTGCACGTCCGCCTTGTTGGGCCATATACGAATCGCTTCTCTGTAGGCTACTACGGCCTCGTCGTGTCGGTCGAGGCCCGCATACACGATTCCCAGCTTATGGTAAGCATGGGCGAAGTCGGCCTGCACGCGGACCGCGGCCTTATAGGCGTCAACTTCCTCCTCCTGCCGGCCCAAACTGCCATACGCAAGGCCCAGCCTATAGTGAGCGTAGCCATCGTCGGCATCGAGGCGAATAGCCTCTCTGTAGGCCTCTATCGCTTTCTCGAAGAAGCCGAGTTCGTGATTCGCGAAACCCATGAGGTACCAGGCTTCCTGATGGTGCGGAGCTTCGGCAGCCGCTTCCTTGAATTTAGCGAGTGCGGTTTTGTAGTCCTCATCCAAAAGGAGCTTGCGGCCGTCGTTACAGAGGCGCTCGGCAGCAGCCGACCAAGTCGCCGGGGCAGTCGAAGACCACTCAGAAAGAGTCTTGGCCTCGCCCTGTTGTAGTTCCAGCACGCGCCCGGCAGGCACGGCGAAGTATCCTTCGACGCTGTAGTACGTGGCGACGCCTATCACGGCCCCACTGAGGTCAACGACCGGGCTTCCGCTGGAACCAAGCTCGATAGCCGCCGTCATCCTGATGACCTTACCGAAGCCCGCCATGTGCTCGAAAGCTGAAATCGTCCCCTGCGTAACTGTCCCCTCCTCCCCGAGAGCGCTGCCTACTACCACGAGTTCGTCGCCGATTGAGGGAAGCGCGTTGGCCAGTTGGAGGTAGGGGACAGGACCTCGTCTCGCATCGCTCGAAACCAACACGAGGTCACGGTCTTCGTCCTCCGCCAGAACCATCTCAATGTTGTACGACCTGCCCTCAGAAGTTTTCACTTCCGCCTGCGACGCTCTATAGAGGACATGACGGCTGGTGACAAGGTCCCCCTTTTGGTTGACAAAAAATCCGGTCCCCTGCCGAAGTCCGCTCCCTTCCTCATCGTAAGCCAAAAGAGTAACAACCGCGGGTCGGACCCTCGCCAGCGCTCGGGAGCCGCTTTCCTCTGCTGGCGACGCGCTGGCAAGGATTGCGAACAAAAGGGGTGACACAAGGCAGACGAACCTCAAGCGCCGCCTGAGAAAGACGCAAGCCCTCACCCACCACCTCCAGCCAATGGCTCCGCATTTGCGTGAGCATCCTACCTGGGGGGAGCAACCGACGCAAGGGGCACAGAGTTGGCTCCGTTCCAGGGAATGTCGCACAACCTATGAGACGCGACTGTCCGCCCAGCGCAACATAGAGAGATGGTTCCCCCCAAGGTCAACCAAGCAAGGAGCTCAGTCTCCGACGAGCCCACACCCACCCGTGAGCAGATACCCAGAGACCGCAAACAGCTACGAGCACGAGGCCGTATGTGGCCCAAACAAGTGGCAGAAGCGTGGCGATGCCGAGGGCAAAGTGACGGGATCTCAGGAGTAGAAGGGCGCCAACTGTGCCCGCGAGAAGGAAGACCCAAAACAGCGGCACCGCCGCCTCGAAAGGAAACAGCCTGAGGGGTTCCCAGACTATGAACTTGGGCGTGTACTTCCCGAGGATTCGGAAGAAGCAAATGAAGCACAGAATGGAACTTAGCGGTGCAAGCTGGGCAAGCACCTTACCGGCACGAGACCCGCTCAGCCGGTTCTTCAGTAGCTGAGCTGGCGCTCTCATCCCTACCCGCCTCCTCCCCTGCTGCGTCGCAGCAGAGGTTGCCGTCCACGTTCATGATGACCTCTCATTGTGATTTGTCAAGAGAAATATTGAGCGTAGTGATGACTCTCCGTAGCCGAGGACATATTTCGCGAAAAAGATGTAAACCATCCTTGACATTCGAGTCGCACGCGGTATATTATAGGCGACAGATGTAAACCTTCCGGTTCAGGAGGCTGGAGATGCAGGGGTGGATGACCGCCGAGGAATTGGAAATCGCGAGCCTGAATCGCCAGAAAAAGCGGCTTTCCTGCCTTCGCTGCGGGAGGAAGTTCAGGACGGACAGGTGCCACAGGATCTGCCCCGTGTGCAAGGAGCTCACGGGACTCCAGTTCGAGATCAATCCGCCACTTCTCTCCCTTGACGAGCTTTTAGCAAATCCCGAGGCGGAGCTCAGAGTCGCCAGGACGTTCTGACGGCACTGTCACAACTGCACCACCAGTCGCAGGCAGGGCCACAACACGTGGACGTCGAAGGTCAACCATCCTCGGCAGCGCTGTGGTTATCTTAAGGCGAGGGGCTTGCTTCAAATCGAAAGACTCACCCATCCAGAATATCGCTCAAGGTCCTAGCGCGGCCAGCTTCAGCCTGAATGCTCCAAAGGGAATGTCACACGGAAATCGAAAGATATTTCACGCACGCGCACTAGAAGGAGGGCGATATGGATGAGGTTTTCCTGTGTTCCAAGATAGCGATCTTGGAGGACGAGAAGAGGCTGGTTTATGGGGTGGTGCTCGTCCCCGACGAGGTAGATTCGCAGGGCGACATAATGCCGTCGGACGTAGTGGAGGAAGCGGCCCATGACTATCTTGCCTCCTCGCGGGCGCTCAGCAAGATGCACGTGGAGCCGGCAACGGCCTCGGTGGTCGAGAGCTACACCGCGCCGTGCGATGTGCGCCTAGGCACAGAGGAGGTCAAGAAAGGCTCGTGGGTGATTGCGGTGAAAGTCGCCGACCCGGAGCTCTGGGAGGGGATTCGTTCCGGGACATACTCCGGGTTCTCAGTAGGCGGCCTGGCGGAAAGAGTCGCTGAGGCGCAGGCCGATGGCGTCGGGATTCCCGTAACCATCGGGAAGGCTAAGCCGCAGGAACAGGGCGCCAGAGATGCCGGCCAAGCGGCGCCTGCGGGTCAAACACAGGCTGCCAAGAGAGAGATGCCAAACTTGCAGGAGGATGCGGATGGCGAACTTCATAAGGAAGTTGAAGGTGATGGAAGTGGCGATAGTGGACAGGCCGGCGGTGCCGAAGGCGAAGTTCCTCCTGTTCAAGAGGGCAAAGCCGGCGGGAGGAGTGGTTCCGTTTGAGGAATCTCCAACGGCGCCGGAGGAGCTTAGCTGGGAGTTGACTTCTGAGGAAAGGGCGGCGCTGCCCGACTCAGCTTTCCTCTGGATCGATCCGCGGTACGCCTCCGGGGAGTCGCGGGACAAGAAGCTCCGCAAGGGGCCGCACCACGATGCGAGGGGGCGCGTGGTCTGGAGGGCGGTTGCAGCGCTTGCGGCGGTGCTCGAGGGCGCTCGCGGAGGAATTGACATTCCCGGGGAGGACGTGCCCGCCGCCCGGGCTCACATAGCAGCGCATTACCACCAGTTCGGCAGGACGGCACCGTGGGAAAAGAAGAGCAGACAGGAAGAGCAACTCAAGGGAAAGACAAACGAAGAAGAGCTGAGAGCCGCCAGGCTGATAGCGGATGCAGTTCTGGAGGCGGTCGAAAAGCTCTCCCTGCAGCCAGCGTCTCCCGGCAAGCGAGCGGAAAAGTCAGATGAGCTGCCGACGCTCAAGGAGAGGGTTGAAGGTCTGGGGGAGCGGCTCGGGAAGCTGGAAGCGGCATTCGGGCGTGCGTCGCTTCCTGGCCAGGAAGCGGCGCGGAAGAAGGGATCCATTTGGAAGGGAGTTTTCTAAATCGTGGACAGGCGGGCCGAGAAGGAGGTGTGTTGTGGCTGTGAGTAACGGCGAGCTTCTGGCAAAGGCGGAGTCGCCCCTGCTTACGGAGGATATCACTTACGGTCTGCTAAATCCGGAGCAGGCAAAGCGATTCATCAGGCAGATGTTCGACGTCGCCCGGACCACGCAGATATGTCGCACGGTGGTCATGTCCGGCGACAAGCGTTACATAGACAAGATGGGCATCGGCTCGCGCATAGCCAGGGCGGTGGATGAGAACGAGGACGTGACGCCTTACACCAAGAAGCCCTCTTTTGGACGCATCGAGCTGGATACGGTCAAAATCGCACTCCCGTGGGAGCTTTCGGAAGAGACGCTGGAAGACACCATAGAGCAAGGAAGCTTCGAGGACACGGTGGCAACGATGATGACGAACCAGTTCGGGCTGGACCTAGAGGATCTTTACTGGAACGGCGACACCTCGCTCGTCAGCGACCCGGAGGAGTCGGGGTACTTAGAGGGAAATGAGCTGCTGTGCGGTCTGGATGGTTGGCTTAAGCAGCTCGATACCGGT
Organism: uncultured Planctomycetota bacterium; assembly: GCA_964622675.1. Taxonomy (GTDB): domain Bacteria; phylum Planctomycetota; class DG-23; order CAZBND01; family CAZBND01; genus CAZUUK01. The sequence goes on along the minus strand of CAZUUK010000002.1, from coordinate 16,763 downwards.
TCGCACATCGTTGACGCGGAGAGCGGCGCGCTCGAGAAGGACGAGCTCTTCAGTGCGCTGAGGGCACTTCCGGCCAAGTACCGCAGGGGCCCGGCAAAGGCACGGCTCAGGTGGTACTTCTCCTCCTATCAGACGGAGAAGTACAAGGAATACCTAACAGAGAGATCCACCTCGGCCGGCGACTTCATCCTCATGGGCGGGGGCCTGACGAAGGTGCTTGGTGTAGCCGTGGAGGAGATCGCGGCTCTGCCTGACGACGTGGTGGTGCTCACCGATCCGAAGAACCTCGTGGTAGGAGTGCACCGGAGGCTGAGGATCCGCAGGACCACCGAGGGGAAAGAGGCGGTCATGACGGACAAGCGCTACTACTGCGCTTACGCCAGGACGGCCTGCGCCACGGAGGAGAAGGACGCAGCGGTGAAGATCACCAACATTGCGACATCATAGCAATACAAGTGCGAGGGGGAGCGCGCAGCTCCCCCTTGCATCCCGTAGGAGCCCGGCGGTGACCAGGAGCATTCCGCAGAAATCAAATAACCGTCACAGACTGTTCTCCAACCAGGGCGGGGCGCGCTGCGAGCTAACCCCCGTAAGACTCGATTCGGACCGGTATCGTAGCGTGACGATAGATGGCATCACGTGGTCAGAACGACATCCTGTTCGCCGAGTGCCAGGCGAGTTGGCGGAGCGGCTGCAAGGGATGCCTTACTTTTGCATGGAGCTGAAGCCAAAGGCGAACAGGCAAAAGGGGGAAGCGCTCATCTTCCTCCGCGCTGGTCAGGCATCAACATTCTGGGAAGTAGCCAAAGGGCTTGCGCGCTGCGGCGTTCGGACAGATTTCTGCGAGCTCCATAGAAACCGCCGGACCGACGTGGCGAATCAGCGCTTCCTTTCAGAAAAGGGGCTTGCGCTGACATCCATCGCCGAATCTGAACCCAGGTCGCTTCCACGGAAGGTCTCAGTTCCTGGATACGACGTGGAGGAATTGACACGCTTTGCGCGCTGGCGATGGGCACAGCGAGGAGTGACGGCGGACGCGTACATAACGGCAAGGACCTCATGGCTCATTCCTCAGCTTGAGAAGCTGATTCAGGAGAAGGAGCCGCTTCTGATATGCACCTGGGGAAACATGTGTCATGACTCACGAGCGGCGCTCGAAGTGGCCAAGCGCGTCCGAGTTCCAGCACTCCTGGTCGAGGGAGGCTTCTTTCCGAACACGTTGTCCGTGGATACGCGAGATATGTATTTCACACCCCGCTCAGAGTTCGAGGAGATCTGGAGACGAAAGGGCCCCCTCTCGGCGGACGAGGAATCGCAGCTTGATGAGTTTCTCACACGCTGGAAGGCGGGGGGACTCTCCAAATACAACCGGCCCACGCGTTACCAGCGCCGGTATCGCCGGGTCGCCCTGAAAGAGATCGCGAAGCAACGAAAGGTTCTACTCGTGGCCTGCCAAACCACCGGTGACGCGACGATGTACTACCCAAAGGTGCTGGTAGGGAAAAGTGAGCAGCTAGTAAGGCTGGCGTGTGAGGCGATGGGAGGGATGGAGGACTGGGCTCTTTTCGTGAAGCCGCACCCGTACGAGGGTGCAACCGCCGATATGCGAGAGTGCCTTGCGGGAACTTCTAACGCGTACTTGTTGGAAAATGCAACTGCCCAGTCCGCCATCAGAGGAGCGGACGCGGTGCTCACGATAAACTCTACCCTGGGCCTGGAAGCGCTCTGTTATGGAAAGAGGGTCGTGACGCTGGGCGACAACATCTACACCAACCGCGGGCTGACCACGGACATCCGCGCTGACGCCCAGCCGGAAACAGTCAGACGTGCGGTGCTTCACGCTTGCGAACCAGAGTCCGAGCCGCTGCGGCGGTTCCTTCACGCCGTGATATTCGACTACCTTTACCACTACCCGCCGTACGGCGGGCAGACCGGCAGGATGGAAGGTGTCGTCTCGGCAGCGGTGGACGCAGCGGGGGTGAATTTGCACAGATCTTCCCCGATGCCTGCCATCGCAGCCGCTGGTTTATAACGTGACGCGAGGGCGAGAGATACAGGACATGAAGGCAAGGATCAACATCGTCGGCAAAACGATAGACAGGTGGATATTCCGCAGGATGGTTCAGGAGATATCTTCGTCGCGAATGCTCGAAGTGACAGCCACGGAAGAGCCTCTCCCCGAGGCGGAGCTGTACCACTTTTTCAGGCCGCAAGATGCGGAGGCCGCGCTCCTGCACGGCTGGCGAGGAAGATTCGTCACAACCCTACACGGATTCCTCCCGGGAGCAACCGATTACGCGAGAAACAAGAATGCATATTCTCAGGCGGAAGCCGTGGTAGCGGTATCCCGCGACGCTGGCCTCTATCTGATATCAAACGGCTTGGAGCCACACCGGGTGAGAGTGATCCACGCGGGGGCAGACCCGAACTGGTTTTGCCACACCGGCTGGCCGCAGGGACACTTAACCATCGGCCTATGCGCCAGATATTACCCCGCTCACGGGCGCGTGCACGATAACAAGGGAGGGGAAACGATTCTCCAAGCGATGAAGTTTGTCGCCGCGCGAGAAAAGGAAGCCATGCTGATGGTCGTGGGGACAGGGTGGTGGTGGCTGGGAGAAGCGCTGTCACGGATCCCCTTCCCGGTGGTTTACTACGAGCGCGGGAGGAACTGCACTTACGAGGACTACCCGAGACTTTATAACCAGATGGACTGCCTCCTGATAGCTTCGAAATTCGAAGGGGGACCGGTTGCGGCGTATGAGGCGATGATGTGCGGACGCCCGCTCGTATCTACGGCGGTCGGTGCTGTGCCGGAGCTGGTGAGCGAAGGCGAATCCGGCTACATATTCCCGCAGGGGGACGCGAGAACCTGTGCGGAGCTTCTCCTGAATCTTAAGGCAGAGCGTGATGAATGGGCGCGCGGCCGGTGGCGTTTCCCTGCGGAGAGGGCGGCGGCATTCACATGGGCGCGCTGGCGCAAGCTGCACGAAGAACTCTACCAGGAACTAGTTGAATGCTCACTCGGGAGAACGGAACTCAAGGAACGCAAGAGCGCGAACTGAGATGATGGAAATTCACAAAGAACAAGTCAAGGCGGCGGAGTTTCGCGGAGAGGTGCTCACCAGGCTGAAAGCGATCGAGGTGAAGCTGGATCGGGTGAACGGGCTCCGAGAGTCCCTCGAGTCGACGAGGATCTGGCAGAAAGCACTCACCGCTGCCTCAGGCGCGGCGTGGGCCGCGATAGGGTTTCTGTTTTCGAGAGAAGGATGAACCCGGGGCCCGGGTTGGCGAGGCGGCCCGCCGTACGGCGGGCACCCCTAGCCCGCGCTGCCCGTAGCGCCCGCCCGGTCAGCAAATCCCCGGGCCCCGATCCCAGGTCAAGGAGAAAGTCTGATGGCCGAAGGTGACGGTGACTACGTAACTCTGGCGGAAATCAACTGGCCGCCGGACTGGACCGAAGAAGAAAGGGCCGGCATCATCTCCAAGTGGGAAAGATACATCGAGCGCGTCTGCCGAGACGTCTTCTATCCACAAGATAGAACCGCGCTGCTGGATGGAAACGGTAGGGAGACACTCCCCCACGGACAGAACAGCGCGCTGCTCGAGGTAAGCCAGCTCGAGATAGATGGGGAGGAAGTCTCAGAAAACGACTTCTCCTTTGATCAGTGGTCACTTCACTTAGAGGGTGTGCCGGAGGGGACACCCGCGCGGTTCCCGGAGGGCTACCGCAATGTGAAGGTGGTCGGAACGTTCGGATGGGCCGAGACTCCCGAGGCGATTCGCAGCGCGGTCAGACTCCTGATCGAGCGCGAGCTGGAGCTCATCAGTGAGGCGTCTCCCTGCCCCACGCGAGCCGCGGCCCTCGCGCGCGAGCAGATCGGCGACTACTCGTATCAGAGGGATATAAGAGCGCCGTACATGACGGGAATTGTCGAGGTTGACAGGCTGATTGATCCATACGTGAGGAAAGGGCCATTCCCGGCAAGCGTTTAGGAGGAACGAATGCTTTCATTACTGACGAAGCGAGCGGAGACCCTCCGCGCTGTCCGGGTCGACGACGGATTCGGCGGCGATCAAGAGAGCTGGGAAAGCGTTCTTTCGAGCTATCCTTGCAGGCTCTACAGGAAGACGGGACGCCTTGAGCGCGGCGAACGAGGAGAAGATGAACCGCACGAAGTCCTGCTCATCGGTCCTCTCGCCGACATAAAATCCGGCGACAAAGTAATCGTCGAGGGCAAGACTTATCTAGTGGAGCTCGTAAGCGTCTCGGAGGACTCAAAGGGGCCAAGCCACGTTCAAGCAACCCTCAAAGCGCTGCGATAGGAAGCGGACCGATGAAGGAAATCCTAGCAAAGATTCACTCAACGCTGGCGAATGACGCGGGCGTGCTCGCCATCCTCGGCTCAGCGTCTCAGGTGAGAAGGCGGCAGCAGGCGCGTAAGGTGGAGCCACCCTGCATAACAATAGGCGCGCAGTATGAGAAGAGGCTTGTCGAGGGGACAGATAGGCTGCGCGACGCTGAGGTCCGGATATCGGCCTGGGGACTCGGCGACAGGGATTGCTCGGACCTGGCCGAGGCAATAGTCGCGGCGCTAGACGAGGCCGATCTCTCTGACGAAACCCTGCACTCATATGCATGCATTTGGATCCGCGCCGAAGCAGAGCCGGAATTCGATCCAGAGGCAACCGCCTTCAAGAAAGAACTGGCATTCAGAGCGATTTACAGGCTCAAGTAAGAGGGAGAAGGAAATGGGACTTTCAGGAGTCAATCCCGCGGAGGTGCTGGTAGGTTCCTGCACGATAAAGGTGGGGCCGGAGGGGCAGGAGGAGGACTTCGGCCTGACTACGGAGGAGGGGGTGCGATTTCGTGTAAAGAAGAAGTTCCTCGACGTCCACGCCGATCAGTCATACGGGCTCGTCAAGAAGACGCTGGTTGAGGTCCGCCAATTCCTCGCCTTCGAGCTGGAACAGATATCGCCCGAGGCGATGGCCATCGTGTTCGACACCGAATCCTCCCCCAGCGGAGATGCGCTCGATTTCTCCTACGGCGGTTACCCATCCTCCAGACGCATGGTTGTGGAAGGAGCGGCGAGAGACGGCAAGACCTTCACATACGTAACCCAGGTGCACTTCATCTACGTAGGCGATGTCATAAGGTCCAAGACGAAGCCCGCGGTAATGCCGGTGGTCGTTGAGGAGCTGCCTGACAACGAGTCCGGTCAAACAGCTTTCGGCACCTACACGGAATCAGCCTAGAGGCGCAGGACGATGAGCCGAATGATTCCCATAGAAGAGCTGCTCCCGCAAAACCGAGATGAGCTGCAATTTGCGCAGGGCTCGCAGGTGTCTGGCCACGATCCAACGGCGTTCTCGGCTGAAGAGCTTGCAGACATCCTGGCTGCACTGCCGCGACTCTTGCCAGCCACGATAGCCTCCGCGTTGCGGCTGATCGGCCGCTCGCTTGCCGAGTCGAGGCTTCCCGAAACCTCCTCAGCCACCTCCGATGCCCTGGCAGAAGCTGCCGAAGAGAAGGCTGCTCGTGAGCCCGCGGATGGGGAGCCCACAGCGACCGGCAGCCAATCCGCAAGCGGAACTCACAACATTATTAGCGACGCTGAGACTCTGATTTCCTCGCAATTAGGCGCCCCGTCGACCCGAATCCCGGTCATGCGGACGCAGAGGACAGCGCGTAAGAACAGACCAAATGGCCGAGAGGGCAATGTCCTCAAGGAGCTTAGGGCCCGTCTCGCCGAGGATCATCTCCTGGTCGGAGACTAACCAATGACGCTTGTTTATGACCCTGGAATCAAGGTGACTGGAGAGGCGTATTACAGCTTTCCTCAACCCATAACCATGTGGTCCGTTGAAGAGGAGAACATCTACACCGAACACATAATTCCCGACTCCACTGGTGCCGTGATCACGGGCCTGCAGCCGGGGCCGCTCCGGATAAGGATTCAAGGCATAATAACAGGAGATACGCCGGCTGAGATCCTTGCGGCGCTCGGGGAGTTACGAGGGAAGCTCGCCGAACAGGCCTTTGAACTCTACCGGTACCACGGGGGAAGCGACCTGGAGTACTACAAGGGTGTTTACTCTGTGAGCTTCGCCCACCGCCGAACCGACAGGCCCCTTACCCACCTGCCCTGGTCGGCGGAGTTCACGGCGACCGACCCTACCATACATACAGATTGACAGCAGCGCCTCAGGGTGGGGGGAGGCACTCTTTCCGAAACTGTGCCGGGAAGAAGTGGAGCCAGTTACGGCGAGATTCGCCAGGCAAAGTCCGAAAGACTGCGCACCCGCGATCGCCTGGCTCAGCCGAACCCGTAAAGGGAAAGACAGCTAATGAGGAAGTGGGTCAAAGAGTTCGTCGGCGTGTGTGCCCAGGTTCTGCCGCTCGCGGAACCGATTTACGAATTCGGTTCCCTCCAAGTGCCAGGCCAGGAATGGGGGGACCTCCGCCCGCTATTCCCCGGCAAGCTATACGTCGGGGCGGATATGCGCGAAGGAAAAGGGGTGGACGTGATTCTCAATCTGCATGAGATTGATCTGCCTTCGGAATCCGTGGGAACCGTTCTGAGCGTGGAGACATTCGAACACGTCGAGTATCCCAGAAAAGCAGTCGGAGAGATCCATCGAATCCTTCGCCCGGGAGGAATTTTCATAATCAGTTCGGCGATGGCCTTTCGCATACACGAATACCCATCCGATTATTGGCGCTTTACACCTGAAGGGCTGCGGAGCCTTCTCCAGCCATTCGATGGCTCAATTGTGAAGTCAATGGGCCCTTCTGATTTTCCGCATACCGTTGTCGGGGTGGCATATAAGGCATCGAAGCCGCCGGAGTGGGAAAAACTGAAAGGAGCGCTGGAGCGGTGGCGGTCCTCTCAATCGTGATGCCGTGCTATTGGGTGAACGAGAAGCTGCTTGAGATGACAAAACAGGCGATCGGCCAAATCCACCGTTGCACAGAAACGGAGTACGAACTCATCCTTGTTGATGACGGGAGTCTGTTCCGGCTCATCGTCGAGGCGAACTGCATCCGACGCGAGGGCCAAGGAGGGTTTGCGAGGGCGGTAAACGACGGAATCAAGGCGGCTAAGAGTGATTATATCTGTGTGATGAACAATGATGTCTTCGTGACCGCGAGTTGGGATAAGCAACTCCTGCAAGAGGCGGCCGAGCCGGAAGTCGGTTTCGCGTTTCCCGATTTTCGGCACGTAAAACCCGCCCTCAGCGCGCTGGAACTCGCAAGAGAAAGAAACAGCCGGGAACTGGAAACATGCCGGAGGCCGCTGGACTGCGATCTGCGCGGGACGTGCGGGGCCTGTTTCGTGAGCCGCAGGGAGATTTACGGCGAGATCGGGCTGCTTGATGATGGTTATGGCCTGGGGGGGTGGGAGGATAAGGATTTGTTTGCACGAGCGCTCGAAGCCGGATACCGCCTCCGAAAATGCTACGGATCGTTTGTGGTTCACGTCGGCAATGCAACGGCGAACACCATAGCTGGATTCTGGGAAAGGCAGAAAGAGAATCAGGAACGATTCGAGGCAGCCCACGGCCCCATAGAGAGATGGCATCTGAACCCTTGAGTAGGGGGCAAAGGAAGACAAGCCTGTGATGAACCCAGGAGCTCTGAAGCTGTCCGTCGTAGTCAGCACATACAATCGCGCCAGGTTGTTGGACGTCTGCATCGCATCTTTGCTGACGACGGACGCCGCGCCGGAAAGCTGGGAGCTCATCATCATCGATGACGGGAGCACCGACGAGACGACGGGAAGCTTGCGCCGCTGGCAATTGCGATTGACTGAGCGGCAAATAAACTTCCGTCCGCTGCGGCGAGAGATGAACGCCGGTGCCTACAACAACGCGGGGCTGGCCCGCAACTGCGGGCTCCGTAACGCAAAAGGAATCGCGATCGCATTCTCCGATGGTGACTGCGTCTACCTCACCGATGCGATAGGCGAGACGATTGGGTGGCTCGATGAGGGAGGCAGGGGATTCCTCACCAGCGCCGAGTGGTATCGAATATCCAAAGACGCCTCCGGAGGGTGGGGAAAGATCGGTCCAAGGGGAGCGAATCAAAGCAATCCTTTCGGTCCGTGGCTCGCGATCAGGCGGAGCGTGATCATGGAGCTGGGTGGATTTGACGAGAGATTCACAACCTACGGCGCAGAGGATGAGGACATGGTGACACGACTTATCCGTGAAAAGCATGAGCCGCAAAGGACGCCACAGATCATCGCGGTCCACCTCTGGCACACGCCGGGAGCCCGAACGGCAGACAGAGAGCAGTGGAACCGGCAAATTGCAATCTGCCGTTCCGACCGGAGCACGATCCGGAACGTCGGAACGCAATGGGGGCAACTCAAATGACAGATCACACTGACAGGGAATTGACGCCCGAAGAGGCAGAGGCGCTGCTGCCCGAACTCAAGGCTAAGACCGAGAAGTGGTTGGGAGAGGCGAAAGGGCTCGAGAACGAGATGGAACGATTCCTGCAGGGGCACGAATTGACTAAGCGGGAGGCATTTCACCTTAGCGCGACATATCGAGAGTTGTGCATTTGTCGGCGCCGCGCGCATTTTTCTTGGGGCGATGAGGTGTTCTCAATGGGTATGACCCCTCTAAACCCGAGAACAGGAGAAGTGAGAGCACGATGCACGGACGGGACTCGCTTCTGGAAAGAAGGAGACGAGAGCTACACTTTCGAGCCACAAGAAGACGAGCCGGAGAGATAAGCCATGGCTAGGTACAGGCAGTGGTACGCGTTCCGATACATCCGACCTGAGTACGCCGAGTCACCTCATTATTACGGCGGCGAATGGACGCGATTCGGAGCATCCGGAAATATAGGCGAACCGACTTTCAGCTTCGACGAAGTAGAGCGGCTCTGGTACGAGAGCCCAACGATAAACAACAAGCCGGCGCTGCGCCAGTACTTGAGACGGCCAAACTGTGACAGCTTCAACGACGGGGTCATCCGAACCGGATGGAGCCAACAGTCGGGAACGGGTGGAGCGATAGGAGAGCGCGTCGATCCGAATCCAAGCGATGACTTCACCCCGTGGTGTCCAACGATTCACAGTGATTATGAATTCAGGAGTCCGGCTCTGATATTTCACCCGATGAGCACGGGCATAGGCTGGCAAGGAACGTACACTTCGACTCACTTGATGCGAGACTTGAACAACGCTAATGAGGATTTCTGCGTTGCGCTCCGCGTTGATCCGCGGGATTCGAATGACGATTACTGGACTGCGGGAGTGCAGATATATCTCGGGACGGAGCAGAAGAACAGGCTTGAGGTCGGTGTGACTTGCGATACGGGCGCAGGCGGGCGCACACTCTACTTCGCCGTGACCTACTACGACCCGGCTCCGGTTGACGCATGGAAGACGCATAACGACTTCAGCAGTTTCACATTGAGCGACGGTGACTGGCCCATCGAGGTAATGATAAAAAGAATAGACACGCAGGGCCCGCAGATCGAGTTCCAGATGTGCTACCGGATATGTGGCGAGAACGGATGGGGAGAGTGGACCGAATTCACAGATTTTGATCCAGAATACTATTGGGACCTCAACTCGACTGACATGACGGTTTCCGTCCATGCTGGGGCGTTCGGATATACTTACGGGGTATCCGATAACGGCTGCAAGTTTTCAGATTTCGAAGTGGGAGACCCGGAGGCGTCGCCAGTTCCGACTATGGAAGGTCATCTGGCGAGCACGACGATCGCCTGGCCGGCGGTAGATTCGGGGAACACGAACGCCTTTTGGCTTCCGGAACAGTTCGAGGCCTCCCCTACGGAGAATGTCGAGTTCGCCTATGACGTGAACGACGGCGGCACGCCGAGCTGGTCAAGCTGGAAAAGTGCCGCGCAGATGCAAGCCGCCGAGAGCGAGCACGGGCGGTATTTCCATCTCAGGGCCAGGTTGATTCCCGAGGCTTCCCCGCCGGAAACGCCCCTGCGAGGGCGTTACACGTATTGGTTTGACTTCGACCCGGAAAATACGCCGGAGTTCGCCTACGCTACCATCGAGTTCGGGCAAGGCCCGGATATAGACTTCGAGGCATCGCCGACCACAGCAGACGCACCCCCCTTGACGGTGCAATTCACGCCGATTATCAACGAGCCGGTGATCGGCTGTTTCTGGGATTTTGGGGACGGGTCGGATCTCTCTTCGGAGGATGCACCGTCCCATACCTACACCACCTCCGGGAACTACAGCCCCACCTTGACTGCCTGGAATGCCGACGGGGAGACGGCAGTCACGAAGGCGAACTTGATAGACATTGGGTTCCCGCCGGAAGGCGTCACAGCAGACTTTGAGGCCTCGCCGACTGAGGGATACAGGCCTATGCGGGTGAGGTTCTACGACCGTTCGGACCTACCCGTGAACGAGGCAAGCTGGACGTTCGGAGACGGCTACACCTCCGATCGATTCAACCCCACCCACGTCTATTCTGGCGTGGGGAATTACACGGTCAGCTACACGGTGTCCGACTTCAAAGGCAGCAGCGACAACGAAACCAAAACGAACTACATTTCGGTGAGCGAGCGGCCGCAGCTCCCCGGCGCAACGTTCGACTGGGAGAGTTCTCCCCCGAGTGACGGCGGCCGGGCGCCGTACAAGGTAAACTTTGCCGACAGATCCAGCGGCAATCCCACGTCTTGGCTATGGGACTTCGGGGATGAGTCGAGTCCGTCAACCGACCAGAATGCCAGCCATACTTACGATACCGCAGGCCGCTTCGATGTTACGCTGACTGTAACCAACCCGAACGGCTCCGATTCGGCCACGTTGCAAGACATTATCCACGTCGTAGAGTCGTCACCCGTAGCGAGCAACCTCGACCCAAGCAAGAGCTACGGGCGCTCGGTGTGGCACATCCCGAAGGGACAGGAATTAACGGCGGATTCCTGGGAGCCGCTTGAAGATGTGGAAGATCTCCAGTTCGGCTTCCTCCGCGAAGGAGGGTGCGGCACGGGAAGACTTGTAATCGCAAGGGAATGGCAGGACCGAAACGAGATTGAGATAGGCGATTCGATCGCAGTCCTGCATCACAAGATGGAAGACCCCTTTAACCCGCCGCCGGGAGAGCCAGTATGGGGATTGGAGGCCTGGTACCTCGGCTATGTGGACGACATAAGGGCTGATATAGCAAGGGGTCTGGTGGAGTATGTATTGGTTGGACACTCGCGCCATCTGAGCGACATCTATCCGGGCGGCAATGATGACGACGATCCAATTATATTCTATGGTTCAACGACCAGCATCGAGACAGAAGTTGATCCCGAGGACCCGATGCTCTACGAGCAGCACATCCGCGTGACCAAAACAAAAATCAGCGAGGTAGTCCTGGACCTCTACGACCGCTATCTCGCGCCGCTGGGGATTTTCCCTGAAGGCGTGGAGCCAGATATTGATGAGACGCCGGAAGAGACCGATTTGAGTTACCTGAAGCTCGAGGGCGAACGGAACCTTATGGACATCTTGGAGATGCTCGGTCGTCTGGCGGGCGGCTGGGCCTGGGGCGTTGACGTGGAGGAGCACTGGACCACTAGCGGAAGTGAGGAGGGCGTGGACTACGTTTATCCGCGGTTTTTCTTCAAGAACCCGACGTCCACATCATGGTGTGCAGTGCAGATCGGGGACAGGCTGGAACAGGTCGAGGAGTCCGTCTCAAAAAAGCAGCTCTACAACGTGCTCTATCTCGAAGGGGCACACGTATGGGGAGCTATGCCGTTCGTCACAAGGTACAAGGATACGTTCTACGACGAGGGGTCAATTCTTCTCTACGGCCGGCGGCGCCTCAGCCTGACGGTGCCGGAGATCAAAGACAACACGATGGCGCAGCGCTACGCGGACTGGTTTTTCTCCGAGTATGCCAGGCCGGGGAAGTTCATGACCCTTAAGCAGCTCGGAGGCGAGAAGCGGTTGGTGCCGTGGCGCAGAGCATTCCCGTGGGGTGTAGGCGAGGAGGACGTACGCGGAGGGCTGATAGAGGTCAAGGACTCCGCAGGGGGGCTCATAGGCGTTTACGACTATGAGGAAGTGCGCTGCGCGTTTGGGGACTGCCCGGAGTGGACAGTGGAACTGGGGCCGCGAAATCCAGCCCTGAGGGCAGGTGCTTCGGGCCTTGCAGGTTTGTATTGGCCGAGGCTAGCGGGCTTCGCGGGCTTTCGCGGGCCGCCGCAACAGGATTACAAGCCAGCATTCCTCGGCTATGCGCGGGTCTTCGGTTCAACGTACGACGAGGAATTCAAAGACTACCTCTATACCATTCTGCCGATTCAGGACCCCGAAGGCAACCCGAAGGAAAACGCAACTAAGATTGAGGGTGTGTACAACGTCATGTCTGTCCTGGTGCTTCCGGGGGGAGATGGCAGATGTGCAAAAGAGTTGGAACCGGGCAACATCGTCGCATACTACAGGGGTTGGGACCTTCGCACAAAGGAGCCCTATTACTACATATCCGAGGACGCACAAAAGCTTATGGTCCATGCCGAGCTGATCAACGAAGGCGTCTGCACCAACTGGACACGCGAAGTTACCATTCCTCCCGAATCTGCCCTCTATAAGGGTCTTGTGGAGTACCACCAGGCCCCGACGACGATGGCTTTTGCAGGAGGCATGTACCGACCATATTGGGACATAACTGTGACGTGGTGCTACGACCCCGAGAACCCAAAGATGTACCTTACAGGAAAGACGGTAGACGGCGTGCCCAGAGGGACCGGCTATTGTGCGAACATTTGGTTCCTCGGACACACGCCTAAGCGAAGCGATATCTAAGGAGGTGGTGAGCCCATGAAGGCATTTCTGACGGACCTGCTGGCGAACGCCATAGTCATGACGATCGGACTCGCGATAGTGGCCGCATTCATCAAGAAGAAAGCTTTTGCCGCCGGGAAGATGGCGGACACCTTGCTCGCCAAGTTATTCGGCGAAAAGCAGGCAGAGAAGATCGAAGAAAAGATCATCGAGACCGGCCTGAAGAAGTTTCTCGAGGGGCTTGATGCAGATGAAAAGCCCTCGGCTGAAGGATGAAACCCCCGGGCCTTCTTTTCTCAGTGACAGGAATTGCAGGTTGGAAGAGAGGTGGCAAATGAAGTTCGTTGCGGCTGTTCTTATCATATCCCTGCTCGCCGGCGGCTGCCTTGCTGAGCGGCCGGCGGTCAGGATCTCCAGCGTTCACATAGACCGCGCTGCCATAATACTTGCCAAGCAAGGGATGGAGGAAAGCGATACGGTCATGGACAAAATCTCAGGCGCGATAGTCCCCCTCGCGGAGGTAGTCGCTGTCGCAAGTCAGCCCCTCGCTGGGCTGGCCATAATCGGCGGCCATGTCGCAATCGCTTTGACCGAAAAAGGCGGAGACGTCGGCGGCGACCGCTTCGTTGCCGAGGTCTCGCGCGGCACGCCGAAGAAGCTCTCCATAACCTTTAACGACGAGCGCGCTCTCGGATCCATCGTGCTCGAAATGTCCGAAGACGGCACTGGGGGCGAGCCACCTCAGTGACGCGACTTACCTGACGCCAAGGGAACTTGATTTAACGAATACTCTGCCTCGGCGGCAGCCGCGCCGAAGGCCGCGAATAGCGGCACGCCCAACAGGAGATTGGCCCTACGAAATTCCCTTCGCATTGCCGCTCCCCTTCTTCGTTTCCTTGAAGAATCCCCGCATGTATCAACATCGAGGCTGCGTGACCATTGTATGCAGACTTGGCGCGAGACAGAGCAGCTTGAGCCTACCTGTGCTGTCCTGGAACTGCGCTCTTGGGGACCCTCAAGCCACGCTGTTGACACTCCGCTCCTGCGATGTATTATGCGAGCCTAAGCCTTAACCGCGATTCGTCAAAGTGATCTAAGTGCTCATGTTAGCCATTTGATTCCCCCCCTTGCTGCCACATCGGTACCCACGGTTTCCCGCAAATGACGATGACCGCATGCACGGCGGTAGCAATAGCGAGGAACGGCAGCAGGAATATGACCGTCCCCAACCAACAGCCGTCCTATCTTCTGCAACTGCAGTGCCCCGCTGCGGCTTTTGGGATCTGCGCTCACGGCCCCGCCGTCACCCCACCGGCGAGGTAAAGATGGCCGCTCGGCGAAATGTAGGCCACCACATTTCCGGTTCCGCTCTTGATTATGAAAGACCCGACGGGCGGCACCATGGGGCTTTGGTTCTGGTGCAGCGAACCTAGAAGGACGAGATTACCGCTGCTGTCAATCGCCGCTACAATGGTGCCGTCGCCCCTCTTGACCAAAAAGTCGCTCTCAGCTGTGCCCGCAGGTGTAGAATTCTGCGTCAACGTGCCCGCCAGCGTGAGGTTCCCCGAGTCATCCACTTCTGCGACAGTCCGGCCTATAGCGTCAGCGATGCGGAACCCCCCAGGCTCACCCAGTATTAGCACAAAAGCGTCCCATCCACCGTTGTGGCTCCTATCGTAGGCACCCGCGGTCGTCGGGAAGTTGCCCGATAGTGTGTATCCGGCAACGCAAACATTTCCCCCCTCGTCCGCCGCCACACCCTTACCCAGGTCGTCACTGGCACCCCCGATGTATGTTGACCACACCAGACCACCCTCCGGACCGAACTTTGATGCGAAAGCGTCATAGTAGCCGTTGTGGCTGGTGTCGTATCCCTCGAGGGTTGGGAAGTCCGCGCATTCCGTCACCCCGGTCACATAGACATTTCCCGCACCGTCCGCTGCTACATGGTTGCCAACATCATCGCCATTTCCGCCCAGGTAGGTGGACCACGATAGACCTCCATCAGCAGCGAACCTAGATACGAAGCAGTCCTTGTAATCCGGATATCCGTCTGGCGTTGGGTCGTAGGCGTTCACAGTCGGGAAATTATCCGAATATGTCTCGCCAGTAACCGCGACCTCCCCCGAGCCATTTACTGCGACGCCGAAGCCCACATCCCAGTCTGTCCCGCCCAGGTATGCGCACCACTGCAGCCCTCCCGCGGAATTGAACTTGCTAACGAAGGCATCAACGCCCCCACTATACGCCCCCCCACCGCCGGGGAAATCGGAGGAATTTGTGCGTCCCGTCACGCAGATGGGCGTCGTCCCAGCAATCGCGATGCCATAACCCTCGTCCGAACTGCTGCCTCCGAGATACGTTGACCAGAGAAGCGCGCCGCCCGAGCTGAATTTGGAAACGAATGCGTCCTTGCTGCCGCCAAGGGTCCTGTCGTAGGCCCCGGCTGTTGTGGGGAAGCTGCTGGACCTCGTCACACCAGCGACGCAGATATTCCCCGTCTCGTCGCTTGCGATGTCGAACCCTTCATCATCGCTGCTTGCGCCAAGATAGGTCGCCCTCTGCAGGGCTCCTGTCGAACCCAGCCGCGCTATGAAAACATCTTTGGCCCCGTTGTGAGTCGTATCATACGCGCCAGCCGTCACCGGGAAATTGCTGGATGTCGTTGAGCCAGTCACGTGCACGGCGCCTGACGCATGTGCTGTGACCCCTCTGGCGACATCCTGACCGCTTCCACCCATGTACGTAGACCATAGGAGCTGCCCTCCTCCACTGAACTTCGACACGAAAACGTCTCCGCTCCCATTGTAGCTGGTATCGTGCGCACCGCCCGTCGTGGGGAAGTCGCCCGAAGTGGTGTACCCTGTTATGTAAACGTTGCCCGCTCTGTCCATCGCGACATCGTTAGCATTCTCCAGGGAAGTTCCACCGATAAAGGTTGACCAGGCCATTTGCGGGTCAATGATCAAGGGATGATCTAGGGATGGCACGGAGGTCACATCGAAACCGTATGCGTTCCCGCCGACCAGGCGGAACCTTCCCTCGACCTCCACTCTGCCACCGTCGAGCTCCTGGTACATTACGGGCGCTTCGTCAACCACTTCGCCGACCGGCGTCGTGACAACAAGCCGCCCCATCTCGTCAAGTGCTATCGGCCCGATCCCGTCGTACGCCACAACAATGTCGCGCCAGTCGGCGCCCGGCTTCAAATGGAACTCCAGCTTCACGTGGTCGCTTCCGCCTTTGATGATCAGGTCAATGCCGTCATAAAGATCTCGGTAAGCTACCGCTTCAAAGCTTGGCACACCAGTCCGCCACCGATGTTTTGCGCCCGAGAAGTAGTTGAACCATGCAACGCAGCGATCAGCCCCGACGGGCGGCACCGCATTCGCTCCGACGAAGTGCGCTCGTACCGCACGTCGCTCTCCCGATACTCCGCTCAGCACCAGTTGGATACACGGACAATCTTCCAAGATGAGGATGTCCGCTCCGGGACGCCGCAACGCAAATCGAACTGCATCGTTTACCCACTGCCCCTCGTTCGCCACGAATTGGTGCGTGTTTCGCGTGACAACTTGTGCGCCCTGGCGGGAATTCTTGGGCATTTCACCCAGGCCCCTCGTGTCCGAAGTCCCTTCCAGGGCAAGCGCAGAAAGACCAGAGCCAACAAAGATCAACACCATCCATAACGTACATTCAAACCGACAAATAGCTTTCATGGACCGATCTCCCTATAGAGTTCGCCTCTTTGCTTGCCGCGAGCTCTGTCGGGGGTCAGCCGAAGTCCCCGGATAGAGTGATCCACGCACTTGGGGCGTTGGGCCTTCCTGTTATCCCCGCATCCTCGCGCTGACCACGTAGTCGCATCCCCCCGCCTGTCAGCTTTTAAGGCAGATTAGACTATATCCCGACCGATGGGAATGTCAAGTATATAATCCGGCGACACTACAAGAGCTTTCTGATCCCGCTTGAGCT
>CAZUUK010000001.1:127236-129451 GCA_964622675.1 uncultured Planctomycetota bacterium | reverse complement strand
CCGCGGCTGGAACGGCGGTGGCGTGGGCGTCAGCCCTTCTTGACATGGTATGTTGTGGCTGCTAACCTCCAATTAGTGGGGAGAAAGGCCACATGAAAGTAGCCGCCTACATCCGATCCGACCCGGACGATGCCTTCAGCCTGAAGAAGCAGATGAGCCAGATCACCCATTTCTGCCAGGCTAGAGACCTGGAGATTGTGAAGTTCTATTCCGATGCTCATGAGCCGGTGGCGGGCCTTTCTGCTCCGGAGCTGCACAGGCTCATCGAGGACGCAAGACGCCGGAATTTCGACGCCGTTGTCGTAACCTCGGTTGATCGCCTGACGGACGACCAGCAGGAGTTCTGGAAGATCCTGAAAAAGCTTTCGGATGTGGCCGGGATAAGCGTCATCTCTGCCACCGAACCGTTCGATACCAGTTCTCCCATGGGGAAGGCGGCGATAGAGTCGCTGAAGGTGGTTGCCCGCCTAGGGAGGCAGGGCAAGCTGAAGGAGGGTAAGCCCCCCCTCCCGGCAAAGCCTAGCCTCCCGGCAGAGACGCCGAAGGACCTCCCGGCGGTGGAGAGCGGGCTCCCGGTGCTCTTCCACGGGACCATGCAGGCAATAGAGCGAAGCCTCCGCCGGATCCGGCTCAATCTGGTTCTCATATTCGTTATTGCCGTAATCGTTGCTGCGTCGCTTACGATCGCTGGCACCTATTTCTATCGGCATCTTTCGCGCCAGATGACGGACTTCGAAGGAACGGCTACCGAGTCTATGGCTTCAGTTGCGGAAGCGGTGGACTCGACCAAAGTCTCGATTGAGCAGGTCGGGACAAAATTGGAAGAGGCGATCACCGCAACGACATCGTCGGTGAAGGAATTATACGCCAGCCACGCTTCCACGCTTGACGGCAGACTCACTTCGCAACGTACAGAGCTTGAGCAGCACCTTCAGGGACTTCGCGCTTTGGTGGAACGGATACAGCTTTCTGCCATCACATCGCCGCCCCCTGTGGAGACGAGCCGCGGCAGCTTGCCGGGGACCCGATTCGGCACGGCCGCCGAGTATTTCCGGGCGCTGATCTCCGAATTCCCTCCGAACGTCGGCGAGTTGTCCAGACCCCGCCTCAGCGCATCTTGCCGCACCTTTTACGAGGAGAGGGCCGTGGCGAAGTTCTACGGCGAGGTGGACGTCCTCTATGACGTTCCCGCCCCAGGGCGGGCGGTGGTCATCGAAGACTACGAGGCGCTGAGATTCTACGAGACGGATTCCTACCCTGATCCGGAGTTCGTCGTCTTCGCGGTCCGTGCCAAATCCCGGCTTGCTTCCCCGTTCCGCCCCAGGTACAGGGAAAACATTGCGCGCATCTGCGAAAGCCTTTCGGTCGAGGTGCCGGCAGAGGAGGAGCTCTACGGACGAATGCCGATTCTGGAGGACAACTATGTTGCCTTCAAGCAGCACTTGGTGTCATCGGAAGCCGGCGTGAACCCGAGCGAGGTATCGGTTTTCGAAGCACATTACGAGCCCGCCAATTTCGGCTTCGTTCTCATCATAGACAAGCTCGTCCTGCATGGAGGGCGCACGCTGGCCGTCACCGATCCCGAGATCGATTGGCTGACCTCCGAGGATCCCTCTCCGCTGAGTACGGCTGGTGGGGACATGGAGGTTCTAGTCGGCCAGGGGACGTTTGAGATGATCTTAGGCGACACGAATCTCACACGCCGCAAAGATAAGGAGACAAGATGATGGAGACAGGTCGTAAAGTTGGAGCGGCGGTGCTGGTAGTGGTTTGTCTTGCTCTGGAGGTCGGCCTGGCTGCGAAGAAACAGGAGCCTAGTCCGCCTAAGGGCATACATTGGGGTATGAGCGTGGCTAGCTGGACGAAGGCTATGGGCAAACCAGATGTTCTTAAGGACAGAAAGATGTTTGGCTTACCTACGGAGGTGGCTTACCACGATCATGAGAAATTGGTAGGCAGAAAGTGTTCCGTCGAGGCGACATTCTACAAAGCCATGCTGGTTATGGTGAGCTATGATTTCGATTTCAGTCAATATATTTCTAGCATTCGGAAGGCCCAGGAGCGCCGGGAGTTCCTGGAAGAGCTTTACCATCTGCTTGCAGGCAAGTATGGGGAGCCGCGTAGCCAGAGCTGGATGAGCAAGCCGCTGGGTCGTATGCCGTACTCCTGGGTTGGGAAGAAGACGATCATTCGGCTGCAGATAGCGCCATCTACG
>CAZUUK010000001.1:118093-127226 GCA_964622675.1 uncultured Planctomycetota bacterium | reverse complement strand
TTGCTTGACTCGGAGGTAAGTTTTCCAAAACAACAGGAGGAACTGGAGGCGGAGGAGCGCCGGAAAGAAGAGGAGCTGTGACCGAAACGAGGAGATCGTCGCTTTGTTGAAGGAGACAAGATGATAGAGACAGCGGAGTTGTCCGAAGAGGTGAAAAAAATCTCTAGCTATTTGAGAGAGATTCGGCTGATCTTGCTGCTCACCGTTCTCCCATGATGGGGTTTGTAGCTTGGGCGGCGATTGTGCTGGGACGCCGATGGTTGGCTTACTGGGAGACGATATGCTAGAAGCCGCATCGAGCTAATTATGACCGCGCGTACACACGTTCGGGGATGGCTGTGTGAGTATGAAGGAAGGTGGCAATACTCAGATACGAAGCAGCCAATGGATGTAGGCCGAAAAGACTCGCTGTGAGAAATAGCCAGGCGTTCAACCAACCGGAGCACGGTCTGTTCGCGGAAGAGCTTTCCTTTGTAAAGCGCCATCACAGAAGGAACATACTCTTCAATGTCGTGGGGGAGAGCTTTTGGGGACTTGCCTTCGGTCTCACCAACCCACTTACCATTCTTCCGGTCTTCCTTGACCAGCTTGGAGCTTCCGCCCCGCTCATAGGGCTTATTCAAACGACAAACATACTGGGTTATTCTCTTCCTCAATTGGCCGCAGGTTATTATACGGAAGGACTCCCTTCCAAGCGTCTCGTTCTCATGTATCTCCACGCTGGTATGGTGGTGCCATGGCTTGTCTTGGGGGGACTGCTTTCTCCCGGTGGGTTGCTAACTCGCTCCGCTGCGATGCTGGCTTTCTTCGCGTCCTACGCGGTTTGGTCTTCGACCCTGGGGCTCCTAGTCCCGGTCTGGACGGACTACGTGCATAAGATCGTGCTTCCCGAATTCCGAGGCAGGTTCTTCGGGGGGATCTTCTTCGCCTCGACGGTGGCGGGAATCGTCGCCTCCGTAGCGGCGGAAAGGCTGCTGCGGCGCGCGGCGGCGCCGGCGGGGTTCGGCGTATGTTTTCTGCTCGCGGGAGTGTTCATTACGTTTGGGGCGATGATGCTTCTGGCGCAGAAAGAGCGGCTATTCCCAGCCCAGCGGCGGCGTCGAACCTGGCTGGAATACTTCCGCTCCCTGTTTCGCATCCTGCGGCTCGACGCGGACCTGAGAAGGCTGGCCCTTGCAAGAACGCTCTTGAGCTTCGGCAACATGCCGCTGGGATTCTTCTCGATCTATGCTTCTCAGACTCTCGGAGTAGGAGCGAGATATGCGGGGGTCTTCACGGCTATTATTCTGGCGGCACAGATGCCGAGTTATCTGCTTTTCGGCTATCTAGGTGATAGGAAAGGGCATAAGGTAGTCGCCTGCGCTTCGGGTCTGGCGGTGATGATGGCTCTCGTGATTGCTCTATTCGCGAGAAGCTTCGCCGGGTTCGCGCTGTTGTTCGGGTTGGTCGGGGTCTTTTCTGCGACCTTTTACATGTCGCATACGAACATGGTTCTGGAGTTATGCCCGCACCGGGACAAGACATCGTATGTGGCGATTGCCAACGTTGTGCCGGCCGCGCCAGCCGCGGTTGCGCCCCTTCTGGGAGGGTATCTTGTGCAGAAAGTGTCCTATCTGCCTATGTTTGCGGTCGCCTCGGTGCCCCTGGCCATAGGCCTGATAGTCCTGATATTTTTTGTGGGAGAGCCGAGACGGCGTTCAAAATCATCGGCTTGAGCGTGACGTGAGTTCTTCTGTAAGGTCGCGGACGTTAGCGCGTTCGAGCACCGACTCCTGCCACGACCGAAAAAGCTCGAACTGCTTCCTCTGCCGGAGGAGCGTCAGGGTCTGCTGGCGCTTGGCGTCGAATCCCGCGGGGTCGGAGGGTTTTGTTTCAGCGACGCTTATCACATAGAAACCGTCATCCGCCTCGATAGCTTCGCTTGAGACGTTTTCTCGAAGGCGAGCCGCTGCCGCAGCAAGCGTCGGCTTGATGCCCAGACCCGGGATGAGCGTGAACGACCCTCTCATTAGGGAGGGCCGCAGGAAAAAGCCCGTCTCGCCAAAGTTCAGCTTCTGCTTGGTTTCAGGGGATAGCTCCCCCAAGGCTTGAGCAAATTTTTTCTCAGCCGCCGCCTTCGAGAACTCGTTCGCGGACCTGGAGGCCAGCTCCCGCCCCTTTAACTCCCGTATCTCCTGCTCGATCTGCTCCTTTACCTCACCGAAGGATAACTGCCTCGCTGGCTGCTTTTCAGCGACTCTCACGATGATCATCTGACCGAAACCATCGTAGGTGGGACTGATTTCGCCGACCTCGTGAGTGAATCCGTAGGACACAGCCTTGGGTATTCGCTGGAGCACTTCGGGTGGGCTGGCTTCTTCGAAGAGGTCTGTCTCGCCGTGTTCCAGTCTATGCTTCTCGGCCAGGGCTCCGAAATCCAGCGGCGGCGGAGGATTGTCGGGGTCGGTTATCTTGGCCGACAGCCAAAGGTTGACATCGTCCGAGGCCGCCTTAATCCTGGTTTTCATCTCCTGCGTCGCGTGCTCATGACGGAGCCGCTCCCGGATGACCTCTCTTACCTCTTCAAGCGGCTTGTATGCGGGTTCCTGCTCGGCGGAATCCGAGCCGGTGCCTGGCTCTATCGAATCCAGCCTGTACTGCTCCTTGTCTTTCTCGTAGCGTTCGGCTACCTGTTCATCGGTTATCTCCACCCCTTCAAGCATGTTTTCGAGTTCGGCCATAATGTAATCGAGAGCTACTTCTTCCGGATGCGTGTAGTCCTTGCGGAAGTCCTCGTAGCGCTGCATCATCTCCTTTTCCGAAATCTCGGAATCCTTGCCGAAAAGTTCCGTGGGGAACGCGACGTAAGTCAGCTTAATGCTCTCGTTCTCCCGCAGGTAGGCGTAGTAGGCCTCGGCCTCGGTGACCGGCACGTCGCTGAGGATAAGCTCGACCAGAGACCTTACCATCAGGTCTTCTCTTATCGCCGCCTCGAACTCCTCCACGGCGTGCTTCTTCAACGGGATGCCCATACGGCGCGATACTGCTTCCTCATAATCCTTCTGCGAGAGGTCTTCCTGAAGGCCGAAGAACATTCTGATGCGGAGGCGCAGGCGCTCGTCAGATATGGCAATCCCCATTCGCTTTGCTTCTTCGAGCATTACGAGGAAGTCAGATAATTGGTCCGTTGGCAGGCGGCTGATCCCCAGCGCCAGTTCTCTTCTATTCTTGATCCGCGCCAGTTCTTCTTGGGTGAAACGGTGTCCAAAGATCTCCAGGACCGGCTCGGGTTTCTCCCGAAACCTTCCGGGCACTCCCCACAGCACCAATGAACCCGCGAACGCGATCACTGTGATCCACAGGATAAGCTTGCTATGTTTCCTGAACGTGTGCAGACGGAGCAACTTCTCGTTCCTTATTCGCTGCCGGAACTGAATGTAAGCCACTATAATACCTGTACTGCTTCCATCTTTCAACAAGCCTTCGACTTGAGGGTTCCCCGAGTTGCCTGATAGAATTGCGAGTGTGGGGCTGACGGAGGTCCCTGCAGGAGGGATCGCATGGAAGACACTGCGCGCCGTGCGGCGTTAAAAATCGCGAAGACGCTCCGCGGCAAAGGCCTTCAAGCGCTGTTCGCCGGCGGATGCGTTCGCGATCTGCTTCTGGGGATTAAACCCGAAGACTACGACATCGCCACCAACGCAACGCCGGGGCAGGTGCGTCGGCTTTTCAAGAGGACCCTCCCCATAGGCGAGCGGTTCGGGGTGGTCACCGTACTCGAGGGAGAGGACAAGGTAGAGGTTACTACCTTCAGAAGTGAAGGGCCCTACACTGACGGCCGCCGGCCTGAGCACGTCACTTTTACCTCTGCCAAAGAGGACGTCCTCAGGCGCGATTTCACTGTCAATGCTCTCCTCATGGACCCGCAGACGGGGGACGTGCTCGACTACGTGGGGGGGCAGGAAGACATGAAGCGACGACTTATCCGCGCCGTCGGAGACCCACGTCAGAGATTCGCGGAGGATCACCTGCGAGTCTTGAGGGCGGTACGGTTCGCCGCGCGGCTCGGATACGATGTTGAGGAAGCGACGCGGCAAGCGGTTACGGAGATGGCCGGTCTGGTGGTCGAGGTGAGCGGCGAGCGGATTCGCAATGAGCTCGAACGCATCCTCACTCACCGCTCCCGTGCTCGGGCAGTGCGGCTCATGGAGGAGCTCGGGCTGCTGAAGCATCTTCTGCCCGAGGTTGCAGCTTTGAGGGCGGCCCCCAATTTCACATCGCAAGCGCCCATGGATGTCTTCGAGCACACCGTCGCAGTGCTTGACTTGCTTCGGGAACCTTCTTTCGTTCTGGGGCTGGCAGCGCTTCTCCACGACGTCGGGAAGGAAAAGACCTACGCAGCCGGACCACCGCCGCGGTTCCTGCGGCACGAGCTGGTAGGTGAGCAAATGGCCAGGGACGTTTGCGGAAGGCTGCGGACTTCCGCCGAGGAGCGTGAGACGGTCTGCTGGCTTGTCCGGAACCATCTAGCGCTGGCTAACGCTCGCAAAATGCGCCTTAGCCGATTGAAGCGCCTCTTCGCCGAAAATCATTTCGAGGACCTCGCCGAGATTTGCCGGGCCGATAGCCTGGCGAGCTTCCCGGGCTTCGTCGAGTCCGAGGTCTCCCTCGTTCAGGACTACACCTACGCAATTTCGCTTTATCGATCGCTTCCGCCTGAGGAAATCGCCCCGCCCCCGCTGGTCAACGGTAATGATTTGATTGCGATGGGCATGGAGCCCGGCCCAATATTTGGTGAGCTCCTCGAGGAAGTGCGCGACGCCGAACTGGAGGGAAAGCTGGAGAGCAAGGAAGACGGGCTGGAGCTCGTCCGGAAGCTCCTGCGCGAAAGAGGCATCAGCCTCAGCGGCGGGGAAGGGGAGGGGGCTCAGCCAAAACGCTGAGGGAGGTCCGGCGAGGTCTGGTCCACTGCTGTTACCCTTACCGCGGCGCGCCCTGGCAGCGGGCACTTGTTTTCACATATCCCGCAGCCGATGCACTTGTCCAGTCTCACGTAAGGGCGGTTAATCACGTGCTCTGGGTGGCCGTCGCGGAAGGGATAGCGCGAGAACTTTATCGCCTTGCCCGGAACCGGGCAGTGTTCCTCGCAGACGGCGCAGTTATACGCGTCGCTCCATTCCACCCCCAGCTGCCTGCCCGGGCTCGACACAGTATTGTAGGCCGCCCACGGTATGCAGCGCGACCTGTCGAAGAACGCCTTGCCGAGGACCACTTCCTGCTTTTCTTTGAGGTCGAGCGGCCTTATTGCATCTGAGGGACATACCTGCCCACACAGGTTGCATTCATATGCGCAGTAGCCCGCTCTTGGAACGAGTCTGGGCGTCATGAAGGCAGCGGCGCCCCCTTCCAGCATCACCGGCTGAAGGCCGTTGGTAACGCAGACCTTCATGCATTCCCCGCAGCGAACGCACTTCTTCAGGAACTCCTCCTCAGTGCCCACACCAGGCGGCCTTATGAGAACCGGATTGCCTTTTCCCTTTAGCTGCCAGAACCTCAGCCTGAGGGCAGGGGCAACGATGAGACCCCCGAAAATCCCTGCCAGTACGCCACGCCTCCTAAGGTCCACCCCCGCTTCTTTCGGGACTCTTCCGCCCTTTCGGACAAAGCTTATGGTCCGGACGGGACAAACCGGCGGGCAGTCCATGCACAGGACGCACTCACCCCATCGCGTCTCTTTGCCCTCCCCGGTAATGGCGTCTGTTCGGCAGATGTTCTCGCACTTGAGGCACGAGATGCAGTCATCCCCGACAGCTCTTCGTATCCAGCTCCATCTTGATAGGAGCGCAAGGAGTGCACCCAGGGGGCAAAGCGCCCTGCACCAGAAGCGCCGATACCTTAGCCCCGCCAGAAGGATGGCCGCAAAGCCCAAAGCAAGAAGGATCTGGCCGATGAAAACAGGCTGCTCCATTATGGGATACTGAAGTGATAGGACACGCTGACCGATGCCACCAATGAAGTCGCCCAGCGGCTCTAGCCGAGGAAACCTGTAGCTGGCCTCGACCACGCCGTCAAAGGCGCCGTACAAAAGTGGATGGATAACCAGAGCGTAGGAGCGGGTGGCAATGCTCAGCGGGTCGAACCACGCTCCAGCCTGCACGCCCAGGATCGCCAGCACTACAAGTGCGGCGAGCAGATAGTACTTGACGCGCTTGACGGAGGCGTTCGCCCTGTTCCCTTTCCGGAACCCGCGCAGCGCCCAGTCGGACATGTCTATCGTCGTACCGAGGGGGCAGATCCAACCGCAGAACGCCCTGCCAAGAACCAGCGTGAGCGGGATGAGCAAAAGGGCCGGCCAGTAGGCAAGTATAAGCTTCTTCGCGGCCAGGCTGCCGATCACTGCGGAGAAGAGGCTCACACGGAGGAAAAGGTCAACCGGAAGCGGGCCGCCGAGCGGTGTGGCGGCGTTCAAGAGCAGATAGAGGAAAAAGAGAAGGAATACCGCCTGCGCGGCTCGCCTCGCCCATTTCAATACTTCGGCTCCTTGCCTTTCTAGCCGATCTTAATACCTTTCACGCCGCTGGCCTCGAAGTCAATCTCTCCCACCCCCATATCGGCCGCTCTTCGTATGAATCCTATAGACTTAGGGTCGAGGTCGAAGAGCGTTGTCGTATACGCGTCCACCCCCACCCTGTCAGTGCCGGCGATCACCTGCCCGACAAACTTCAGGTCATCGGGCCTTCCGCCGGTAGGGCCGTTACGAACCATGATGTTGTAAGCGTCCATGACCACCAGGTCTACCTTGATGGCTGAGTTGAAGTCCGCGAGCTTCTGGTGAATTTCAGGGTGCCAGGTACCGCGCTCCCCGCCAGCGATTCCCATGAGGTTCTTCATGGAAAGCGTCAGCATTGACGTGCTGTGATGCTTGGCCACGGCCATATTGATGAAAACATCCGCGTCCAGCGCGCCCCTGTAGACGGGCCAGGATTTCAGGACCTTCCCCTCCGGTATTTCGATGGTGCGGAATTTCCGTTCGTCAACTGGAAGGACCTTTGCCCCTGCTTCCTTGGCGGCATCCTCGATTCCGCTCCGACGGTAGGTCATGCGCCAGTCGTTGATGGTTCTGTCGAATACTGTCACGCTCTTAGCACCGGCTTCCTTGCATAGTTCGACCATGGCCGCGACGAGCTCAGGGCTGGTATTGGCCCCCTGCTGCGGGGTCCGCGCCCAGGCGATGTTAGGCTTGACTGCAACCGCCTGCCCTTTCTTCACGAACTTCCCTATGCCGCCCAGAGCCTCGATTGCCCGACGGAGCGCTTCCTTCATCTGCGCGCGCTCCGACAAGTGGCCTACAGCCAGCTTGGGCGTCACCATGGCTGATTCGGCACCCGTAACGAGCTGCCGGGAGGCCGCGACGCCGAAGCTCGCCGCCGCCAGGCCTTTTAGGAAGTTTCTACGCGTTAGGTCTTGCATATCGCCCTCGAATCGGCATAAATACTTTGGACCTCTGTTCATCCTTGATTGTAATTCGTATCCGGTCATCGGTCAATTTGAACTGCCGTGATAATCTATCCTGCAGTGGACATCTCAAAGGGCAAGTGTGTGAGGCTCTACCAGGGCCGCGCCGACAGGGAGACGGTGTTCTCCGACGATCCGGTCGAGGTGGCGCAGCGGTGGATAGGGGAAGGCGCGTCATACGTTCACGTTGTTGACCTGGATGGAGCGTTCTGCGGCTCTCCCCAGAACCTCTCCACCGTGGAGAGAATCGCCTCTCTAGGCGTCCCCATTCAGTTGGGAGGCGGCATACGCGAGGAGGAGAACATTTCGGCTGCGTTTGGGAGCGGCTGCTGGAGGGTTATTCTGGGAACCAGGGCCGTTCTGGAGCCGGACTGGTTCGAGGACATGTCGTCGAAGTATCGTGGCAAGCTTGCTGTGTCAATAGATGCCCGAGGGGCTATGGCGGCGGTGAAAGGGTGGGTGGAGAAGTCACAGATCAGCGTCGAAGAGGTCATGAAACGGCTCGCGGCGGCCAAGCCTGCTGCATTCATCTACACGGATATAAGCAGGGATGGAACCCTGGAGGGGCCGAACGTCCCCGGAGTGCGCCGAATTCTGGAGAGGGCCTCGGCTCCCTTGATCGTCGCTGGCGGGATAGCCTCCCTGAACGACATAAGAGTGCTGGCTTCGCTCCAGTTGCACGGCGTAATAATCGGAAAAGCCCTTTACACCGGCGATATCGTGCTGGCAGACGCCATAAGAGCCGGGGCCGGTCCCTCATCGACTTAATTTGAGCTTGATATTCAGCCGATAAATGTTAAGATGCCGGGGTGTGTTCAGTCTATCGTTGTAACCCCTTGGAATTCCCCGGAGGATAGTTAATGGGAGGGCATTCTAGCAAAGAGCTGCGAAACGTGATTTTTCTCGGACACGGGAACTCGGGCAAGACTTCTCTGTGCGAAGCGATTCTGTTCAAGGCGGGAGCCACAACCAGGCAGGGCTCGGTTGACGCCGGGAGTTCCGAGTTCGATTTTGACCCGGAAGAGCGGGAACGCAAATACAGCATTTACAGCGCCGTAGCTTCGTGCGATTGGAAAGGAGCTCACATAAATCTGATTGATGCCCCAGGCTATTCAGATTTCCTCGGAGCCACTCTGTCCGCGTTGGAAGGAGCGGACGCAGCGGTGCTGGTGATTTCTGCCCCAGGCGGGGTTGAACTTAACGCTGGCAGACTATGGGAAGCTGCAAAAAAGCGCGGGCTAGCCCGCTGCGTTGTGATCTCAAAACCCGATTTCGAAAATGCCGACCCCATGGCCGCTATCGAGGCCGTGCGAAGAGCCTTCGGGCAGGAATGCACCCCGTTGAACCTCCCCCTCGGAAAGGGCTCGTCCTTCAGCGGAACTTATAATCTCTGGGCGGTGGAGACCGAGCCGCCTGACGAGTTGGCGGCCGTGGCGGAAGAAGCTCGCGAGCGGCTGATGGAGTCGGTACTGGTTGTGGACGACGAGCTGGTGGAAAAATATCTGGAAGGGGAGAAGATCGAGGCCCAAACCCTCAACGCCGCGCTCGCCAGCGCCATAGCTCAGGGGAAGGTGGTGCCCGTAATCTGCTGTTCCAGCAAGACCGGGGCGGGCGTTGACGAGGTGATGAACTTGATAGC
>CAZUUK010000001.1:104789-118083 GCA_964622675.1 uncultured Planctomycetota bacterium | reverse complement strand
TCGTTCCCGTCTGCGGAAACGCCCCCCACGAAGACATGGGTGGAACTCGGCGGCGAGGAGAAGGAGAAGTCGGGTAACCCCGTCGAGGTCGGCGGATTCGCGGGCGTAGTAATCAAGACCGTTACCGACCCGTTCGTCGGCAAGCTGAGCTTCCTCAGGGTGATCTCAGGTGAGCTGCGCGCCGACTCGACCGTTCTCAACTCGACCACCGCAAGGACAGAAAAGGTGCCTCAGCTCTTCTTCCCCTTTGGGAAGGAAATGGAGGCGACGGATAAGGCCGTCGGCGGTGACATCGTGGCGATCCCAAAGCTGGAGGACGTATCCGTCTTCGACACATTATGTGATCAATCCAACAAGGTGCGGTTTGTTTTGCCTAACCTGCCGACCCCGATGGTTTCCCTGGCGGTTTCACCCAAGAGCCGGAGCGACGAGGCCAAGCTCTCCTCGTCGCTGAACAAGCTGTCTGATGAGGATGCGACTTTCAAGATAATGCGGGACAGGCAGACGCTGGAGATGATCGTGTGTGGAATGAGCAGCCTTCATCTGGACGTAGTGCTTGGCCAACTCAAGCGCCGATTTGACGTGGAGGCTACCACCGCACCGCGGCGAATTCCGTACAGGGAGACGGTATCCGCGATGGCTGAGGGGAAGTATCGACACAAAAAGCAGACAGGTGGCCGCGGCCAGTACGGCGAGGTGTCCCTCCGCCTGGAGCCGCTGGAAAGGGGTGCCGGCTTCGAGTTCGCCAACGAGATTTTCGGCGGCTCCATTCCCAGCCAGTACATCCCGGCCGTCGAAAAAGGTGTGCGCGAGACCATGGAGAGGGGAGTGCTGGCAGGCTGCCCGGTGGAAGACGTTAAGGTCACAGTCTGCGACGGCGGCTACCACTCGGTGGACTCATCCGAGGCCGCTTTCAAGATCGCTTCGTCCAAAGCATTCGCCGAGACATTCCTGCAGGCTAAGCCGGTGCTTCTCGAGCCGATAGCCAACGTCGAGGTAACGGTTCCAAGCCGGTTTCTGGGAGACATCACGGGGGACCTCAATGGGCGGCGCGGTAGGATAGCAGGTATAGAGGCACAGGGCGATTTCCAGACCGTAAAAGCTCTCATCCCAGAGGCCGAGATAGCGAACTACGCAACAGAGCTGCGTTCGATCACGGGCGGCCAAGGTGACTACACTATGGAGTTCTCTCACTACGATGCGGTTCCCCACAAGACCGCCGAAGCAATTATTGCCCGTGCAAAGGAGGAGAAAGCCGGGCGGCAAAAAGATTAACCGCGTCGCGTGAGATATGCTAAACTTGATCTTGGAGGGTGCGCAAATGGCCACCATAGAAGAACTAATTCGCGAAATGGTGGAGCGTAACGGCTCGGACCTTCACATAACCGCCGGGGCCCGCCCGAAGATTCGTATCTACGGCGAGCTTGTTGACACAGACCACGACGTCTTGGGTCCCGAGGATTCTCAGAGCCTGGTCTACAGCCTTATTGACAGCGACCAGATAGCACGCTTTGAGAAGAACCTGGAGCTCGATTTCTCCTTCGGCATCCAGGGGCTGGGCAGGTTTCGGGCTAACGTCTTCCGGCAGAGAGGCGCTGTGGGAGGCGTTCTCCGGCTCATTCCCTACGAGGTGCAGGGCGTGGAGGAACTGGGCTTGCCCAGGAAGCTTGTGGAGCAGCTCTGCTCGCTTCCCAAGGGATTGGTCGTCGTCACCGGACCGACCGGGAGCGGCAAGTCTACGACGCTCGCGGCCATGATTGACATCATCAACCGCACCCGCCACGACCACGTAGTTACGATCGAGGACCCCATTGAGTTCCTCCATCGAAACAAGAGCTGCCTTTTCAACCAGAGAGAGGTCGGGACCGACACGCACAGCTTCACCAGCGCTCTTCGCTCTGTTCTGCGTCAGGATCCTGACATAGTGCTGATTGGGGAGATGCGGGATGTGGAGACGATAGAGTCAGCGCTGACGATTTCGGAGACGGGCCACCTCACCTTCGCAACGCTGCACACATCGGACGCTGTGCAGACAATAAACCGCGTTGTTGACGTCTTCCCATCCCACCAGCAGCAGCAGATCCGGACCCTCCTTTCCTTTACGTTGCAGGCAGTTTTCTGTCAGCAGTTGATTCCGCGGGCGGACGGCAGAGGCCGCGCTCTGGCGCTCGAGGTTATGGTAGCTAACGCCGCGGTCCGCAGCCTCATCCGGGACGACAAGGCGCACCAGATCTACTCGATCATTCAAACGTGCGGAAAGCTGGGGATGCGGACCATGAACCAGTCGCTCTACGAGTTATCCACGCGCGGCATCATCAGCTACGAAGAGGCCATGACTCGGACAGCTGATCCCGACGATCTCAAGCGAATGATGCAGGGTGCAGGCGTCAAGGTGGTGAACTTATGACTGCTTTCAATAAGCGATTAAGAAACATCCTCGTGCAGCATCAATTGCTCACGGAGGAAAAGGCCGACAACCTCCTGGAAGACTCGAGTGCAGATGGTCAATCGCTCGAGAAAATGGTCATCGAGGGTAACCATGTAGGGGAGAAGGAGCTCATTGGTGCCATCGCCAGGGAGATTAACCTGCCACCGATAGATCCTTCCCGCGCCGAGCCGGACTCCGAGGCCCTTGCCGTGCTTCCACAGGACCTGGCGGAATACTACGGTGTTTTACCGATAGCAAAGATCGGCAACACCCTAACCGCCGCCGTTTCCAATCCGTTCGACATTATCAAGCTCGACGATGTGGAAACGGTGACTGGGCTGCAGTTGAGGGCGGTGGTGGCGGGTGAGCGGGCCCTCGCCGAGGCCATCGGCCGGGCCTACAGTCCCGGCGAGCAGGAGATGGAGGAGATAATTGACAACGTAGCGGACCTGGGGCTGGAGTTCGCGGAACAGGTGCAGGAGGAAGAAGGTGATGATCTGGCCGCCATAATGGAAGGCTCCAGCGATTCACCAGTGGTGAAACTGGTCAATCTGATTATTTACCAAGGTCTTCGTGACGCGGCCAGCGACATCCACATCGAGCCGTACGAAAAGCGGCTTCGGGTTCGATATCGTGTTGACGGCCTGCTGAAGGATGCCATCTCGCCGCCCAAACGGCTTCAGAACGCCATCGTATCCCGCATCAAGATAATGGCTGATATGGATATAGCGGAGCGGCGCGTACCTCAGGACGGGAAGTTCCAGATGCGCTTCGAGAACCGTCAGATAGACTTCCGAGTTTCTGTGCTGCCAGTGCTTCACGGGGAGAAAGCCGTCCTGCGTATCCTGGACACTTCACATCTTGCGCTCAAACTCGAGCAGCTTGGGTTCGAAGAGCAAGCGCTGACCGATTTTCGCGAAGGGATCCACAAGCCTTACGGTATGATCCTGGTCACAGGGCCCACCGGAAGCGGCAAGTCCACGACGCTTTACTCGGCCATTAAGGAAATACTCAACGTCACTGTGAATATCGTAACCGTGGAGGAACCGGTTGAGTACCAGATCGAGGGGGTCAACCAGGTCGCGGTGAACGAGAAGCGCGGGCTTACGTTTGCCAATGCACTTCGGTCCTTCCTTCGCCAGGACCCCGACGTAATTCTCGTTGGCGAGATACGCGACACAGATACGGCTGAAACAGCGATAAAGGCAGCACTGACCGGTCACCTCATGCTGAGCACGCTCCACACAAATGACGCGCCGTCCACTGTTACACGTCTGGTCGATATGGGTGTTGATCCGTTCCTAGTGGCGTCATCCACGGTCCTTGTGTCCGCACAGCGGCTTTGCCGGAAGCTGTGCGAAGACTGTAGGGAGTCGATGGAAATGCCGGAGGAAGCGTTGAGGAAGGCAGGGGCGGAGGCGGAGGACATCAAGGATGCCACTTTTTACAAGCCGGTTGGCTGTCCGCGGTGCACGAACGGGTTAAGGGGGCGTTTCGCATTGCTGGAGACGATGCCGATGACGGACGAGATCCGCAGGATAATCGTCGAAGGCGGATCTTCCTTGGACATTCGGGAGAAAGCGCTTGAGCAAGGGATGGTTACACTGAGGCGGTGCGCGATTCGAAATGCAGCACGGGGGAAAACCTCCTTGGAGGAAGCACTCCGTGTGACCATGGCTGATTAACTGCAGGCCACTTGAAAGGCCAAGGAGAGGCTTATGAGCACGTTTCGTTATGCGGCGCGAAAGATTGATGGGACGGCGACGAGCGGAACCATACAAGCTCCGACTCAGGATGATGCCGTCACGCAACTTAGGCAGCGCAACATGGTGATCCTCAACATAACCGAAACGACAAAGCGCCCTGTGATTTCGCTATTTGCCACCCGCCAGCCCAGGCCCCACGTCTCAACCGACGACTTGGTGGTGTTTACGCGCCAGCTTTCCACAATGATCTCTGCCGGTATACCCTTGGTCGAGTCGCTGGAGATAATGGCCGAACAGGTTGAAGACAAGGGTTTCAAGGTAGCGATCGCCCGCATAGTTGAGAGTGTGCGCTCCGGAAACGATTTCTCCCAATCGCTGGCGCTGTATCCGAAGATATTCGGCGACATTTACGTCAACATGGTTAAGGCGGGTGAAGTCTCCGGGCAGCTTGACATCATCCTCATCCGGCTGGCCGAGTATCAGGAGGCGGCTGCGGCTCTGAAGCGCGAAATCAAGTCGGCGATGACCTATCCCGTGGTATCGCTGACTATGGTGCTTGGGATTACGTTGTTCCTGATGCTAGGCATCGTGCCCAAGTTCAAGGAGATATTCGATACGCTCGAGGGCATCGAGCTGCCGAAGCTGACCAGCGCGTTGCTGGCTGTAAGCATGTTCATGCGAACAAAGGCGATATTTTGGATCGGTGGTGTGCTTTGCGTCGTCGTTGCGGCGGTTCTGTACCGGAAGACGGAGGTAGGCGGATACCAGTCTGACTGGCTGATACTTCGGGTGCCGATTCTGGGGCCCCTGTTTCAGAAAGTGGCCCTATCTCGATTTAGCCGTACCTTCTCGACCCTCATCCGGAGCGGGGTTCCAATACTTGGCGCGCTGGAGATAGTCGCTAGCACTACTGGGAACCGAATCGTTTCGCGCGCGATCGATCGCGCCCGCGAGGCCGTCCGCCAGGGAGAGTCTCTTGCAGAGCCCCTGTCCGAGAGTCCTGTGTTCCCGCCGATGGTCACCAGGATGATCTCGGTAGGCGAGCGCTCCGGTTCCCTCGAACAACTGCTAACCAAAATCTCCGACTTCTACGACCAGCAGGTAAGCGCAGCGGTTCAGAGCCTCACGTCGGTCATCGAGCCGGTGATGATCGGCATCATGGGTGTACTGGTGGGGACCATCGTTCTGTCGGTGTTCTGGCCCATTCTCAAGCTCACCAGCCACCTGAGTCAACATTAGCCGCGAACTCACGCAGCCGTCACGTAGAGAAAGGGCCGATGGACGGTCCCGCAGGAGCCTCCGCCGAGGTTGGCCGGATTAAGTGGTTCTTTTTCCTCCGCCTCGTCATCACCATATCCTGCATCGGCATAGTACTGATATACAAGACGGGGGGGCACCAGGAGCTATCAGAGCTCCAGGGTGCCTACGGCCTCCTCGTTTTCTCTTGCTGTCTCAACGTCATCTACCTATTCCTGTTGCAGTACGCCGCATTTCACAAGCGACTTCCTCCTACGATAGTCTGGGTGGATCTGTTCCTGACAGCCGCATTGACGTACCTGACCGGCGCTGCCCTTAGTTGGTTTGTCCTCTTCTACTTCGCGACGATCGTCGCGGCCAGCCTAATTGTTTCACCCTGGAGTTCCATCGGAGCTGCCACCGGAGCCGCGTTGCTCTCTTTCGCCGTTACCGCATGGTACTTCGGACGAACACAATGGTTTTGGCCGCTGCCGTACGTATCGCCGGTTTGGGTTGACCGGATCTCTGGAGTTGATGTGAGGCAGCTAGTAGCGACGGTCGCGGCACAGGCGGTAGCCTATCACATGGTGGGATTCCTCAGCGGCATGCTCGCCTCCAGTCTGAGCCGCGTCAGGCTTTACAGCGAGGAGATCCTGGAGAACATGGGCGAGGGAGCGATAGTTGTGGACAACGAGGGCCGAGTCGCTTTTCTGAACAGCCGCGCCCGAGAGATACTCGGCCTCTCACCATACCGGCAAATTAGGGGAATGCGCAGCACCGACGTTCTGTCGTCAGAACGCTACGGCCCTTTGCTGCAAATGCTCCAGAGCCGCCCGGAAAGGTACTTGGAAATGGACTTCCGCACACCGTCCGGGCGGAAGATTCCGCTTGCAGTGGCGAGCTCCGTTCTGAGGGAAGATTCCGGGCGCGTCAGGGGCGTAGTCGTTATGTTGATTGACCTTACCCTTCGCAAGCGGGCGGAGGAGGCAGAGCGGCGCGCCGCGGGACTTGAAGCCGCCGGTCAACTGGCTGCTGGCATAGCGCACGAGATCAGGAACCCCCTTGCCTCCATCCGCGGCGCTGCCCAGGAACTCAAGGCCTCCAAAACCTCCGACTCCAGCGATGCAAAGCTGATGGAACTCGTGATCCGGGAGTCCGACCGTCTGAACGACATAATCACCGACTTCCTGATCTTTGCCCGCGCAAAGCCTAGCCGCCGAAGTCGCTGTGAAATCGGCGAGGAACTAAAGAGCACTGTTTTCCTGCTCCAGCGGCGGCCCGAGGCGAGACATCATCCTGTGGAGCTGGAGCTGGAAGGTAATTTGGTGTGTCTGGGCGACCCGGAACAGCTGCGTCAGGTGTTCCTCAATTTGGGAGTCAATGCGATGGAGGCGTCTGGTAACAACCAGTCTCCCATTCGTATCCGGGCCTGCCGGGCGCTTGGCACATCCTTGCGTGACGACGGTCGTCCCGGAATAGCCGTTGAATTCATCGATAGCGGTCGCGGGGTCGCTCCCGGGCTTATGGCTAAGGTGTTCGAGCCGTTCTTCACCACCAAACCCAAAGGCACCGGACTGGGACTTTCCATCGTTCAGCGCATAGTCCAGAATCACGATGGTGACGTTCAAATAACCTCTAATGGCGATGGCGGGACGATCGTGTCGATCTGGCTGCCGGAATATCGTTCGGCACGCAGGAGGGTTTGATGGCGGACAAGGGCAGGATCCTCGTAGTTGACGACGAACAGAGCATGTGTGACCTCCTTTCAGTCATCCTCGAAAAGGAGGGCTATTCGGTGGACGCCGCGCTTGGGGGTGAGGCAGCGCTGGAGCTTTTCGAAAAGGCGCGCTACGACCTCGTCCTCGAAGACCTGAAGATGCCTGGCATGGACGGCATACAGTTGCTCAGCCGTCTGAAAGAAATTGACCCGTTGGCAGTGGTAATCATAATGACCGCCTATTCATCTTGGGACACCGCGGTTGAGGCGATGCGTTTGGGTGCGCACGACTACATTCGAAAGCCTTTCGATAACCTGAGCGTTAAGGAGATGGTTTCCCGGGTGGTCAGGGAGGCCCGCGTTTTGCGCAGCCGGGCTGACGCGGGCGAGAGTCCCATCGCTAGCATGATCGGTCATTCATCCTCCACACAGGAGGTCTTCAGGCTGGTGAGGCTGGTCGCTCCTACGGATACGACGATTCTCATACATGGCGAGAGCGGGTCTGGGAAAAACCTCCTCGCCAGGGTGATACATTTAGCTTCTCTCAGGGCTAGTAAGCCCTTCATTTCTGCCAACTGCGGGGCATTTTCAGACTCGCTTCTCGAGAGCGAGCTCTTCGGCCACGTCAAGGGCGCTTTCACGGGGGCGATTGAGGACAAGAGGGGGTTGTTCGAGATCGCCGACAAGGGAAGCTTCTTCCTCGATCAGATCACCGAGATGTCCCCGGCAACTCAGGTCAAAGTGCTTCGGATGCTCGAAGACCGCGAGTTTCGGCCGCTTGGGTCCACCGACACAAGGCGCATTGACGTTCGCTTCATAGCGGCGACAAATCGTGACATCGAGCAAGAGGTCGAGCGGGGTACGTTTCGCGAGGATCTTTATTACCGCCTGCACGTGGTCTTGATTAAGCTTCCCCCGCTTCGGGACAGACGAGAGGATATCCCCGTTCTTGCAGGCCATTTTCTCGCTGCATATGCACGCTCGATGGGGAAGCAGGTGACCGGCATTTCCCGGGAGGCTATGGAAGCGTTGGTAAACTTCGACTGGCCTGGCAATGTGCGCGAACTGCAGAACACAATTCAGCGCGCAGTCGCCCTCGCTGAGGGAGGGGAAATTCAGCTTCAGCATCTCCTGGGCAAAATGAAAACCCTCGCCGGTTCCTCCATTCCGGCCATCCCCCCCGATGGGATTGATCTTGAAGAAGCGCTTGCAGACGTCGAACGCCAGTACTTGCGTCAAGCATTGGAAAGATGTTCCTGGAACACCGTCAAAGCGGCTTCGCTTCTGGGCGTCAGTCTCAGGTCCATGCGTTACAAGATGCGCAAGCACCGAATTCGACCACCCAAGAAGTGACAAAAATTGTCACTTTCTGACGTGGGCCGGTGACGAAAATTGTCCCTGCCGCTTTCCATAGCCCGCCGCAGGCCTTCCTGATGGCGGAAAGCCGCTTTGGCACAACGATTGCTCAAGCATTGGTCATGAAAGCGCCGAAAGTCCATCTAGGGCATGTCAGAAAGGAGGTGACCAAGCGATTGTGATGGGGCAGCGTGCCCCTCACGAGACGGAAAAAGCTAGTAACTACCAGGCGAAGGAGGTCGCAGTATGAACAAACGCGGTTTTACCCTTATCGAATTGATGATCGTGGTGGCGATCATAGCCATCATCGCGGCGATCGCCATCCCGAGTCTTCTGAGGAGCCGAGTCGCCGCCAACGAATCCTCGGCCGTTGCGACGCTTCACTCGGTAACGGCAGCGGAGGCGGAATTCAGGCAGGCTGCTGAGGTGGATCAGGATGCCGACGGCCTAGGAGAGTATGGATTCCTGGGTGAGCTTTGCGGCAACGCGAACATCCGCGATGCCGCTGGCGCTCGGACGGCAGACCCGCCTTACTTGCCCACCAGTCTTCAGACTGACGCTAACGGCAATAGTAACAAGGCGGGTTACCTCTTCACCGTTTACGTGCCCGATGGGGCGAATGGTGCCTTGGGTGAAGTGGGTAATACGGGCCCAGCCGCTGTAGCGGTGGCCGCGGCTGACGATCAAGAGCTGGCCTACGTTTGCTATGGCTGGCCGGTCCAGGATAAGAAGAGCGGCACCCGCGCCTTCGTTACCACCGAAGAGTCCGAGATTTACAACACCAAGTACGCCGTCCTGGCCTACGACGGCACGAACAGCGTCCCTGCAGCCAACGCGATTTACACGGGTAACCCGTGTGTTTCGCCTCTAGGAATAGGCGCCGGCGGTGGTGCTAACGACGGCAATACGTGGACGCCAACCAGCGGCTAAAACTAGCTGCTGAGGGGCTTAATTGGGGGGCGGCCCGCCGAGGGTCGCCCCCCGTTTTTGGGAGCCGAGCGCGCTTTCTCAGTACGTGCGTTGCAGGGTGTTCGAAAGCGCTTGGAGCCCAGATAAAAGGCCGCGCGAGGCCGGAGGTGGGTGGTGAGCAAGCGAGGGTTCACTCTGGTAGAGCTGATGATCGTGGTGACAATTGTATCGGTGCTCGCAGCCCTTTCGATCCCAAGTTTGCTGCGGAGCCGTGTCGCTGCCAATGAGAGCTCGGTCATCGCAACGCTTCACGCCGTTGCGGCGGCGGAGGCGGAATTCAGGCAGGCGGCTGAAGTCGATCAGGATGGGGATGGCATCGGCGAGCACGGCTTCC
Source organism: uncultured Planctomycetota bacterium (assembly GCA_964622675.1). Taxonomy (GTDB): domain Bacteria; phylum Planctomycetota; class DG-23; order CAZBND01; family CAZBND01; genus CAZUUK01. The sequence continues at coordinate 108,337 of CAZUUK010000001.1, read as the reverse complement.
TGGGTGAGCTGGCTGGAAATGCTGACCTGCGCGACCCGGGAGGAGTTCGGAGGGCGAACCCAGCCTATCTCCCGCTTGCTCTTCAGACGGATGCCAACGGTAACGCTAGCTCCTCCGGTTATCTTTTGACGGTATACCTCCCCGATGGGAACAATGCGGCTCTGGGAGAAGCAGGGAATGTGGGTGTCGGCGGGGTCCAGGTGAACGCAGCCGACGCCCAGGAGAGCACTTATGTATGCTACGCCTGGCCGCTTCAAAACGACAGGACTGGAAGCCGGGCGTTCGTTGTCATCGAGACGGGGGAGATCTACCATACCAATATGGTCGCTTCCACCTACGACGGGACGAATAGCATCCCTCAGGCAAACGCGGTCTACGTCGGGAATCCACTTGCCTCGTCTCTTGGAGTTGGTCCTGCCGCGGTTGCCAACGACGGCAATATCTGGGTGCCCGCTGGCGGCTGACCGCGGGTGCGAGCGGCATTCTCCGCGAGGGCGGGCCGCAGCGGCCTCCATGCTTTTTCCCCTTGACTTGAATCCGCCGAAGGGATGGCGTAGAATATACACGTCCAAGATGGAACGGGGTGGAGCCGGCTATGCTGTAAATGAACAAAAGCCTCTGCCGCGCTCGTGCCTGGAAGTCCGAATTACTGAACCGATGACCTTACATAGGGAGCCGAGTGTCCGGGTGGACGGCGAGCTTTGCGTGAGAGCGCCGGAATCCAGGTCCAGGCGCCCACCTGAGTGTAGGGTTCGTAATCTGGACTTCCGACGGCGATAGGCGGAGGTTTTTGTTTTCTACCTCCTAGTTCCCGCCTGACTGGAGCAGCTATGGACCTTTTCCAAAAACGCCCCGGCGGGTCGGAGCCTGCCGGCCGAGATGCGCCTCTTGCCGCAAGAATGCGCCCCCGGATTCCGGAAGAATTCGTGGGGCAGACTCACTTCTTCGCGCGGAGCAAGCTGCTTTGGCGCGCGGTCAAGGCAGACCGCCTTCGCTCGGCCCTCTTCTATGGGCCGCCAGGAACCGGCAAGACTGCCCTTGCTCACGTGATCGCCAATATTACGAAGGCGCACTACGAGGAGGTAAACGGAGCGCTGTCCAATGTGGCTGAACTCCGCGAGATTCTCGGTAGAGCGCGTGACCGAAAGGCGCTGGAAGGAAGGAGAAGCCTTCTCTTTGTCGACGAGATACAACGCTTCAATCGCGCACAGCAAGACGTCCTCCTGCCCGACGTGGAGCAGGGCAACGTGATTATGATAGGAGCAACTACCTATAATCCCTTCTTTGCGGTGAACGCGCCGCTGGTTTCCAGATCGCTGATATTCCAGTTCAAGCCGCTCTCGAAAGACGAGGTCAGAAAGATCCTCCGCAATGCACTGCTGGATGAAGAGCGGGGATTGGGCCAGTTGAAGATGCAAGCGACCGAGGAGGCGCTGGACCAATTGGCGGAGGTGTGTGACGGTGATGCGCGCCGCGCCCTAAACGCCCTGGAGATCGGCGTGCTTTCTGCGGTTCCGAATGGAAGCGGCATTATTCATTTCGATCTTCCTGCAGCCGCGGAGTCTATACAGAAGAAGGCGATCCGGTACGGTCGGCTCGGCGACGACCACTACGACGCCGCCTCGGCGTTGATAAAAAGCATGCGCGGTTCGGACCCTCAGGCAGCCGTTTACTGGATCGCGAGAATGCTCGAGGCCGGCGAGGACCCGCGCTTCATCGCGCGAAGGGTTGTGATCTGCGCCTCGGAAGACGTCGGCAACGCCGATCCGATGGCCCTGGTCGTCGCTAGCGCGGCTTTCCAAGCTGCGGAAGTAGTCGGAATGCCCGAAGCCCGCATAATCCTGTCGCAGGCCGCGATCTATGTTGCAACCGCACCAAAGAGCAACGCGTCCTACACGGCGATAGCCAGCGCGACGGAGGATGTGAAGGAAGGCCGGCTCCTGGAGGTGCCCCAGCACCTGAGGGACTCGAGCTATGCCGGAGCAAAGCGTCTGGGGCGCGGCAAGGGGTACAAATACGCCCACGATTATGAGGGGCACTGGGTTGACCAGAGCTACGTTCCTACGGAAGTTGAATACTACAAACCCTCCGACAGCGGCTACGAGAAGGAAATCAAGCGAAGGATGGAAGGGTGGAAAAGGAAGAGGTCCGCAGGGAAGCAAGAGCAAGGATAGCGAACCTGTCGCGCTCGCAGCGGGACAATAAGGATAGGGAAATCGCCAAGAGATTCCTTGCCCTGCCGGAGTTTGAACGCGCGAAGATGATAATGATCTATGCTAGTATGGAAGACGAGATTGACACCGACAGGATTGCGCGTGGGGCGTTGGCCGCAGGTAGGGAGGTGTGTTACCCCGCGACGGATTCCAAGCGAAGGCGTCTCGTTCCCGCGCTCGTGAGAGATCCCGTCCGGGACGTGGTTCCCGGCACCTTCGGCATCAGGGAGCCGAGGGAGGCTACGGCCGTGCTGCCCGGCCAGATAGATCTTGTGGTAGTTCCGGGCCTCGCCTTTGACCGCGACGGGAACCGCCTTGGACGAGGGGGCGGGTATTACGACAAATTTCTGGCCTCCTCCGGGCTTCAAGCCACTCGCTGTGCCTTGGCGTACGAGTGCCAGATCATGGAGCGTGTGCCGAATTCCCAGACGGACGAGAAGATAGACATGCTCATATCAGAATCGGGTGTGATCAGATTTGAGCGCTGAGGAGATGGAAGAAAAGAGCCGTTTCGACAAGCTCCCGGAGGAACTGGAGCCTCACGTAAGGCGGCAGATGGAGCTTCATGAGACTCCGAAGGTAGTTCTGCGTGCTGACATCCGACGAGATGGGGAATACGGTGACATGTGGCTCGTGGCAACGGAGAGAGCCTTCATCATAGTCTCTCCGGATCACGCCAATCGCATTAACATAAGACGGATCCCCCTTTCGTCAGTCTCGGCCGTCTACATACACAATTTCGTTGGCAACAGCGTTATAGAGGTGGACACCGACGAAGGGTCCGTCGAGGCCGCGAGATACACCAGGGCTATGTCGGACAAATTCGCTGACGCTCTCCCCGTCTTCCGAAGCCTGGTTAAAGAAGCTGGGCTGCGCGACGAGGCCAAGAGCCGCCGCATACGGCGGCGACGAAGGGAAAACGAGGAGGACTCTGACGACCGAATCACGGTGGATACCAGGTCCTCTGCTCCCATCGTGCCGCAGGGCGACCAGGTAGAGAGGCCGGCCGAAGAGGAAACCGACGAAATGGGGCGGCCCCCGGCGACTCGAAGGACCACGCTTGACCAAGAAGGGCCGCCTATTCCCAGAAAGGTCCGGTGCGACAAGTGCGGGCGGGCGTTGCCACCTGACGGCAGCCGCTGCCCCTATTGCTCGCCTAAAACTGCACTTTTCTTACGCGCCCTGACGTTTCTCAAGCCTTTCTGGCCTTGGGTGTTGGTCGTCTTTCTCATTACCGTGCTTTCGAGTGGCTTGGCTCTGCTGCCCCCGCTATTCCAGCGGAGGATGATAGATGATGGAATATTGGCTGGAAGCCGCGATGCGTTGCTCAAATAC
>CAZUUK010000001.1:85789-104779 GCA_964622675.1 uncultured Planctomycetota bacterium | reverse complement strand
GCCTCTCTTTGGGCGGAATCCGCGGATTCCTGGGTCCCTGGCTGGGCCAAAGGGTTATCCTGAACCTCCGCGCCGAGGTGTATCGCCACCTCCAGCGCCTTGCCCTCAGCTTTTACCAGCGCAAGACCACCGGCAACCTCATGCAACGTGTTACGAGCGATACTGATCGGCTCCAGGAATTTCTCTCAACCTGGGTGCCCGAATTCGTCCACTCCGTGTTGGTGATCATTGGCATAGGCGTAGTTCTATTCTACTTTGACGCCCGACTCGCGGCCGCAAGCCTGGTATCAATTCCGATCATGGCAGTGCTTACTTTTTTTCTGATGAGGTGGCTCCGGAGGGTTTACCACAAAGCATGGCGCTACTGGGCAAGCTTGAGTTCCCTGCTGGGGGATGCCATACCCGGCGTGAAAGTCGTACGGGCATTCGCCCAGGAGGATCGCGAGATCAACAGGTTTGATCGCCGCAGCTACAACTACTACGGCCAGATGCTCCGCGCCATAAAGGTCCACGCCTTCTACCACCCCGCAGTCGAGTTTCTCATAATGGTCGGCACGATGGTCGTGTGGCTGTACGGCGGTACAATGGTCATTGCTTCAGGTGATGGCAACGGTGCGATGAGCATGGGTACGCTCTATATGTTCTTGAGGTTCATATTCATGTTTTACTGGCCGGTCAGAATGCTTACCATGCTCTCGCGGATGGTGCAGAGGGCGCTGACGTCGGCCGACCGGGTTTTCGAGGTGCTTGATACAGAACCTGCTATAAAGAACGTCCGCAAGCCGGTCGTCAAGTCGCCCGTTGAAGGGAAGGTGGACTTCAAGAACGTCTGGTTCCGTTATGACGACGGGGAGCCGGTGTTAAAGGATATTTCCTTTGCTGTCAAGCCGGGCGAGATGATCGGCCTTGCAGGGCCGAGCGGCGCGGGGAAGTCGACGCTTGTCAATCTTCTGGCACGATTCTATGACGTTTCATCAGGAGAGATTCTCATTGACGAGACAGACATTAAGCAGCTTGAAGTTAGAGCCTTCCGTGACCAGATCGGGATGGTGCTTCAGGATCCGTTCCTTTTCAGCGGCAGCATCGGCATGAACATCGGCTACGGAAAGCCTGGGGCAGCGCAAGAGGAGATCATCGTTGCGGCAAAGGCCGCCAACGCGCATGACTTCATCGTTCAACTGCCTGACGGCTACGATACGGAGGTCGGCGAGCGGGGCGTTCGGCTTTCCGGCGGCGAGCGCCAGCGAGTTTCCATCGCTCGCGCAGTCCTTAAGAACCCCCGACTCCTCATCCTGGATGAGGCTACGTCATCCGTCGATACGGAGGCCGAGGCGAAAATCCAGGAAGCTCTCGAACGCCTCGTCGAAAATCGCACCACTTTCGCCATTGCCCACCGCCTCTCGACCCTGAAGCGCGCGAACCGACTTCTCATACTCAAGGAGGGCGACCTAGTCGAGCAGGGCACTCATAATGAACTGATGGAAATGGACGGCGTGTACGCGCGCCTCTGCAAAATGCAGGCCGAGATGGCCAGAGTGAGGGCCGTATGACGGACAAGGATTCCCGCGGTGCAACCAGAGCCGCCGAACAGCTGGATTACATCAAGCCGAAAGCCTTGGAGGTAAGGGCTTCATCCTGCGGCTTCCTCGAGATTGACGTGGGCGACGGTGAGTTCCAAAGGGTCCGACCTGTTTGCGCGTTTCCCATCTCGAGCCCCAACCGATATATCGCCTTGGCAAATGAGTCAGGTGAGGAAATCGGCCTGATCCGCGAGCTTCGCGAAATGCCCCGAGCGAAGCGGAAGATGTTGACAGATGCACTCGAGCGTGGTTACTTCGTTCCAAGGATCACAAGAATAAAAGGCCTCAGTTACCGGTTCCACGTGCTCTATTTTGATGTGGACACTGATCGGGGGCGTCGCAAGTTCGAGCTCCGCGACCGCACCGAGAATCTCCGACTGCTTTCAAGCGGCAAGGTCGTCGTCGAGGACGTGGACGGAGGTCGCTATGTGATTGAGAACATTTCACAACTGGATCCGAAAAGCCAGGCTCTCCTTGACCCTCACATCTAGCGGCCGCGCCCCATGAGCCGCACGAACTGATACATGCAGAAGAACTCCCACGCGAAGGGCCCGAAACCCAGAAACCCCGCCATGGGCATCTCGAATATCCGTGCACTCTGCGTGAACGGGGCAAGGTAAACCCACTTCGTTGCGGCCCAGTAGTTCCAGAACTCCCACAGGAACCCACAGATGTATCCTGCGGCCGCCAGGGAAAAAATTCTACTCAGACTCCCCTTTTCCAGTTCGCCAAGAAGAGACTTGCCCCCGCTTGAATAAACGATCGGGTCCAAGAGAAAGAAAAAACCAATCCAGACCAGGACGAACAGATACTTCGCCACTTCCTCGCCGAGCAGCAGCGGCACTATGCACAGGCACAGGCCCAGCAATATCGCCCCATAAATAATCCGTCTGTCCGGCCGGACAGCGACTATTTTCATCCGGCTGAAGACGCCGAGCGTCTCGAGCAGCTCATTCGTCTCGAGCAGCGCGGGCAGGATGGTGCCGAAAGATAGAAACCTTCCCGCCCACGCCACTCCGGCATTCTCCGGTAGGCCGACGTAGGCCCAGTTCTTGAGGTGCAAATTGTACCCTTCGAAGATCAGCCAGAGGATAAACGAGATAGGCACCTGGAAAACGAACTCGCGTGGCCGGGTGCGGATGAGCGATTCGCCCTTAAGCCTCGGCACCAAAGCATCCACGAAAAGGATGTACCCCCACCAGCATATCGGCGTGGTCCACATGGTAACGGCTGACCAGTCAGCGTCCGTAAGCCGGTCGAGACCTACAAAGAGTTCAGCGAAGAGGATGAGAACGATTCCCGCGTATCCGTAAGCGGGAAAATACTTCTTGTCCATTTGGCCCACCTCCTTACTCTCGGCATTTCTAAGCTGCGGACGGGGCTCTGTCAATGCCGTATTGATTGACAAGACGCGGGCGTAAATGGATAATTATCAGCGGAATGCATACGTAGATAACAATCCTCCCTGCGGCGGAGGAGCGGATGACGAGACCCTTGGCCGAGAAGCTTCTCGTTGCCGAGAGTAAAACCCAGTACATCGCTAAGGCCCTCAAAGACCCTTCGTCCCTTTCGGCCGAGACACTCGATAAGATTTCGCGGGACATGCAGTTCCTCAGCGAACTTCTGGTCTCCGTCCGTTCTGAAATTGAATCCGGCTATGCTATCCCCTCGCTCGGCCCCGACAGATTGCGATCAACGATCGTTCTTCTGGCGCGAAAGGATCCCCGCTCGGCTCTTCTCGCGCTCCTGGACCGCGTGATTTCTGTAACAGGCGCAGAGAGGGGGCTTATTCTGGTCAAGCGGAGGGGAAAAGTCATTCCGCTGGTTGGAAGAGGATGGTCTATTTCCGATTTGCGCCCTGAGGACAGAGCTACCTACGTCCAGGTCTCAGCCTACGTAATGAAGACCGGCCGCCCCTTGGTTAACGAGGTCCCTAGCAATAAGGTGAGGCCGCCTGCAGCTTCTTTCGTGTGCCTGCCGATTCCCGGGCTTGATGCTGTTTCCGCGGCCATTCTAGTCGAGTCGGAGGCGGTCTCTCTTGTTGACGCCGCCTGCGGGGCGGCGGCGGGGTTCCTGGAGAGTCTTGCAGAAGCGGTTAACCTGACATCAACCATTCGCAAGGCCATCGCTCCAAAGCGCCCATTTCCGCAGATCGTGGGGAATGACCCAGCCTTCTTGAAAGAGCTGGGGATTGTGGAACGTGCGGCGCGTACCGACGTTCCGGTACTGATCCAGGGGGAGAGCGGAACGGGGAAGGAACTGGTGGCTCGCGCTCTTCACGAAGCCAGCCCACGATCGGGCGGTCCGTTTCTTCCGGTCAACTGCAGCGGCCTGCCTGAATCGATCCTCGATTCTGAGCTGTTCGGCCATGAAAAAGGTGCTTTCACAGGCGCAACCTCGACCAGGGACGGAATCCTTGAGGCCACCGAGAGCGGCACCGTCTTCCTCGACGAAATAGCTGATATGAGTCCCAGCCTGCAGGCGAAGCTGCTTCGTTTCATTCAATTCGGCGAGGTGCGCAGGATTGGCAGCTCTTCTGTTAAGCGCGTCGACGTCCGCGTCGTCGCCGCTACGAATCGCGACCTGGAATTGCTTGTATCGCAAGGGAAGTTTCGAGAAGACCTCTACTACCGGCTGAACGTCGTCTCTTCGTACTTGCCGCCACTACGTGAGCGCCGATCCGACATATTGCTACTTGTAGATCATTTTCTGGCTCTTCATGGCGCTCACGAACGGAAGTTGCGACTTTCGCCGTCGGCTCTGGAAGCGATGGTTTCCTATGACTACCCGGGAAACGTACGGGAACTCGAGAACGCCATACGGAGGCTGGTTGCATTGTCGAGTTCGGCCGTCGTAACCCGGGATCAGCTTCCAGCCAAGATCCGGGCAAGCGCGGATGTGAGCGAGGTGACGGTGCCCAGATCAAACGTGGAGCTCAAGCGGGCAAAGGCCCGCGCACGTAAACTTGTGGCCGACCGGCTGGAGCGTATTTTCCTGATCGAGGCACTTCGAGAAAGCCGCGGCAAGATCACTCGCGCCGCGGAACTCACCGGAATCAACCGCTCTCTCCTTCACCAGATGGTCGCGAAACATGGGATAGACGCGCGTGCCTTTGCCATAGACCGCAGTGTGAAACGGGAGGGCGGCGGCCGGAAGCTTTGAGCGCTCTCGCAGCCTCATTGACCATAATCCACGATAGCAAAACGCCGCTCATCGGATTGCGCGGGCTCAGCAGAAAGCTAGAGGAGGTCCTGATGTCCTCGTCGGCGAAGGATAAAGGCCTTTCCGAGACCGATTGTTTCCTCTTATACTATGGGGGCTTCGCGGGATGAAGGCCAGGGGATGCCGTAGTGGAGCTTGGCTTCTTGGCCCCATCTCCAGCGGCTCGAGGCTTGAAGAGGCAAAATGGACAAGCTACCCGATTACGCGCGCCAATTGAAAATAGCCGTTTTTCATAACCTCCCCTCAGGGGGAGGCAAGAGGCGCCTTTACGAACTGGTCAAGCGACTTGCACCGCGTCACGAGATAGATCTTTATAACATGGCAACCGACTGCGAGCTGTACATGGATCTGCGACCGCTGGCAAAACGCACATTCACGTTCAATCTTCGTAGCAATCTGCGGGGTGGCCGTCCCTATTCATTCTTGAATCCCCTGTTGAGGTTTTTGCAGATCGGCGAACTGCTCCTGACTGAGGGAAGGATCGCACGCCGCATGAACTCGCGCGATTACGATGTAGTGTTCGTCAATTCCTGTATGTTCACCCAGACGCCGCCGCTCCTTCGATACCTGTCGAAGCCGACGGTGTACCACTGCGACGAGCCATTGCGGCGATTTTACGAACCGCAATTACCTCGCCCGTACGCCCGAGGGGTCAGGGCGCGGGCGAAGGGAATCCTATACCTGCCCACGAATATGCTGACAAAGCGCATGGAGCGGACGTCGCTCAGTTTTCCAACCGCGGTGCTCGCTAATTCCTACTACTCGCGCGAGGCGATGTATCGCATTTTCGGGAGCTTCCCGCGCGTGCTCCAACTGGGAGTGGACACTGATGCATTCCGGCGAGTCGCACCTCGCGAACGGGGGCTCGTCCTTTCCGTCGGCAGAATTGCTCCGCACAAGGCATACGACTTCCTCCTGCGATGCATTGCCGCGATTGAGCCCAAGCCGCGATTAATCATCGCCTGCGACACCGCAGAGCCGCTGGAGTTGGATTACGTCAGACGGTTGGCCCGTTCCCTCTGCGTGGAGGTAGAGGTTAAACAATGGGTAAGCGAGCCGGAATTGATTCAACTCTACTCGCGAGCCACTGTCGTCGCACTTCCGGCGATTCTGGAGCCGTTGGGCCTTTCCGCCCTCGAGGCGATGGCTTGTGAGGCCCCAGTTGTGGCTGTCCGGGAAGGAGGCTTCCGCGAGACCATCATCCACGGCGAAACCGGCTTTCTTGCCGAGCGGACCGTGGAGTCCTTTGCGGGGAACATCCAAACCCTTCTCAGCGACGCATCGCTTGTGGAGGAGCTCGGGCTGAAGGCGCGGGAGCATGTAAGAGCGAACTGGAGCTGGGACGCCTCCGCAAAAGCGCTGGAGAGGATTCTTCTGGAGGTCGCTGCGACCTCCGACTCTGGGCGCTGATCGGGAGCAGGTCATGGAGCTGGTCTCAATCGTCATGGTTGCGAGAAACGCAATCCCTTTCCTCCCGATTTCGCTCCGCCGATTGAAGGGACAGAGTTACACGAACGCCGAACTGATAGTCGTTGATAACGCTTCTGCTGACGGGAGCCCCGAATTCATCGAGTCTCACTTTCCTTCCGCTACCGTGATTCGGTGCGCAAGCAATACCGGCTTCTCGCGAGGAAACAACATAGGGATCAAACTCGCGTCGGGCGACTACGTTCTCGTCCTGAACCAGGACGTATACCTGGAAACCGACTTCATCGAGCATCTAGTAGAAGCTATCCGTTCGGATTCCGCGATAGGTACAGCATGCGGTAAGATCTTCCAGGCATGCATAGACGGAACCCCCGGCGGCCTTGTTGACTCTGCTGGCATGGTTCTACTGAAGAACAGAAACGCTCTCAACCGGGGCTCGGGGCAGAGAGATTCGGCGGAATTGGGGCGTGCCGCCGAGGTGTTTGGAGCCCCTGCTTCTGCTACGCTTTATAGAAGGAAGATGCTCGAAGAGCTGCGCATAGGGGAGGAGTACTTTGACGAGGACTTCTTCGCTTACTTCGAGGACGTGGATCTTAGCTGGCGGGCCAGAAGGTTGGGATGGCGTGCGATTTGCCAGCCTCACGCAGTTGGCTATCACGTTAAACTGGGGGGGCATCCGGCCCCGTCTAACAGATTGCGCTTCGTCTCGGAGCTGTTGTGGAGAAACCGCTATCTGGCCATACTCAAGAACGATTCGCTCTTTGACTTCATCTTAGGCCTTCCCTCGATAGTTTGGTTCGAACTTGCTCAGTTCGTGATTTCGCTGGTATGTCGGCAGTGGCGGTTTCGGGCATTGGGGCGGGCGTTGCGCCTCATGCCGAGCGTTCTCCGTAAGCGCCGCGCCTTTTGCCGTTCAGCTCCTCGGCGGCTCGTACATGTGGAGCACTGGGTTGGGGACAGAGCAGGCCCGATTGCATCGTGAGAGGCTCTACCATGAAGGTCGTAGTTCCAGTTTTCGGCTTCAACGTCTCGGGTGGCGTCCGGCTGCTGGCGGGAATGGCGAACGGGCTCGTCGCCCGCGGCCATGAGGTGACCTTCGCCGTCGCATCCCGTGATTGCAATAGCCCTTTTCCTCTCGAACCGCAAGTGAAGGTGCGCAAACTTCATACTCGCGCGCCGGGCCGCTACCTGGAGCGGGCATGCAACGCGGCACTTCTTGGCGCGCGACTTCCGCGTTGCGATGTAGTTCTCGCGAACGCTTTCCTAACCGCCTACCCGGCTTACGCAGCGGTCCGGCTGGGGAGGGCGAAGGTCGCAGCGTACTATGCGCTCCACTATGAGCCTCTGGTTATGGGCGTCCTTTCAGAGCGCGGGGCTGTGGCACGAAAGTTGGCGGCGGCTGCGGCAAGCTTCACGTATCGGCTTCCACTCGACAAGCTGACGCTTTCGCAGTGGATAAGCGACCAACTGAGACAGCATCACGCCGCCGATTCGGTCGTGGTTCCGCCTTTCATAGAGCATAGCTTCTTCCGGCCATCGAATGTCGCCCGCGACGAGGACGCCATACTTACCGTCGGGAGGGAAGCCCGATGGAAAGGCATCGCGGACCTCGTGCAGGCGCTGCGGATCGTCCGGCGGCAAGTCCCACGCGTTAGGCTTGTCGTGGCAACGCGCGAAGCCCTGGATCTCCCCGACGATATGCCGATAGATATGATCAATCCCATGTCCGATCATGAGTTATCCCGGTTGTACGCTACCTGCGGCTTGTTTGCTTTTCCGTCTTGGTATGAAGGTTTCGGGCTGCCTCCGCTGGAGGCGATGGCGTGCGGCGCTCCGGTGGTTCTCACCGATTCGGGGGGAGTCAGAGACTTTGCCCAGGATGGAGAAAACTGCGTTGTGGTGCCGCCGCGTTCTCCCAAGGCGCTTGCCTCTGCTATCATAAGATTGTTGGAGGACCGCCCGCTGAGGGAGAGGGTGGCTGCAGCGGGGGTCAAAACAGCCAGCGAGTACACCCTCGACAGGACGATTTCAATCCTCGAAAATTTGCTTCTTTCATTACTTGCGAGAGCAACATGAGAGTTCTATTTCTTACCCAATCGGCTGAAGCCTGTCCGGCCAGCCGCTACAGGGTCTATCAGTACCTGCCGCATCTGAAAAGCGCAGGTGTTGAGGTGCGTGTTTCGCCCGCGATCCCCGCACGGCACTATCATCGCGTGTATCAAAGTCAAAGCTCCCTGAAAAAGATTCCATACTTCTTGAAGGCGGGGCTGCGGCGGCTCCTCGCTGCGCCACGCTACCGGCGTTACGATGTCGTCTACTTTCAACAGTGGACGTTCCCGCGAGTTTACCCCATCGTTGAGCTTGCCGCGGCCAGGATGAACCCGCATATGGTTTTCGACATGGACGAGCCCTTGTACGTCCGGCCCGCCAGGCAGGGGCGCAGCATGGCTGATATTCTCGCCCCCGAGCGCAACGTCAGCAGGATCCTCAAGGCCGCAAGCCACGTAGTCGTCGGCAACCAATATTTGCGCGAATTCGCAGCGAGCCATAACCCCAATACGCACGTCGTCCCGACATCAATAGATACGGAGCGGTACGCGCCCAGAGGATCCTACGACCATCCCCCGCCCATGGTTCTGGGCTGGATAGGAAGCTTCACCACAACGGTCTACCTCGATTTGATTCGGGGTGTCGTGCGCGCGCTGGCCAGGAAATACCCTCTCATTTTTCGCGTTATAGGCTCGAATTACTTCGTCGATTCAGTGCTTTGCCAGAGCCGTCCTTGGAGCTACTCGACGGAAGTCGCGGAGGTAAGGTGGTTCGATATAGGGGTGATGCCGCTTGGCAACGATCCCTGGTCGCGGGGGAAGTCAGCCTGCAAGGCGCTCCAGTACATGGCCGCGGCTGTCCCGGCCGTCTGCACCGCCAACGAAGTGACATCCTCATTGATCACAGATGGAGAAAATGGCTTTCTGGCGTCAAACCCCGATGAATGGTATGAGAAGCTGGCGGCGCTTATCGAAGACGCCGGACTGAGGCGGCGAATCGGGATGGAAGGCCGGGAAACTGTGGAGCGCGACTACTCGCTCAAGGGCACAGTGCCCAAGCTCATCCGAGTGCTCGAGCTCGCCAGCGCGGGCTAGGGGCGAGCCAGTGCCGTGCGCAGCGAACCGTCGCCCACGAGGCCGCGTCTATTTGTCGAGAAAGGGATCTCTGCAGCTTGCCGCTCCATATCTGCCATACAATTTTTTGCAATTCAGACGAGACGTTCGCCTTCGGTGCGTATATACTAATGGCCGGACAGGTGGTGCTGGAGGAGTGATTATGCGGGAGTTCCTGAACCGCCGGAGATGGTTTGTTTCTGTCTTAGCAAGCTGTTTGGTGGGATGCTCATTGCTCACGGCAGCTTTCGCTATTGACGGGCAGCCGGGCATGGGTCAATATGAGTACGACTACCGCCTGGAGCCTCTGGGCGGTCCCCTTACGCCTGCTACCGAGTCACAGCAATTCGGCTTCGCAGGCAGTCCCGAAATCCCGGCCCGCCGCATGGTCTCACAGGTCTTCACCGCACCTTCCCCACGCCTGGCCCAGATCGAGGGAATCGTGCAGGCGAAGCTCACCGAAAAAGGCGCGGTTCAGGTTTTGGAGCCTGACTCGATTATCCTCACCGACGAGAAGCGGAATGCCGACTACCTGAAGGGAATAGTTGAACATCTCGGGTTCAAGGCAACTAAGGCGGTCCCGGCCCCGGACGGTGCCGTTACCATGGTTTTCACCTATTCAATCCTTAAGGAAGCGGAGACAACCGCAAAGGCGCTCGTAACACAAGCAGGCCGAGTGCAGGTTATTCAGCCGAACATGCTGTTGACAAGCGATACGGCTGAGAACATGGACTATGTGGGGCGGGTGCTTACGGCGTTGGGCTTCGAAGCTGGAGAGCGAGTAAGCCAGGCTGACTTGGTGACACGGGCTTATGCGGCCCGCAACGTCCCTCTTGAGGAACTACGCAAGCTCGCCGATCAGCTAAAGTCACCTCGAGGAAGGGTGGATCCCTTTCCTCCCACAACGCTTCTGGTCACAGACACCGCAGGCTCCATCGAATACATGTCCAGGGTTTTCGAGAACGTTGACAACAGGCCGGTACTGGTGATGATCGAGGCGCAGACGTACGAGATCTTCACCGATATCACAGCCGATTACGGGATTGACATTCTGTGGAGGGCGAAAAGCGGCGAGCACCCAACTCCGTACGTAGACCTCTCGCTCCTGGCACGTCCGCCTCTGCCGGAGGATACGGCTTTTGCTGCGGCGACCGTGCCCGCTCGCCACGGACTGGGCGACTACCATATCGGCACTCGGATAGGGGCGCTCCGCGGCACCTCGGCGGGCCTCGACATGGGCGACATAAAAGTGATGCTGGATTTCCTGGTCAGCGAGGGCTACGCGGAGTTGCTCACCAACCCCAAGATCGTCGTGGCTAACGGCAAGAAGGCGGTGATCGCAACGGGCGAGAGGATCCCCTACAGGGCATTCAAGGTGGTTGGAGGCACAGAGTCGTTCGTGACCGAGTACGAAACCGCCGAGATAAAGCTGGAAGTAACACCTTACGTGAACGAAGACAGCTACATAACCATGGAAATTCGACCTCAGGCGGATACTCTCAGCGGATTCCGCGGCCCGGAGCAGGTGCCCGTAATTACAAAGCGTGATGCGGCCACTCACGTGACAATATCTTCCGGCTCCACGCTGGTAATAGGGGGATTGAAGAAGACCGAGAAAAGGGAAGTGAACCGCCGCGTCCCCGGCATCTGGAGGCTGCCGTTAATAGGAAAGCTTTTTGAGTCGAAGGACGTGGAGGAGAGTGACACAAGCCTCTTCGTTTCTATCACGCCTTACATACTGAGCTATGGCGAGGGGGCGGCGAGATTCCCGCCGCCCCGAGCATCTCCTGAGTACGAAGGCGCCTTCGGCTTTTCTGGGGAGATGTATTGAGCGAATCCGAGGGAAAACGCAAGGCAGCCGCCGCCGCGCTTGCTATGGTTTCTGACGGAATGGTACTGGGACTTGGCTCGGGTTCCACCGTCGCGGTTTTCCTGCAACTCCTTTCGCAGCGCATTGCCGAAGGGCTGCGCATCCGAGGTGTTCCTACCTCGCTCCGCACGGCGGAAACTGCCCGCCGCTCGGGCATCCCCCTCGTGGAACCGACCCCTTCCATAACGATGGACCTCGATGTGGACGGGGCAGACGAAGTGGCCCCTGACCTGACCCTCATCAAGGGGTTAGGGGGGGCGCTCGCCAGGGAGAAGATAGTTGCAGCAGCGGCCCAACGCGTCGTCATAATCGTGGACGACTCGAAACTGGTTCAAAGCCTGGGTTCACGCGTGCCTGTGCCGGTTGAGGTGTTGCCGTTCGGCTGGGAGCTGGCTGCCGACAAGCTCAGGCGACTCGGCGCTGTCCCCCGTCTGAGGAGGCGCGGCTCAGCCCCGTTTCTATCTGACAACGGAAACCACATAATTGACTGCAGGTTCGAGGCAATTACCACGCCGCGTGAGCTTGGACGAGAAATGGACTCGGTGCCCGGTGTCGTCGAGCACGGGCTTTTCTGCGACCTTGCAGATATGGTCCTTGTCGGCGGTGAGGATGGCGTACGTACTCTGCAGTGCGACAAGTCCGGCTGAGCCCCTCCGCGGGCGTTCAAGGGGCCAATCGAGCTTAGGAGCCCCCTTCGAATTGGAGAATGTTCGCCGGCCTGCTCAGGCTCATCAGGGAATGGTCCGAGATGCAGCTATCTCCGTCGGTGGGGGGCCAGCCTGAGCTACCCAGGGAGTAGATCTCGTCCCGGACCATCAGCGGCTCTCCCCGGTCGGGCGCGCTCAAGTAGATCCGCCGACCGGCGAATGGGGACGATGACCACGAAACGTGGCCGTCAACGTAGAGCACGTTTTGACCTTCACCGGCGTGGTTGGGAGAGTTGAGAGCTTTGCGTGCCTCCAGATCGCTCTCAGAGGCCGTCGCGATATCGGAAAAGAGCTCGTAATCTGGGGAGGCCATCCGGCCTGGCTGACCATACGTGTCAGGTGCCTCCAGACCCATTTCGTCAGCCGCTACTGCGGCGTCCGGGTTGCTCTTTGCCGTCTTGAAATGGTCATAGGAGTAGCTGCTTGAGCAGGCCTGTAGGCCGCCCTCTCCCCCGTCGCGGCTGGAGCGGTCGGCTTGCCATCTGCCGGGATACTCGTCAGATGCCGGACATACCAGAGCCCCGACATCCGGCAGGTATGAATTGGGTCCGTAGACAAGCAGCCCCAGAGCGTAGGACGAATAGCTACCTTCCGGGCCACGCGGGAAGAACCCACCGTACTCGCCGGCGTACAGGTTGAGCGCAAGTCCTATCATCTTCAGGTTTCGCTTGCATGAAGCGCACACAGCGTCCGCCCGTGCCGCCCGGAGGCCGAGGGCTAGCAGAAGGCCGAGCATCCCTACGATCAGAACGACTACTGCCAGCTCAGTTGCCGTCAACCTGTCCGCCGTACGGCGGGCTGTTCGCTTCATCCCCCTCACCCCTTTTTCCAGCTACCGTATATCGGCGGAGACGCCGGTTGTCAAGGATGAAGGGCATCTGGGAGTGGGACGGGAGCAAGCGCGGGAGATCAACGCCTCCTAAGCGCACGCAGGGGCGGCACGAAGAGGCATGCTAAGTGAAAGAGGAGGCGAGCTTGGTTTGCAGAGAAAGAGAAGAGGGGACGCTCGAAAGCGTCCCCTCTTCGAACTCACTGCGATCACGGCCGCTGCATGTCACCTTGGTAGATCAGGATTCCCGGTGGCCTCAAGCCGCCAATGACTGAGTTGTCCGAACAGCAGGCGTCATGCGGTCCCGGCGGCCAACCACTCCCCAGGAAGGCGTTGCCGTTTGGCATTATCGTACCAGGGCCCCTAGAGGTGCTGTAGACCTCGTCCTTGAACATGTGGTTCAGGTATGGCTTTGTGTACGTCTGCCTCGTGTCCACACCTGCCAGAGGCGTGTTGGCCCATTCAACGTGGCCGTCAACCATAAGGCAGTTCTGGCCTTCCTTCTTGTGGTTGAGCGAGTTGATCTCCGGTCGAGCCGTGCCGGGCGGGTAGTCTACCCCGTCAAAGAGCGCATCGCCAGGGTCGAGTACCCCGGGCGTCCCAAAGACGTCCGGAGGCTCAGCGCCCATCTCGTCGCAGATTACCACCGCATCGGGATTGCTTGCCGATGTCTTGTAGTGGTCGTACGAGTAGGACGACGAACACGCATGCATACCACCGTTGGTATCCATGCGCCCGCCGCTGGATATCTGCCAGGCTCCGGTGATCACCTCTGTGCTGGGGCAGAGCACGAGGGCCGCATCCTGTACGTAGAGGTTGTTACGGTAAAGCAGCAGACCCAACGAGTATGAGGAATAAGCTCCATCAGGCCCTCTCGGGAACCACTCGTTGTAGTCCGTCGAGTACAGATGCAGCGCCAGACCGAGCTGCTTTAAGTTATTCTTGCAGGAAGCCCGGCGTGCTTGCTCACGTGCCCTAGCCAGCGCTGGCAGAAGCAACCCAGCCAAAATGGCTATGATCGCGATCACCACCAACAACTCAATGATGGTAAAGCCTTTTGCCTTTCGTCTCAATAAAATTCACCTCCTCTCTGAGCTATAGTGCCAATACTTCCGTGCTACTTATAGCGCTCTGGCAGCCCTGTGTCAAGAAAAATCTTCCCCGTCAAACAGGCAAATTTGGGGTAAGGATTAACAAAATAAAACGGGTTAATCTGGGCTGCCGCTTCAAGACCTCCTCTGAGCCCCAAGCCTGTAGATGCGCCTGGGATTTTCGTAGAAAAGTTTTCGCGCTATCCGAACGGCTCCATCCATGCCGAACCTGCCTGAATCAACCCGGTCGGCCAGCACCCAAGCGATGTTTTCGCGCGCCATAACCAGATGCCCGTACACTTTCTCGACCGGTCTCGCGTAATCCGCGCCGAAGGCGATTATCTTATTAACCGGGACGAGGTCTATCCATTCCTGCAGCGCGGAGCACGTCATCTCCTGCGAGATTATGTGGCACCAGCAGAGGTTGAGAGTGACGTTTGGGAAGTTCTTTCCTATGACCCCAGTTTCGCGAGGCGAAGGCATGCCGGCATGAAACAGATCGAATCGCGTTTGCGGATGGCTCGCTATCACCGGCATGAAGTCAATCGCCTGAAGCTGCCTGAAATCCCCCCACATGCCGGTGTGGACGGCAACAGTGAGCTCCTCCTCGGCGGCGATGTCGTACATCACCTCTCGCAGGTACACCGAAAGCGGGTTAATCCCCTTGTTCTCATCCGTACCCTTCATAATCCTCTTGAAAACTTCCTCCGCCTGCTGCCTCGAAGGCGCCCGGTACGGCCCCGTCCTTGACTTCAAACCTACCGCTCCCTTTTCCTTCCAACATTTCACGCTGGCCTTGATTACCTCGACGTAGTCGTCCAGGTCTCCGACGTTCATGCCGACCTCAGCCGCATGCCGCTCGATGAGTTGCCGCGAATCGACCACAGCGTACGCGTCAACGCGCGCCACGGGGGCGAACAGATCCTGGTCGTGGTCTGCCGACATTGTGCACACAAGCGACTTCTCGATCTTGCATTTCTGGCGGAGTAGTGCCTTGTAGATGCCCGGTTTGTTGCCCTCGGCGATCCGCTCGGACAAAGGCCCGTAGGTCGCGTCATTTATATCGTCATATCCGAAAAGCTCTTTTGCGGCGATAAAAGCAGGCCGCGCGTAGGAGCCGTAGCGTATCTCCTGAAGGTAGGGTTTGAAGAATCTCCAGCGCTTGTCCAGGTCTTCGTCGGGATTCATCAACCACGCATGTTCCTCGGGCTTCATTCCGGCGGCGACTAGATCGACTCTCGTGTAATGTGAGAACAGGACAAACACGTCAACCTTCACAGATGTGCGCTGAGATTCCGGGAGCAAGTGCTCGTGGGCGTCAACGATCGTAAATTGCTCAAGCTCCTCTTTCAGCCGTCTTGCTGTCTTTGTGAGCCTCATTTCAATTCCCTTTCACTGGTTGGGCGTGCGGATTCACGTTGAATCGGTTCTTCTCTTGCGCCCACCACTTCTCCCATCGCTCCATGGCCGCGCGGCGGTCGTGAGGTTTCAGCCCGCGGAAGAACCCCTGAGCACAGGCTTTGCCGAGCAGCTTCCGGACAAGCAGCGCCTGTCCCAGGTGGAGCGATAGGTGAAGGGCGACGCGTTTCGACGAATCGAGCAGGTTCTCGTCGTGGAGGCGGCCTGAATTGCTGCAAAGTTCCTCCTCCGTAGCTGAGGAGATTGCGGCCAGCGCTGCCTCCCTAGCCATGAGGAATCCCTCCACGGCGTCGGAGAATGGCGGCAGATGCGGCAGTACTTCCGAGATTACAATTCCGGGCCGGAATAGCTTTCGCTGCTCATCGTCGAAGAGCCTCGGCGCGCCGGATGCTGCCGACTGAAGCGCATCTAAGTGGCAAGCCAGGTGCCCAACCATCCAGGCAATTGGATTCGCATCGGCTTGCGGCTGAGCCCACACGTCTCTTGGCTCCAACCCTTCGAACGATTCCAGCAGCGACGAGCTTGCATTCTCCACAACTGTCGCCGCAAATCCGGCCAGATTCAAGCCTCACCTCCCGGCTGGCAATTGGGCCTTCGCTTGCTTTGAGCCTCCTCCGCACAATGTCTTAGTGGGTAAGCGGTCCATTGAGAACCTTGTGGGTCGAGTGCAGGGCGCCCGAAGATATTGCCCTCGGTGTGTTTAAGCCCATAGCATAAAGAGCAGGTGCTCTTTCCGCAAGGGGTCGCCCTTATCTCACGCGGGACGTGATCGCACAAAGCTGCGCTCGCGTCCCTGATTCGAGCTAGTTTCCTCCTGCTCTGGTCGTTGACATCGGAAGCCGGCCTGCTAAAATAAGAAGGATGTGGTTTGCAGCTCTTCCGGGCATAAAAGCCGGGGTCATTCAGGAGGGAAGAATGTCACATCCGATCATCCAGCAAGTCGAAGACGAAGAAGCGGGCAAACACCGGTTTCCGGAATTCAGGGTAGGCGACACGGTTGATGTCCACGTGAAGATCGTCGAGGGAGAGCAGGAGCGGGTCCAAATATTCCACGGCACCGTCATCGCGCGAAAGGGTCGGGGCATACGGGAGACCTTTACTGTGCGCAGGATCGTTCAGGGTGAGGGTGTCGAGAGAGTTTTCCCTCTCCTCTCACCCAGGATAGCTAAGGTGGAGGTCAGACGGCACGGCAAGGTTCGCAGGTCGAAGCTTTACTACCTGCGGCAACGGGTAGGGAAGGCGACTAAGGTCAAAGAGCGAAAAGATTGACTGGGGCTGAAGGCATACGGGGGAGCGGGCGCGACGCGGAGGTGCTCGCCCAGAAGTATTTGCGGTCCCGTGGCTACAAGATTCTCGAAACCAACTACGCCACTCCCCTCGGTGAGATCGACGTTATCGCTCTGGATGGAAGGACGTTGGTATTCGTCGAAGTCAGGTCGCGCGCGCCCGGCAGCTTTGGCGGGGCCGCTGAGTCGATCACTCGGAGCAAGCAGGGGCGCATTGCCCGCGCAGCCGCTGTCTACATTGCTGAAAAGCGCCTGGGTAACGTAGTTACGCGCTTTGACGTAGTCGCTGTCAGGTGGCCCGGCCCGGGTGGAAGGCCGGAAGTCGAACTTGTAGCGGACGCTTTCGATTCTCCCCTATAACCAACCCAATTGCGGACCGATGCCAGCCCCCGGGCCAATAGACACTCACGCCCACTTAAGCGCCTGCATGGAGGATGCCGAAAGAAGAAAGGCGCTCAGCTCCGCGGCGGAAGCGGGACTGGAGGGCGTAATTGATGTCGGAATAGACCTTCCCAGCAGTCGTGCGGCTGCGGAGCTGGCTTCGTGTTCGCCACTTGTCTTCGCCGCCGCGGGCATTCATCCTAATGCCGAAGACGGTGGCGGCGATCTCTCCCAACTCCGCCGGTTGCTCACAAAACCCCGGGTCGTTGCCGTCGGCGAGACGGGCCTTGATCGCTCCCGCCAGACAGTACCCGCCGACTTGCAGTGGACTCGCTTTGAATACCACCTCTCGCTGGCCGAAGAACTTTCCCTCCCTGCTATAATTCACTCTCGCGAGGCGGAAGCCGATTGCATCAGCGCGGCGAGGCAACGACGGGAACTTAAGGCCGTGTTCCATTCCTTTACCGGCGCGCCGAAGGAGGTCGAGGACATAATCGAGGCCGGCTTTTTCATATCCTTCACCGGTATCGTGACCTTCCCCTCTGCGGAGAAAGTGAGGGAGGCGGCAAGGCTAGTCCCGATTGACCGACTGCTTCTGGAGACTGACTCGCCGTATCTAGCTCCCCAACCCGTTCGCGGCAAACCGAACCAGCCAGCTTACGTGCTGCACACCGCCGAGAAGCTGGCTGAGATCCTCGGCTACTCGGTGCGTGACGTGCTCCGTGCGACTTCGGTTAACGCCCGGCTTCTATTCGGCCTCGGCGGACTTCCAGCGGAACCCGCGCTTGCGTATCCGATTCGCGATTCGCTCTACCTGAATATCACTAGCCGCTGCAGCAACGACTGCACGTTCTGCCTCCGCAAGTTCACGGATTATGTTGCAGGGCATCGCCTGCGGCTCGAGAACGAACCAACCGCGCGGGACGTCATAGCAGCAGTCGAGAGCCCGCTGGAGTACAAGGAGGTGGTGTTTTGCGGTTTAGGTGAGCCTACGGAAAAGTTGTCCGTGGTTCTGGAAGTTGGGCGGTGGCTCAAGGAGCACGGCGCCGTCGTCCGTCTCGACACGAACGGGCAGGGCGACCTCATAAACGGTAAAAATGTGCTTGCGTCCCTTAGGGGCATAGTGGATAAAGTCTCAGTCAGCTTGAACGGATCGGACGCTGAGACGTATCAGCGAGTTTGTCGCTCCCGGTTCGGGGCGGCGGCGTACGGGTCCGTCATCGAATTCATTCGGCGTGCTGTGAAAGTAATCCCTGATGTGGAGGTGACGTCAGTCCAGCTTCCGGGTGTTGATATCGACGCCTGCAGACACGTGGCCGAAAGCCTCGGCGCGCGGTTCAGGAAGCGGCGGCTACTAAGACAGAGGAGATTGTGATGACCAACGTCTGCCTGGTTACCGGCGGGGCCGGCTTCATCGGTTCTCACATAGTGGAGGGCCTGCTTGCGCTTGGTCGCCAAGTGCGGGTACTGGACAACTTCTCCACGGGGCGCAGGGAGAATGTGGCGGATTTCGAGAATAGAATCGAGCTCATAGAAGGCGACATTCGGGACGAGGAGACTGTAAGTCGCGCCATGAGCGGAGTGGAGACGGTCTTCCACGAAGCTGCCCTGGCGTCGGTTCCCAGATCCATCGAACAGCCGCTGGAAGTCAACGAAACGAACTGCACCGGCACTCTGAAGCTCCTGTTGGCCGCGAGCCAGGCGGGCGTTCGGCGGTTCGTCTCCGCTTCTTCCTCTTCAGTTTACGGGGACAGCGCGCCATCACCCGGCGGGGCGGTCGGGCAGCCGCGGCCTAAAAGCGAATCCGACCCCTGCTTGCCTATCTCCCTCTACGGGGCGTCTAAGCTCGCTGCCGAGGCCTATTGTCGGGCTGCCGCGACTGCTTTGGGCGTTCATACAGTATCGCTTCGCTATTTCAACGTATTCGGCCCTCGACAGAATCCAAAAGCCAAATACGCGGCGGCAGTCCCGATATTTATCTCGCGGCTCTTGGCCGGCGACAGACTGACGATTCAC
>CAZUUK010000001.1:0-85689 GCA_964622675.1 uncultured Planctomycetota bacterium | reverse complement strand
CGTGCTGGCCTTTGCCGCGGCTCTACTGTGCGCGCAGATTCTCCTTCCGCAGGAGTTGATCTTGGAGAAGGCGCTTGTCGGACTCGAGGAAGCGGCTCGCCACGATGAATTCCTGGCGTTCCTCTTCGCCAAACGCCCGGATGTCGAAGGCTTCCGGTGCACAATTCTGGGCACCTTCAGGATTGAGAGTCTTCGCGCCAGGTGCCTCACGCCCGATGTGTTGGTGGAAATGACCGCCGCTAAGGTAAAAGGGAGATTATGCCTGTTCAACCTGCTTCTGAAGCGAGTAAAATTATCAGCCAAGGCCGGGGAACTGACGGTGCGAGTTATCCCGAGCCTGGGTTCGCCGCAGCGGCTTTGCCTGAGAGATGCCAGCCTCCGGATCGTGTCGAGCCGCTCCGAGGGAACGACGAGAATCGGGTTGAGCTCAGCAGCGGTAGCAATAGGCGACGAAAACGGTGAAAGGTTCAAGTTCAGGGGCATCATGGACCGGGAAGCCTTCGTACTGGAAGGTGCCGAGCTCGATATGGGACCTGGTACCCTTTTGGTCAAAGGCAAGGTGACTCGCGGGGAGTTCCGCTACTTCGACGTGCAATTGCAGGCCGCTGACCTTAGACTGGGCAGGTTGGCGTCCATTAGTGACTTCGTTGATGGGGTGGTTTCGGGTGAGGCCGATGCCAAAGGTGAGCTTCGGTCGGGCTTGGTTGACGGAGAAGCGACCCTCCGAGTAACGGACGGCATGGTGAAGGAGCCTGTCTTGGAACGCTTTGGTGAATTGGAGGCGTTGAGCCTGCTGGCGTTTGGAGACGGTGCCAGCGGGTCAGCGAGTGGTATACCGTTTCGCTCGATGGACATCTCTTTATTCACCAACGCTGCAGGCGTTACGTTTCGCTCCCTGAATGTTTCCGGAGAGGGGTACACTCTTGCAGGAACGGGGTTTGTCTCCTTGGCAGGGGGCCTCAGCTTTCTTCTGCGGGGGCAAGTTCGAGACCAGGCAGCCACCTCGATTACAGTGGGAGGAGACATTTTCTCCCCCCAAGTTTCCTGGATGCCCATCTCCGGTAGTTCGGAAGGGGGCCTCCGATGAGAAAAGCGCTTTCTTTAGCCCTGTTTTCAGCCTCTATCCTTGCAGGCTTGGCTGCCTTGGCCCAGGAAAGGCCCGAGCCCCACGTTTTCGACTTCGAGGACGACGCCGACTTCGACCAGCAACCCGATTACTGGCAACGGAAGTTCTCTCGTGACTTCCGCCATTATCTGACGGCAAGGCTAAGTGAATCAGTATCGCACACCGGGAAGCGCTCGCTGGAATTCGTCCAGAACGGCGGCGGCATTTCGTATAGATCCCGCGAATTCCCCGTTTCGCCCGGTTTCGACTACCGGTTAGAGGCCTGGGTCAAGGCTGAAGGCTTGGAGGAAAGCACCGCTCGCGTCCGCATTCTCTGGCTTGACGCGTTCAAGCGCGAGCTCGCCTCTCATGCCACCCCCCCAGTTGGCGGAACGACCGACTGGACGAAGGTGGAAGTCCTCGTTGATTCCGTTCCCAGATACGCAGCCTATGCCTTGATCGACTGTGTAATGGAAGGCAAGGACATCAACGGATATGCCTGGTTCGATTCAATCGCGGTGGCGGAACATCCCAAGCTTTCAGTCGGGCTCGGAACGCCAGGGAATCTGGTTGCCCCGGGCTCACCGCGGGTGCTCGTCGGGAAGGTTACAGGCCTACGTTACCCGGTGGCAGCGCTTGAGTTGGAGCTGCTCGACTATATCGGCAGGCCGGTATGGAGCAGATCCGAGATGATCAAGCCTGTGACTAACGCTTACGAATTCGCCTGGCAAATCCCTTCCGGTTTCTATGGATATTTCACTGCAAAGAGCTCGATGGCGCCGGCCGGTGGGCTCCTCTTGGAACGACGTACCCCTTTGGTGTTGCCGGCTCCGCTTCCCCCCATCGAGGGCTCATCTAAGTCGGTGCTGGCCGTTGACGTCGCGGACTCTTCCGTCTGGCTCGGGGAGCGGCAGCCGCTGCTTAGGAGTCTTGGGGTTTCGCTTCGCGTTGAGCTGGGAGCGCCGGGCGACCCTCGGTCTGCAGCTGCTCGATCGCTCCTTCACAGTCTCGCAGAGGAGCGGTTTTCCCCGGTTGCGGTTCTTCCGCTGCATCTGCTGAGTGACAGCTACCAGGAAACCGTCAGGCGAGTCGTGAGGGAGTACGGGGGGCTCGTAGACGCTTGGCAGGTTGGTTCGACCAGTGAATCAGTCGGATCGATGGAGCAAGAACTGCTGGCAAGCTTGCGCGCGCTGCGGGAGCTTACACATCCTATGCCCATCGGGCTGCCTGCGGCGATGGCGGAGCGGATACCTTCCTTGTCCGAGGTGGATTTCGTGGTGCTCCGGGTGCCTGAATCCGCTTCTCCGGATAGCGCTTGCTCCCGGCTTGCCGACGCGAAAGCCAGGTGGCACACTGTTTGGGTCGAGCTCCCCGTTCGCGGCGATGGAGCTCCCCAACAGGAGCTTCAGTGGTTGGCCGAAACGACGCTTGGCCTCGTACGCCACGGCGCGGGCCTGATCTTCGTGACATCCGCCGGGGAGCAGCAGCCGCTCTTTGATTACGACATAATACCCACCGCTACTTACCTGGCCTGGCGGAATTTGAACGGTCTCCTTTCAGGGGCGAGCTATGCCGGCGCGCTGCGGTTGCCGGGAAGGAGCCAAAACATGATCTTCCGCCGCGGCGATCAACTGCTCCTTGCGTGCTGGAACAGCCAATCATCTATGCCGGAGCCTGTGGATCTGGGGGAGGAGGTCGAGTTCTGCGACATTTTCGGGCAGCGGCTTCATTTCCCGCGCATCGAGGGAGAATCCCAGATCCGGGTCGGCGGCCTCCCGGTTTTCGCGACAAAGCTCGACCGCACTATAATCGAAATGACGCTCGCCGCCAGGCAGCTAAGGGACAAACTGTATTCGAAGGCAGGGGAACAGCCTCAGGGCATTTCAGTAACGAGCCGCCTGAGGGAAAACCTCGCCTGCGTTCTCGACCTGTGGTATCCGCCTGGGTTTGCGCCGGAGCACCGTCGCTTCGTCTTCGACCTCGGCCCTGACGAAACCTATGCGGCCGAAGCGCCCGTCACCGTCCCGCGAGACGTGGTGCTGGGCAACTTCATGCTCCGCGCGTTGCTGCAGGTTTCCGGGCGACGGCCGCTTACCCTTGAGCTTCAGAAGGAGTTTGCCGTCGTCAGCGACATCGAGATGAAAGCAGAGGTAAGACGAAAGCCGCAACTTGTAGAGGTCTTCCAGGAGGTTACCAACAACTCTGATTCGACACTGCAGCTTGTGGGCCTCGTCGGATCGCCGGGCGAGCTCCCAATCCAGTCCCTTCCCGCTCGTATGGCGCCGGGCGGCAAGTTCGTTCGCAGCTATAGTCTCCCGGCGGAAAGCGTTAAGGGCAAAAAGCTGTGGATAGCTGTCCGGGAACTTGACGGAATTAGGTTCGTCAATCGGTTCGTTTACATTGACTAGAGCGATTGGAAGCCTACGGTCGCCCGAACTGATAGCGGGCACGGTTGAGTTTGGGCCCATTCACGATGCGCCCGCCGTGGAGCAAGCGTACCTCCTGGCTTCCCAGAGTCCGCATTTCTTTTTCTTGGACAGCTCCCTTGCAGACGGCGTACTCGGCAGATTTTCCTTCGTCGGGTGGGAGCCGAAACTCATTCTTTCGTGCTATGGCAAAAACGTGCTCATCGAGACCTCAGGCGGGGAAAGAAGGAGAGGAGGAAGTAATCCCTTCTCGGTGCTCCGGCGATTCCTACCTCCTCTACTCGCGACTCCCGAGGAACTTCCTTTCCCGTTCGCCGGCGGGTTCGTGGGTTACTTCGGTTACGATCTATGCCACTTCCTGGAACGACTGCCGCGGACGGTAGAGCGCGACATCCCTCTGCCGGACCTGTATCTCGCCTTCTATGACAGGCTGCTGGCTTTCGACCACGTGGATGAAAAGGTGTATGCAGTTACTTGCGCTGCAGGGAGGGAGACGAAGGAGGCACTGAAGGAGGCTGTAGGTTTTGCGACGCGGGCCGCTTCCGTTGTTCCCACCCAGAAGGTTTCGCCTCGGACCGAGGGAATCCGCTGCGGCTTCAGCAGGTCGTCGTATGTAGCGGCGGTCGAACGGGCGCGGGAGTACATTTTCGCGGGCGACATATTTGAGGTGAATTTGTCGCAGCGCTTTCAGACCAAACTTCGCTCAGATGATGTTTCTCTGTACCTGAAGTTGCGCACCATAAACCCCGCTCCATTTGCCTGCCACATCGGGTTCGACGGGCAGGCGGTGCTCAGTTCTTCACCGGAGCTTTTCCTTCGCGTGACGGGAAACCGCGTGGAGACCCGCCCGATAAAGGGCACACGCCCGAGGGCCGGTTCCCTTGAAGAGGACCTTCGGCTGCGCCAGGAGCTACTCCACAGCGAAAAAGACAGCGCAGAGTTGAACATGATAATTGACCTCGAAAGGAACGACCTCGGAAAAGTGTGCTCCTACGGCACCGTTCGGGTCAAGCAACACAAGGTCGTCGAAACATACCCGACCGTGCACCACCTCGTGGGCACTGTCGTCGGCGAGCTTCATCCGGGCAAGGATCTCGTTGACCTGCTGAAGGCGACTTTCCCAGGGGGATCCATCACGGGAGCGCCCAAGATTCGCTCGATGGAAATAATAGATGAACTGGAGCCCACGGCGCGCAGCGTCTACACGGGTTCCGTCGGCTACCTTGGAACCGGTGGAGGGTCAGAACTCAACATCTCCATCCGGACTTTCCTCCGGTCGGGAGAGGATCTCTATTTCCAGGTCGGGGGAGCGGTCGTAGCGGACTCAGACCCCGAGAGCGAGTACGAAGAGACATTGGACAAGGCAAAGGCCCTTTTCGCAGCCATCGGGGCAGACGTTGACGATTGGCGATAGTCGTGGCTGAAATCGTTTTTCTTGACGGAAAGCTGGTTCCTGCAAAGGACGCCGCCGTCGTTGCCTTCGACAACGCATTTCTATATGGCGCCGGGCTCTTTGAAACCATGCGCGTATACGGCGGAAGGCCTTTCGCTCTTTCCGAGCACCTGGAAAGGCTTGGGCGCTCCGCTCTTGAGCTGAAGATGCCTGAGACGCTCCCAACGCACAAACTGCGCGACGCTGTTTTGCAGACAATCAAAGCGAACAGAATCACCACCGGCTACACCAGGCTTACGGTGACCGGCGGCTCGGGGGATATCCGAGACCGCGAGGGTCAGGGATCAGTCTTCGTTTACGCGAAGGGTGGTTCGCCGTATCCAGCGGAGCTCTACGCGCGCGGTGCTTCCCTGGCTGTTGCCAAAGAGCGAAGGAGTCGCGATGTCTTCCTGGCCGGACACAAGACCACTTCTTATTTCTCCAACTTGCTCGCTCAGCGGGAAGCCCAAAGGCAAGGGGCTGATGAGGCACTCTTCCTTACCCCTGACGGTTACATAGCTGAGGGCAGCCGGACCAACTTCTTCGCTGTCCTTGACGGCGTTCTCCTCACGCCGCCGCTTGCTGTCAACGTCCTCCCTGGCATCACGCGCGCGAAGGTGCTGGGATTGGCTGAGGGGCTGGGTATCAGCGCCTGCGAGAAGCTTATCCGGCTGGAGTCACTCGTCGGCGCGAGTGAAGCGTTCATCACCAGCTCTTTGATGGAGATTCTTCCGGTCAGGAACGTGGGTGGAGCGGATTTCCCGAATTGCCCCGGGCCTGCTGCAAGTAGACTCCGTACCGCTTACCGAAACCTTGTTTCCTCGTCCTTGGGGGTCTAGGCGCGAAGACGCCGGTTCGAGTGTTCCCGCGCCCCTGTGGGAACCGCTCCCGGGCCAGGCCGCGGGAGACAGAAAGCGGTTGACGATTAAGCCCCGGGGGGCTACAATGGATTTTGATAGGGACCCGGTGGATCTGATCCGTTCCGGGAGGCAACTGGACAGGTTTTTGGAGGATAGGACATGGAAGACGAGTTTGAAAGGGCCATATCGGCGGAATCGGAGGAGGCTCGACAGGTAGACGAGGAGATTCAAAGCGCACAGCTCACGATTGAGAAGAAGAAATTCTTCTTCGACCTTCGCCGGAATAGAAGCGGGAAATATCTGAAGATCTCAGAGAAGAGCGGCGGCAGGAAGCACTCGATCATAATCCCCGAAAATGGGCTCCTCGGCTTCGTCAACATCATCAGAGATATGGTGAAGGCGGAGCTTTAAAGACGCAGTCCGGAAAGAAGCGATCTGGTTGGCGCAGGGAGTTTCGGTCCACGCTTTGGGAGGGACGCGATGAAGCCTTATTTCTTGCTTGCTCTCGTTGTGGCGCTTGTTTTCGGCTACCCCGCCTCGGCACAGGAGCCGGCGGCGACCCCCGCCGCTGAACCTTCGCAGGCAGAGTTCCCGTACGTGGGTCAGGTGAGCGCTGACCGGGTACATGTTCGCGCAGGTGACGGCACCAACTATACCATCCTTACCGTGGCGAAACGCGGCGATAAGCTGGTGGTTAGGGCGGAGAAACACGGCTGGATGCAGATTCAGGTGCCGTCGTCGGTTAAGCCTTGGATTGCTGCGGATTACGTTAGCTTCGTGAGCGGAGCGACCGAGGGCAGGGTAACAGGTGACCGCGTCAGGATCCGGTGCATGCCCAGCAGCCAGGCGGACGTGTTGGGACTTGTGTCAAGTGGGACGAAGGTGAAGGTAGTAGGCACTAAGGATGGCTGGCATCAGATAGAGGCGCCCGCCGAGGCTTCAGCATGGATATCCGGGACGTACGTTAGCTACTACTCCGCCCTGGACGAGTATGCGGAGGAGCTCTCTGGCGAAAAAGCGGCTGAAGAGGCCCGCGAGGGACTTGCCCTCAAGCTCTCGAAAGCCAACGAGCTTTACGTGGCCGAACTGCGCAAGCCCGTCTCCGAGCGCAACTTCAACCAGGCAATCGCGCTTTACAATGAGGTGGCCGGGGAGGCGCAGGAGGAATTTGTCAGAGAGTCCGCCCGCCGCAGAGTTGAAGCGCTGAGCCTCATCCAGTCCCTGGTTGACGAGTACAAGACGATGCAGACGGGTACTGAGGAACTTGCGGCGAAGCTTCTCGACATGGAGAAGCGTCTGCACGAAGCGGAAAAGGCAGCGGAGGAGGCGAAGGAGCCGAGTTATCTGGCTGAGGGGTGGCTCAAGCCGATGGGGCGCATCATCAACAGCCCGGCGTCGCACAAGCTTGTGGTCGGCGACAGGCCGATTTACCTTCTCAAAAGTTCGAAGGTCGATCTCAACAGCTTTCTCTTCAAGCGCGTGCGGGTGAACGGCGTCAAACATTCCGTTCCGGGCTGGGAGCAGCCTGTGATTGACGTGACTGAACTGGAGGTCGCGGGGGAAAGCAGCGGCGACTAATCCGGGCCGGTAAGGGAGGTCGGGGAGGTCAGAGGGCAGAGCTTTTACGCGAAGGTGCCTGGCGTTGATGTCCCTTGTCGAGAGAGGGTCTTCCTGTATAGCTTCCTGCCGGCTTCGATGGCACGAAGGTTTATATCCCTGAACGTCCCTTTCTTTCCGGGGAACGCCTTTTCCAAACAGGCATCGAGTTGCTTGTCTAGACCGAATTGGCGCACTTCGTCGTAAACGCCCAGCATAATCATATTCGCAGCGCGCACGTCCCCGAGTTCCGAGGCCGTCTCCGTCGCCGGGATCAAGATGTGCTTGTGCTTCGCGAAAGTCTCGTCAACTCTGACGAGGGAGCTGTTGACCAGGGCAATGCCGCTGTCGTCGAGGGAGTTGCGGAACTGTCTGAGCGAATCCTGGCTCATGAGTACCAGGGTGGTTGCTCGCAGGACAACTGGCGAGTAGATCTCTTCATCAGAAACGCGAACGTGGCAGTAAGACATGCCGCCGCGCACCTCCGCGCCATAGGATGGAATGAACGTAACGTGTCGACCCTGGAGCGCCGCGGATTCGGCCAGCATGCGCCCGAGCGATAATATTCCCTGCCCTCCGAACCCCGCAAATATTACTCTCTCGTCGTTCGTTGCGATGCTAATCCTCCCAGTCCTTATAAATGCCGATAGGGAATACTTTTGTCATCTCATCGTCAACGAACTTGACTGCCTGCTGCGGCGACATGTGCCAGTAAGTGGGGCAGGGCGAAAGCACTTCGACGAGCGCGAAGCCTCTACCCTCTATTTGCGCGCGGAAGACCTTGCGGATGGCTCTCTTGGTCTTCCTAACGGCGGCCGGGGAGCCCACGGAAGTCCTTTCGAGGTAACAGACGCCCTCCAAAGTTGACAGGAGTTCGCATACCCTCAAGGGATAGCCGTCGAGGTGTGGTTTCCTGCCAAGCGGCGTGGTCGTCGTTCTCTGCTCTAGCAGCGTGGTAGGGGCCATCTGTCCCTTGGTCATTCCATAAACCGCGTTGTTGACGAATATGAATGAGACGTTTTCCCCCCTGTTAGCCGCGTGAACGATCTCTGCCGTCCCGATTGCGGCCAGGTCGCCGTCGCCCTGGTAGCACAGCAGGAAGTTGTCGGGCCAGGCCCTCCTTATGCCCGTGGCCACCGCCGGAGCCCTTCCATGAGCAGCCTCGCTCACGTCCACATTGAGGTAATCGTAGGCCAGCACGGCACAGCCGACCGGAGCGACGGCTATGGTCTTCTCTCGAATGCCGAACTCGTCTATGAGCTCCGCCACAAGCCTGTGAACTATGCCATGGCCGCAGCCGGGGCAGTAATGCGTAAGGCGTGGCTTGAGGGCTTGGGGTCTGGCGTAAATAACCTTAGTCACTTATCACCCTTTCCTCGGTATGCCTGCCTTCGGCAATGCCACGAGCGATTTCTACAATGCGGGGGACCAGAGGCAAATTCCCGCCTGTCCTCCCGTAGAAGTACGTGGGAGGCTCGCCTTCCAGGGCCAGCTTGACGTCGTCGAGCATCTGACCGTGGCTGAGTTCGACAGCTAGTACCCCCTTGCAGCGTCTCGCGGCTTCCTGGAGCGCCTTCTCCGGGAAAGGCCAGAGGGTTATGGGGCGAAGGAGGCCCAGCTTCAGACCGTCCTGTCGCCCGGTCTTGACCGCTTCCTTACACAGCCTCGCCGCCGTCCCGTACGCGACGGTGAGGACATCTGCATCTCCGGCTTCCATTTCCTCCCACCGCGACTCTGTAGCAATAATCTCCTTATACCTCCGGTCAAGCCTCACGTTCAGTTCCTCCAAGACATCCGCGTCCAGCAGCAGCGACTTGATTACGTTAGGCTCTCTTCCCTTGCAGCCGGTCAAAGCCCACGGCTTCTCAGGCTCAGAGAAGTCAGTCGGCGGCGGGAGTTCCGCTGGCTCCAACGTCTGAGCCAGTTGGCCGTCTAACAAATACATGACCGGCGTTCTGTACTTATCGGCCAGATCGAACGCAAGCGGAACCAGGTCAATCGTTTCCTGGAGCGTATGGGGGGCTATCGTGATTGTGCGGTAATCGCCGTGTCCGCCGCCGCGTGTGGACTGGAAGTAATCCGATTGCGCAGGCGCGATGTTCCCCAGTCCCGGCCCGCCTCTTTGTACATTGACGATGACCGCAGGGAGTTCACACGCGGCGAGGTAGGAAATGCCTTCCTGCATCAGGCTTATCCCCGGGGACGAGGAGGCCGTCATGGCGCGCTTGCCGGCTGCCGCCGTGCCGAAGACCATGTTTATTGATGCCACCTCGCTTTCCGCCTGCAGGAATACCCCGCCCACCTCGCGCATCCTCTTCGCCATGCATTTGATGAGATCCTGCTGCGGCGTTATCGGGTAACCATAATAGTATCTGCAGCCGACCCTTATCGCCGCCTCGGCGAGGGCCTCATTTGCATTCATCAACTGCCGCTGGCTCATCCTCGGTGACCTCGCATATCTCGATTGCGGCATCTGGACACATCACGACGCAGCTCATGCACCCCGTGCACTCGGCACCCTCCTTGAACCTCACGGGGTACGTTCCCAGAGGATTCAGGTTGGGTGATATCTCCAGCGAAGCTTTGGGACAGACCGAGACGCACAGACCGCATCCCTTGCAGTATTCCACAAGAATGTTAACAACCTTCACGGGCCGTCTTCCCCCAGTGCAGCTTGGTGCCCAGCGTATGATAGTAGTTGAAGTCCTCGGGCTCCAGCAAAGAGAGCGTTTCCTTTGCTCGCCGGACGGCAAGAATGTCTCCGGTGCGCAGCTCCCAGTTTACCCTACCGTCAACAGCGGCAGTCAACTTGTCGGCGTGCTCCACTTCGAGGCGGAGTTCCATACTCGACGGTGTGACGAAGGGGCGCAGAGTAAGGGCGTGCGCGCAAACCGGCGTGACGATGAAAGCCTCCATCTCCGGATAGACAATCGGGCCGCCGGCGGAAAGCGAGTAAGCGGTCGAGCCACCCGGTGTGGCGACGATAAGGCCGTCGCCCCAGTAGGTCGCCACCCTTTCGCCCCCCACTTCCAGCCTGATACTGCTCATGCGTGCCGACGTGTGGCGGGAGACGACCAGGTCGTTGATCCCTAGGGAGTACCCGGGGGTCTCGCTTCTGGTAAGCAGCTTGCATTCGAGCATAACGCGGCGTGAGATGCGATATTCACCGGCGAGGATTCGCTCCAGCACATCCTTCATCTCGGACGGAGTCACCTCCGCGAGGAAGCCGAGCCTGCCCAGATTGATCCCCACCAAAGGCATCTGATTCCCTGCCATCCGCCGGGCTGCGGAAAGCATGGACCCGTCTCCACCCAGGACGACAACCATGTCGGCGGTAACCGTGGCCAGGTCAAGCTCGTCGTCCAGGTCAACGCCGACGACCGTGGCCCTTTGCTCAAGCCAGGGGAGAAGCTCGTCTAACGTTTGCTTCACTCCCGCCTTTCGAGAGTCTCCCAGGAGTACCACGTTCATGCACGTAACTCTATCTATCGCGAGTGACGATGAAGTCAGCCAGATCTCTCAGAAGCTGTGCCTCAGGGCCGAAGGATGCCAACGACTGTTTCGCCCTCTCGGCATATTCGCGCGCGGCCCGCTTCGATTCCTCTATTCCCGCCACGCGCGGGTATGTCTGTTTTCCGAGTGCCCGATCGGTTCCCACGGGTTTGCCCGTCTTTTCCGCGTCGCCGATCTCGTTCAGTATATCGTCCACGATTTGGAAGGCAAGGCCGAAGTCCGTGCCATACCGTGAAAGAGCTTGCATCTTTTCCTCCGGTGCATCCACGGCCAGCGCTCCTCCCTTCATGGCGGCGGCAAACGGAGCCGCTGTCTTTCTCAGGTGAATGTATTTCACCGCATCCAGGTCAGGCGCCTTACCTTCGCTTTCCACGTCCACTACCTGCCCGCTCACCATTCCTCCGATGCCTACTCCTTCCGTGATGGCGAGCAGTATTTCATGCAGGTTTGCTGGTGGCAGCTCGGCCAAGATGTGAAAAGCATGCGTGAGCAGCGCATCGCCGGCCAGGATTGCCATTGCTTCTCCGAACACCTTGTGGCTGGTCGGCCTCCCGCGCCGCAGATCGTCGTTATCTATCGCCGGAAGGTCATCGTGAATCAGGGAATACGTATGAATCATCTCCAGGGCGCAGGCTATCGGAAGGACGTCAGCCGCCCTGCCGCCGCACGTCTCGGCGCTCATCATCACCATCGTGGGCCTCAGCCGCTTCCCTGGGCTGAAAACGCTGTACCTCATCGCCTTGTGCAGAGTCTGCGGCGGCTCGGATTCCGGCGGCAGGTATCTGTCAAGGGCCTCGTCAATCGCTCGTTCCGCGTTACTCATGTATTCCTGGAGGTCTGCCAATCAGCTATCCCCGCTGTTGTCTCCGCCGGGCTTAAATTCCTGCCGCGTGAGCTCACCTGACTGATCCTTGAAGAGGATTTCAATCTTGCGTTCGGCCTTTTCGAGGAGTGCGCGGCACTTCTTATACGCCTTCACGCCCGCCTCGTACTTTTTCAGCGCATCGTCGAGTCCCAGGTCGCCTTCCTCAAGTTCCGCCACCAGTCTTTCCAGTTCCTCCAAGAGCTTCTCAAATTTCGGCTCTGCCACGTTCAGCTCCTTGTTCTACGTCTTTGACAGCAGAGGTGAAATCGCCGTGGGCAAGGACGGTCTTGACGACCTCACCGGGACGGACATCTCGTGCATCGGTTAAGGGTTTGCCTTCCGGGAGCTTGAGGCAAATGCTGTATCCCCGCCGCAGAACCGCCAGGGGGCTGAGGCCCTCCAGGCGTTCCGTCAGCCGCACTGCAGCCGCCTTCCTATCTTCCAACATCCTCGCCAGCGCCTCTCCGGCGGAGGTCCACACATCGTCAAGCATTTGCGTGCTCTTCTCGATGAATTCTTTCGGCCGTCGAAACGCAGCGCTGGCCGTGATGCCGCCCAGTCTGGCGTGGGCCAGTTCAACCCGTCGCCGTAGCGCCCTCGCCAGGCCCATCTTCGAGGACTCGAGGCTCTCAAGTAGTTCCTCCAGCCGCGGCACGACAAGCTCTCCCGCCTGGGTGGGCGTTAACGCCCGAACGTCTGCGACCATGTCAGAAATTGTGAAATCTATCTCGTGACCAACGGCGGAGATCACCGGGATTCGTGACTTGTGTATACTCCTGGCCACCGCCTCTTCGTTGAAAGCCCACAGATCCTCCAGCGATCCGCCTCCTCTCCCCACGATGATTACATCAGCGAGGCTCAGTCTGTTCAGTTCCTCGATAGCGTTCGCGATCTCTTCCGCAGCTCCCTCTCCCTGCACCTTGACCGGGTATATCACAACCCGTGCGGAGGGAAACCGCGTCGCGATCATTCTCAGCATATCCTGGACGGCTGCGCCCGTAGGTGATGTGACGATGGCGATACTGCTGGGGAGGAAGGGAAGAGGCTTCTTCGTTGACGGATCGAATAGGCCCTCCGCCGCGAGTCTGCGCTTGAGCTGCTCAAACGCAAGCTGCAGCGCCCCTATTCCCTTGGGCTCCACTGCTCGCACAACGAGTTGGTAAACACCTCTGGGCTCGTAAACGTCTATGTCACCCAGAGCGGTAACCTCCATACCATCTTCCAACTCGAAGCGTATATTCGAAGCGGGGCCGCGAAACATCACGCACGAAAGCTGAGCACTCTCTCCCTTCAGGGTGAAATAGAAGTGCCCCGATTGGGGCCTTCGCACGTTGGATATTTCTCCGGTGACCCAAACAGCGAAGAAACGTTCCGCTAGGCAGCTCTTTATTAGTCTGGTGATCTCTCCAACGGTGTGAATCCGTCGGCCACCTTCCGGTAGATCGCGTTGTTCCATCACGCCCTCTCCCGGAGACGGTGTATCGCGGTTGTCCGTCCCGTGTCGGAATCCACATCCAGCGCCACGGCTGATATTTCTGCCGGGCCGTCTGCGACTTCGAATCGTACCGGCATTGCAGTTCTCAGCGCTTCCAGCACCCTGTCAATTCGTCTTCCAAGAATGGACTCGACGGGCCCCGTCATGCCCACGTCGGTTATATAGCCTGTGCCGCCGGGAAGTATCTGCTCATCCGCCGTGGCCACGTGGGTATGCGTGCCTACAACCGCACTCACTTTGCCGTCCAGCCACCTCCCCATCGCCTGCTTTTCCGATGTTGCCTCGGCGTGGAAGTCCACCACAATAACCGGCGTTTCCTGCCGAAGCTCCTCCACCACCTCCTCCGCCATCAGAAAAGGAGACTCTGCCGGGTTCATGAAGACCCTCCCGATAAGGCAGATGACGCCAACAGCGGCTCCGTTCCTTGCCTTCGCGGTGACGTATCCTCTTCCGGCAGCGTGAGGAGACAGGTTGGCTGGCCGCAACACCCTCTCGGATTCTCGAATGTAGGGAATTATCTCACGTCGCTTCCAGACGTGGTCTCCCGTGGTCAGGATGTCCATTCCCAGCGAGAACAGACCCTCCGCAAGGGCTGGGGTCAGCCCGGAACCTCCGGCAGCGTTCTCGGCGTTAGCAACGCAGAAGTCTATCTTCTCGCGCGCCAGTATGCTCGGCAGCCTTTCTTGGAGGACAAGCCTGCCCGGCCTTCCAACGATGTCTCCGATGGCGAGAATCCGTGTCAGCATGCGCTTGCCGCTTCAAAAGGGAGGCTACCTAGCGTACTCGACCACTCGGGTCTCTCTGATGAGAGTCACCTTTACCTGCCCCGGGTAGGTCAACTCCTCCTCTATTTCCTTGGCGATGTTACGGCAGATAGTAATCGCCTCCCTGTCAGCAACCTTTTCGGCGTTCACAATGACCCTGACTTCTCTCCCGGCCTGGATCGCGTAGGCGTTCTCAACCCCGGGGAACGCGTTAGCGATCTCTTCCAGTCGCTCCAGCCTCTTTATGTAGCGCTCCAGGGTCTCCCTTCTCGCTCCGGGCCTCCCAGCGGAGATGCTATCCGCGGCGGCGACGATTATAGTGTACAGCGATTGCGGCTCCACGCCCTCATGATGGCCGGCGATGGCGTTCACCACGAGGGGGTTCTCCTCGAACCTTCGAGCGACGTCGGCCCCAATCTCCGGGTGTCCTCCCTCTACCTCGTGGTCAAGAGCCTTTCCGATGTCATGCAGGAGGCCGCATCGCTTGGCAAGCTGGACATCCAGCTTAAGCTCTGCGGCTATTATCCCGGAAAGATGCGACACCTCCACGGAATGCTGGAGGACATTCTGCCCGAAACTCGTACGAAACCTTAGGCGCCCAAGCAGGTTCACCAGCTTCGGGTGCAGTCCTTGCACCCCGACCTCCAGTGCCGTCTGCTGCCCGGTGTCCTGCACGGCTCTGGCGATTTCTTTCTCCGTGTCCGCGACAATCTGCTCGATCCTTGCAGGATGAATCCTGCCGTCGAGGATCAGCTTTTCCATCGACCTTCGAGCAATTTCCCGCTTTATGCTGTTGAAAGCGGACAGAACGACAACACCGGGGGTGTCGTCCACGATGACGTCAACACCGGTAGCCTTTTCGAAGGCGCGGATGTTACGGCCCTCCCGCCCGATGATTCTTCCCTTCATCTCGTCGTTAGGCAGGTCAACGGCGGAGACGACGCTTTCCGCCGTATGGTCCGTTGCGCAGCGTTGGATTGCGGAGCAGATTATATCTTTCGCCTTATTCTCGGCATCTTCTCTTGCGCTCTCCAGAGTGCGCCTCACGAAGTCCGCAGCTTCGTGCTCGACATCCCTCTGGATCCGCTGGAAAAGCATATCCTTGGCTTGCTGCTCGCTGAAGCCCGATATCCGCTCCAGCATCCGCTTTTCCCTGAGGATGAGCTCCTCCACTTCGCCGTGCTTGTTCTTCAGCTCTTCTTCCTGGCGCTGAACTTCCTGGTCGCGGGCCTGGATTCGAGCCTCTTTGGACGAAACGCTCTCGCTCTTGCGTTCGAGGTTATCCTCTCTTCTTTGGAGCCTGCGCTCGGCCTGTCGGAGTTCCTGTCGAGCTTCACGCAGTTCGCCTTCCAGACGTTCTCTCTTTCTGTACAGCTCCTCCCGCGCCTCCAGGAAGGCATCCTTCTTAACTCGCTCCGCTTCCTGTTTTGCTTCTTCGAGGATCCTCCGGGCCCTGTGACTTGAAGACTCCTCCTGGATCCTCGTAGCGAGATAGTAGCCACCCGCCCCAACAGCAAGCGCCGATACGCCGACTATGACCATCCATACAAACACTCGCCTCACCCCCTCCTGATATTCACACTGGCTGCCGGATTGTGCGGCACCAGTCACTCAAGGTTGAGTCTCTGTGCACAAGGGTGCAGGTGGAGGGGAAATAGCTGCTGACATCGAGGTTGTTTGGATCAGGATGCGGCTCGGCACACTGCCCGGGAAGGTCTCGTTCGGCATCTGCCGGAAACGCTGGGCACAGCGGGCCATGTCCCCGCCGGTCCCCGTACAACTGCTGCTCCGCAGTCAGCACACACCTTACCGCGGGGACCCACGCGCGTACCTTGTGTTCCGGCCGTACGTGTCAGCGCAAATCCTGCCAGCCGCATTCTACTGATCCACAATGCGGCAGCCGATCCGAAAATTACTACTAACAGCAGCTGTTCTTGGCAGACAGCCAAGCTTGTCATACCCTTACCCGTTCAGTGATCGCTCCGAGCACGGCTTCGCCTCTATCTCAGCAAACCGCATAGTCAGCGGCACTACTATTTCAAAACCGCCTTGCGTTCCCTCGCGTGCACTAGAGCATCTATTTCCACTGCCCGGCCCTGAAGCCGAGCAACCAAAGGAGTATATAACCTTGCCACGCCTTCATGTCAAGACAAATCTCCCTCCTTCAGGCATCTGGACCTCAGTCAGGGGGACTCGAACTGGAAAATCGAACAATTTTCAGCTTTAGCGGCGGAATAGGCCGGTTGTGATACCCGGCACATACTCGCGATCCGTCGGCCTCCTCGAAGGCGCCCAACTATAGCTGCTTGACGGCGACCAACGTCTCGCCTAAGATTCTCCCTGTCAATCCTGTAAGCAGTCGCCGAGTAGGAGAGTTGTCTGATGGAGAAATACGACATTTGCTTTGTTGGGGGGGGACCGGGTGGCTACGTCGGGGCTTTGCGTGCCGCTAAGCTCGGCGCGAGTGTTGCTCTCGTCGAGAAAGGGCATGTCGGCGGTACCTGCTTGAACCGGGGCTGCATCCCCACCAAGGCACTTCTGGCCAGCGCGAAGGTGTTCGGGCTGGCCAAGCACGCCTCCCGGTATGGGCTGAAAGCCGACGCCGTTCAGGCCGATTTTCGCGCTGTGTCAAAGCGCAAGGACAAGGTCGTCGAAACACTTAGACGCGGCGTTGAGTCCCTTCTGAAAGGTCGAAAGGTGGAGGTCATACGGGGTGAGGGGCGCCTGGTTAATCCGAATGAAGTCTCTGTTAAGACCGCCGAGGGAGAGGACCGGCTCATCCACGCGACGAATATCGTTCTTGCTACGGGGTCCGAGCCGCTTCGCGTCCCCTTCTTCCCGATTGACGGCGAGAAAATCATCACTAGTGACGAGGCATTGCAGTTGGACGAACTGCCTTCGAGCATCCTGATTATAGGGGCGGGCGCGATCGGGTGCGAGTTCGCTACAATCTTCGCGGAGTTCGGATCCAAAGTGACCATAGTGGAAATGCTGGACCGCGTGCTCCCGCTTGTAGACGCCGACCTCTCTGAGCAGCTATTGCGGGGATTCAAACGCCGCAAAATCGCCGTCCACACCTCCACCAAGGTGGAAAGCCTCACCCCCGGCAAGCATGGGGTCGAGGCCAAACTGGGTTCCGGTGAGGCGCTGAATGTGGAAAAGGTGCTCGTCGCAATAGGCCGCAAGCTTAATACGGATGATCTCGGCCTCGAATCGGTGGACATCAAGACCGAAAAGGGAGTTATACCGATCGACAAACGCTGCAAGACTTCTGTCCCGTCGATATATGCCATCGGGGACATAACAGGAAAGTGGTTGCTCGCGCACTACGCGTCTCGCCAGGGGATGACTGTGGCTCATGACGCAGCCGGAGAGGAAACGCGAATCAACGAGGACGTCGTTCCGAACTGCATCTTCACGGAACCCGAAGTGGCCACCGTGGGCCTAACGGAATCGGATGCGGCCGAGAAGGGGATCAAGCCCAAGTCTGCCAAATTCCCGTTCCGCGCTTTGGGGCGACCTCATGCGGGTGGTGAGGTGGACGGCTTCGTCAAGATAGTCGCTGACGAGGGGACCGGGCAGGTGTTGGGTGTCCACATTGTCGGCCCCGCGGCAACCGACCTGATAGCGGAGGCCGCATTGGCGATCCAGATGGAGGCCACAGTCGAGGAGCTCGCCGATACTATCCATGCCCATCCAACGCATGCGGAAGCTCTGATGGAGGCAGCCGAGCTGTTGCTCGGTTTGCAGACTCATGTCCCGTAGCCTTACCACCATACAGCTTGGCGAAACCGACTATGACGACGCGTTCCTGCTCCAGCGAGAACTTGCCGCGGCCGTAGCCTGCTCCGGCGGCGGGTATCTGGTGCTTCTTAGCCACCCGCCCGTCGTGACGGTAGGCCGCCGGGGAACGCGAAAGCACCTCCTCGTTTCAGCCGAGGAAATGTCGCGCCGCGGCGTACTGCTCCGGGAGATTGACCGCGGCGGCGACGTGACCTTCCACGGCCCCGGCCAGATAGTCGGCTACCCTATAGTTGATCTTCGAGAGCGTGCGCGCGACATTCATGCTTACCTTCGCGACATTGAATCTGTCATAATAAAGGTGTTGGACCGCTTCTCCATTCGAGCAGGACGCCAAAAGGGCCTCACGGGGGTCTGGGCCCAGCAAGGGAAGCTGGCGGCGATAGGAGTCGCCATCAGGCGCTGGATCACCTATCATGGCTTTGCGCTTAACGTGAACACCGATCTCGATTACTTCAACCTGATAGTACCGTGTGGGATAAAAGACCGGGAGGTCACCTCAATGGCGACGATCCTCGGCTCGCAGGTGGATGAGCAAGCCGTGAGAGGGGCATTGGTCGAGGAATTTGCGCTGGTCTTCGACTTCCCTGATCGTCTCGAGATTCGGGCCGAGAGCGCCGGAGAGGTGAGATCGACACTCGATTTGCCGGAGGTCCCTGCACCGTGAACGAGCATGCCACAAAGAAGTTTCCACCTTGGCTTAAGCGAAAGCTGTCGCACAACCCGAGGGCCGCTGAGGTCCGGGATCTACTGCGGGATTTGCGGCTGGAGACGGTTTGCCAACAGGCGCAGTGCCCGAATATCTATGAGTGCTTCGCGAAGGGCACGGCGACGTTCATGATCATGGGGAAAATCTGCAGCCGCAATTGCGCCTTCTGCAATGTGACTAGCGGCGACCCGACTCCCCTGGACCAAGACGAACCTAGGCGCGTGGCCGAGGCCGTGGCACGGCTTGGCCTCCGTTACGTTGTCATCACGTCGGTTACTCGGGACGACCTGCCCGACGGCGGCAGCCGTCATTTTGGGCGCACCGTGGAGGCGGTCAAGACGCGGACGAGTGCTCTGGTCGAGGTGCTGACGCCCGACTTCCAGGGATCTGGGGAAGCAGTGCGGCGCGTGCTGGAAGCCTCACCGGTGGTTTTCAACCACAACGTAGAGACGGTAGCGCGGCTTTACCCGCGCGTCAGGCCTCAGGCGGACTATGAGCGGTCGCTGCGCGTCCTCGAACTGGCGGCCACGGAGTTCCCGCGTATCCTTGTGAAGTCCGGCCTTATGGTGGGGTTGGGTGAAAGCCCCGACGAGGTGCTCAGGGTCCTCACGGACCTGTATGCCGCCGGATGCAGGATCGTGACTATCGGGCAGTATTTGCAGCCTTCACGCGGGCATCTTCCTGTCCACCGATTCGTCACTCCGAAAGAGTTCGCCGAATACGAGCAAACGGCGAGGGAAGTGGGCTTCAGAGGGGTGGCTTCCGCGCCGTTCGTTCGCAGTTCGTATTCGGCTGCGTCGTTGCTCGCTTCCAGCCGTTCCTGACGGAGTTGCGGCTCCTTGTCAGCAAGACAGGACGCCAGTATAATCACGCCTTCTCACCTCCGGCTTGTCACACGGGGGAAGCAATATGTCTCAGCGCATCACCATTTACCGCGATGGGTACGGCGTTCCGCACGTCGAAGCCGACTCGGACGAGGGAGTCTGTTACGGTTTCGGCTATGCGCAGGCCCAGGACCATCTTGAGGACATGGTCACCTGGATACTCCGTTACTCCGGCAGCATGGCAAGCGTGCTCGGGCCGCGTCATCTGGAAACCGACCTTGAGATCCGGCGTTTTCGGGTCCCCCATCTTGTGACGAAAGAATGGGACAACAGCGACGTGCAGGTGCGGCGCCTCATAGAGGCCTTCGTACAAGGTATAAACGACTATGTGTCGGGGCACCGCTCCGAGGTCCCTGAATGGATTCCGCAGATAACCGCCCGGCAGCTCGTCACCGCCGCAAACGCGGAAATGCTCTTCACCTGGCACATCTCCAGGGTGCTCTCGAACAAGCTGCCGGGTCGCGAATATCCTGCAATTAAGGGCTTGTATTCCTTGCCCGGGTATTCGAACTCATGGGCGGTTGCGCGCCCAAAATCCGCCGGTGATGCAGCCATGGTGGCGATAGCGCCTCACCTCCCTTTTGTCGGCCGTTTCGTGCCGGCGGAAGCTCATCTCCACGGAGAAAGGCTCCGGGTGGCGGGTGCTACCAGGCCGGGCCTTCCTTTCATTGCCATCGGGTTTAACGAGCACCTCGCTTGGACAATTACCGCAGCGTGGCCTGATTCGGGTGACGCCTACATCGAGCAGCTCGATCCTTCCAATCCGCGCCGCTATCGATATGACGGCAAATGGCGGGAAATGGACGTGATCGAGGAGAGAATCCCCGTGAGGACGGACAGTGGAATCGAGGTCACCAAGCACGAGATCATGTGCAGCCACCACGGGCCGGTGATCGAAGTGGACGGCGATCGCGCGATCGCCGTCAAGCTCGCGCCGTACGGCCGCCCGTACTTCATGGAGGAGCTATATCTGAGGAACACAGCGACAAACATTGAGGAATTCAAGGAGGCGGCGCACCGCTTCGGGAGGGGATGTATCAATCTGACCTGCGCTGACGCGTCGGCCAACCTTTTCTACGTTCACCTGGTCACCGTGCCCATACGTCCCCCCGGCTACGATTGGT
Source organism: uncultured Planctomycetota bacterium (assembly GCA_964622675.1). GTDB lineage: Bacteria > Planctomycetota > DG-23 > CAZBND01 > CAZBND01 > CAZUUK01. The sequence continues at coordinate 65,115 of CAZUUK010000001.1, read as the reverse complement.
CCAAAGCTGTGCCGGGCTGGACTTCCGAAACTGAGTGGAAAGGGCTGGTCCCATTTGAAGACCTTCCTCAGGTGGATAACCCTCCGGAAGGATACGTAATGAACTGCAACGACCCGGCAGGAGCAAGCGGGGCTATCGTTAGGCTGCCTGCTGAGGATCAAGCACACGTTGCTATAAATGCGTCAAAGCAGCCCGGGCTGCGGGGGATGCGTGCTCGAGAGCTGCTTCAGTCACGCTCGGAGATCACTCTCGACGACATGAAGGCCTTCGTTATGGATGAATATGTCATCGGCTGCGAGTCGTGGCATGAGCTGCTTCTTAAGGTTTACGACGAGTTCAAGGAAGAGCTCCCTGACCCCCAGGGCAGCGTAGCCAGAATAGCGAAGAGGCTCCGCGGATGGGACCGGGTCGCCTCGGTTCACTGCAAAAACATGCCGTTTTTCTATTGGTGGTACGTTGGGCTGTGCGGAGAGAAAGCAAAGGCGCAGATAGACGTCAGCTCACGGGAAGAAAGGAAAAGGGCCGCCGCGCTTTTCGCCAACACCGTCAACGATTTGGTTGCGGAATTTGGCACGGAGGAGCTGACGTGGGGGCGCATCCATGTTGTTCGCCGGGGCGGCAGCGAATTCCCCGTCGGGGGCTGCGGCGTCTACTTCCCCAGCCTCCATCACGCCAGACCGAAGCACGAAGGCCACAAGATCGTCGTCGTGGCCGGGCAGGTCTACACCGCCGTGATCGGCTTCAACGGCATGCCGGAGGCGTACACAGTCATTCCGTTCGGACAGAGCCGGGATCCGAATTCTCCGCACTATGCGGATCAGGCGCCGCTTAACGGGGATCGAAAGCTGAAGCGATTCTGGTTCTCCTTAAGCGACGTCATGGCAAATGCGAAATCACAAACTGAACTCTTCTACGAGCCCGTGAAGGACGCCTAGGGTTTCCAAAAGGAGAAGCAGTGCCTGTAAGCTTTTCCCGCGACGGCTTGATTATGGACGGCCAGCCCGTTCCCCTGTGGAGCGGAAGCTTCCACTACTGGCGCCATGACCGCGAGCTCTGGCCGGCGATCCTCGACAACATCGCCGCCCTCGGCTTCAGGATGGTCTGTACTTACATTCCGTGGGAAGTTCACGAGGTCGCACCGGGTGAGTTTGACTTCGGCGAAACCGATCCGCGGAAAGACATCGGCGCGTTTCTCGACTTGCTGAAGGAGAAGGGCTTCTATGCGCTGGTTCGTCCCGGACCGCACATTAACGCTGAGTTGAGCTACTTCGGCTACCCGCGTCGGGTGTTGCTCGATCCGGAAGTACAAGCGCGCGATGCGAACGACTCAGTGCCCCTGGGGGGGTGGGGCATAAAGCACTTCCCTATGCCAAGCTACGCAAGCGAGAAGTTCTACGAGGAAGTCGGCGTATATTTCGACGCACTGATGCCCATCCTCCATGGGCGCGTTCATCCCAGGGGAGCCGTAGTGGCGATCCAGTCCGATAACGAGAACTGCTTCTACTTCCTCCTTGGCGCCTACGCGACCGACTATGCGCCTGATTCCATCAGGCTCTACCGAAAGACGCTGGAGCGACGGTACGGCAGCATAGATTCGCTCAATGCGGTCTACGGTTCGTCGTATGCTTCCTTCGATGAGGTCGAGCCGCCGCGGGCGTTCTGCGGAAGCAGCCCCCGCGATTTGCGCCGTCACCTCGACTGGGTCGAGTACAAGGAGTACCACATCAGGTATGCTCTGAACCGGATTGCGACCATGTTTCGCGAGCGCGGTATCGAGGGGATCCCCGTATTCCACAACGCGTGTGCCGCTCATCTGAGTCCCTTCAGTGTTGTGGCAACCGAGCGGTCGCAGGCTGGTAAGTCCCCCGGCTGCCGCCTTCCGGGAGAGGAACCTTCGCAGATAGACATTCTGGGCTACGACATCTACGCAGGCCGCGAAGGCTACGGTCAGATGAGACATCTGGCCAAATTCCTTCACGGCGCTTCGGTCCTTCCGTTCATCCCCGAACTCGGCTCGGGTATCTGGACGCACCGGGGCCGCGTTTTCACCCCGGAAGAGCAGGAATTCCTCCTGCTCGCCGGTCTCATGCACGGGATCCGTGCGGTCAACTTCTACATGATAGTTGACCGGGACCGATGGGTCGGCGCTCCCATCACGAGGGACAATCGCCGCCGGAGCATCTACTTCGAGCTCTACGAAAAGCTCAATCGCTTCCTGAGGGAAATCAACTTCTGGTCTTTCCACAATGACCGCGGCATAGTCCTCCTCAGAAGCTACGACATCGCCCGATTCGATCGCGCCGTCTCAAGGATGGATTTCGCACTTCGAGGGCCCCTGCCGTTCCCCGGCGGGCTACACAAGCCGGAGATCAACCTGGGGATCAAACACAACCGTGACGAGAACCAGCCGCAGAAGTGGCTTCGGAAGATCGATCGCGCGCTCACTCGCGCCTGCCTGGAATTCGATTACGCGGATACGAACCTCCCGCTTGAGCGGCTTTCTGCTTACCGGGTCGCGTGCGTCGAGGCCGCCGATTTCATGGCGGAGGAGGTCCAGCGGCGGCTGCTTCGATTCGCTCGGGCCGGTGGACGGCTTGTAATCGGCCCCATGCTTCCGTCTCTCGATATGAGAATGGCTGTCTGCAGCCTCATAGCAGACCAATTGCAGGGCAAGAAGCAAGCTGCCTGCGGCGAAGGGGAGATCATCTTCATGGCGGACGATGAAATCTCATCCGATGCCGTGGTAGGGAAGGTAATTCCTCAGCCGGAGTTCGAAGCGGAAGGAGACGGGATCGAAATCGCCGTCCATCGGTCAGGAGCGCGCAGGCTTCTCTTTGCCGCCAATCCCGCTCCGGAGGAGGTCGAGGGTGTGCTGAGTTTTTCGGGCAGCCGAAGATTCGTCGGCCTCTGGCGCGCCGAAGACGCCCAGGCCGATGGCAGCTTAGAGATAAACCTCCAGCCCTTCTCCATCTCGATCTGGGAGGTGCGGGATAATGCTTAGCCCCGACGTTGAAATCGTGGACGTGGATCCGATTTCGTGGCAGAACCTCTTCACGATACTTCAGCCCGCGAAGCAACAGCGTGAGCTTTTCATTCTTCACGACAAAGGCACCGTGCTCCGCGTCTGCGAGACTGAGAAGAAACGGCGAACGGACATCAGTGGGCCGATCACCGACGCGCGTGCCCTCGCCAAGTCCCTCCTCAGCGATGACGATACCCTGGACCGCGTGTTCATTTACGACGTTGATTCCGTGAGGCATCTCTTTGTGCGGATCCGTTCGCCCGAGTACGACCGGATGGACCTGGACGAATACCGCCACATGGTCCGCGGATTGGTATACGGCGAGTTCTCGTCGGGCATTTGCGTGGAGCCGCCTCTTGGCGATTGGTACGACACCTGCTACGAGGGGTTTCAAAAGATGTTCTCGCGGCTTCCTTCCCCGTCAACCCTCGTCGTAGGGATCTACGACTCTGGACGCGAATTCACAAGCCTGCTGATTCAATTGGAACGCGGCAAGGCAGCGCGGATTTCAACGTTTGACGCGCTGGTCCCGGACGGCCACAAAGAGCGGAGCGAACCCGACGATGTCGGCAGCTTTCTCAGACTCGTGGAAAGGAAATTCCCTCCCGTATCATTCGCGGTTTTCACCAATCCTCCCGTCGCTTCCGCAGTGGTCTCCAGCGCCGACCCGCTGGGCGTCCTCGGGGATGCCGCCAACTCCGGGGCCGCGCGAATCCCCGTTGGCGCCGAGGTACTGCAGTCTCCATAACCGTCAGCAGAAGCTTTGTCTGAGCATTCGGAGGGTGCGGAAATGTCCGTAGGACAGCTCGAATTTCACCCCCGGAAAACGTTGCGCGTCTCCCAGGAGGATACTTATCGCTTTGTTTTCACGGTCGGCAGTCGTCCGCTCCGCCGCGGAGCCGTGTTGACCGTCGCGTTCGGACACGGCACAACTCCCGGTTCGTGGACGGCCCCGCAGATCGTTGATCCGTTCGCGCCTGGATTCAGTTCAGTTTCCTGCTCAGCCAACGCGCGGCTCGAACTCTCCATCGGCACCACAACTGTGCTGCGCCCCAAACCATCAGGCGAATCGCGGCCCATCAACCTTGTCTTTCAGCGGCGGCAGTCCAAGTATCAGTTCACCGTTCGCCTTGCCGACGGGCAGTTGACCAGCGGAGACCGGGTGACCATAGAGTACGGTGCGGGTCCGGGAAAGGCGCGAGCGCCCCTGTTTGCCGCCCCCATACAGGAGATCCTTTGCAGGCTCGATCCGGATGGCACGGGGAAGTGGCTTGAAGTGCCGGCGCCGACGTTGACGATCCATCCCGGCGCGGCGGCGAGCCTGGAAGTGGCGGCTCCTTCCACCGCCACAGACGACAGGTATTGCAGCCTCGTTATAGCCGCACTCGACGAATTTGGAAATCTATTGACGGATTATGAGGGAGAGCTCTGCTTGCGCGGCACGGCGCCGCTGCCCGACTTGCCGGAGCGCGTTCGGTTCGACCGCGGGAGTGGCGGCTGCATCCGCGTTCCTTTCAGCGCGCCCGAAGCAGCCGGCCGGCCTCTTTTCATCGTCGCCGCAGACGAAGAGCGCAACGTTTCAGGCTGGTCCAACCCAATCATGCCGCGGCGGCTCGACGGGAGACATCTTTTCTGGGGCGAGATTCACGCCCACACGCAGCTTTCAGACGGCGAGCGAACCACCGACGATCTCTATACCTACGCACGGGACGTGGCAGGGCTCGATTTCGCCGGACAGGGTGACCACATAGACTGTTTCACCCGCGCCGAGGATAAAAGCGCGTGGCTTGCTATTGGCGACGCCTGCAGGAAGTACAACGATCCGGGAAAGTTTGCGACGCTCCTCGGTTTCGAAGCAAATATGACCCGCCGGACGCCTCACGTGACTGACCCGGAGAAAAAGGTTCCCAGACTCTACGGCTCGTTCGACCACTACGACCTGAACGTCTATTTCCCCGGCGATGAGGCCGACATTCCGTTCCCCGCCTATCCGACGCTTTACACTGAGGAGATGCTGGAATTCTACCGCTCTACCGAATGCATCAAGATAATTCACCATTCTGCCAGCAGCTTCCAGGGGGTAGATTGGAGGTATCTGGAATTCGAGCCGGACTTGGTGGAAATCTGCTCGAAGTGGGGCGTCTCGGAATACTTCGGGAATCCCTCGCCCGTGGTTACTCAACAGGCGGGGCGTTTCGTGCAGGACGCGCTGGCCTCAGGGATGAAAGTGGGATTCACTGGCGGCAGCGACAGTCACACCGCCAGGCCGGGCGGAGGGGTCCACGAGCCTTGGAATATGCTCACATACCGCCAGAGCGGCCTCACCGCGGTCCTTGCGGAGGAGCTGGAGCGCGGCTCCATCTACCGTGCCTTGAAGGAGCGCCGCTGCTACGCGACGACCGGCGCGCGCATAATACTCGACTTCAAAGTGGACGGCGCTTTCATGGGGCAGATGATATCAACGCACACACCGAGAGCGATCAGCGTTGACGTTCACGCCGAAGCGCCGATACGATCCATCGAGGTCATAAAGAACAACCGGCTTTTCGCCGCGATGATGGGCTCGCACTGGGCGCCGCGCATGAAATCTGAGCAGCTTGTCATCGCTGACGAAGAACCGCCTTCGGCCGAGGATTTCTACTACGTCCGCGTCACACAGACCGACGGCCACAGAGCCTGGTCCTCGCCAATATGGGTGAGGGAACCCTGATAGAAAACGGAGCCAAACGGTGAGCGAATACAAGACGCTTCGTGCCCTCGTCCGCTGGAAGAGGGACTCCAATAGGCTTTCGGGCAGTGTCGCTGTCAGCGACGGCAGCATACTCAGAATAAGGGCCGTGCGGCGCACCAGGGTGACGGGCCTCTGGACGTGGGAAGTGCTGCGCAACTCCATCGGCAGCGGCCTCTCGCTTGACATCGAGGCAGCGCCGCAGGCGTTCATTCACTTTCAAACCGGTGAAGGTGATTTCGAGGTGCCTCTCCCCGAGCTGCTGGAGGCAAAGTGTCTGGACTATCTGAGCGGCGCCGTGACCGTCGAGCTCTTGCCCCCGGGTGCTGGAACAGCCCGCATTCTCCCGCCCAGAGTCGCAGCCGGCTCACGTGAGACGATAGTTCTCGAGTACACGGTGGGGGAGGGCGGGATGGCCGCCGGAGGTGGGATTCGACTATGCTTCAGTCTTCGCTCCCGCTGGAAAACCTTCGGTCGGCTCGCCGCTTCCTACGTCAACAACAACGTGACCGCGGAGGAACTTGAGGACCGCGATTACACATCCAGGTATGCATCGTCAGGAGTTGTACTGACCGTAACGGGTCCTGAGGGGATCAGCGAGACTTCCGACGCGTTACCCAGGCTGACCGGAGGTTCGGTCACCGTGCGCGTCAACGGTAATGCCCTCCTTCCCGGCGACGTCATTCGGCTCGAATTTCGCGATGCGGTGGTGTCGGAGGAAACGAACCGCGCCTTCCACATGATCGTATTCGCGGATACGGACGGAGACGGCGTCTTTCGCGAGATCGAGAAGAGCCCCCGGCTCGATATCTGCCCGGCTAGCGCCCGTTATTTGCACATCGTCGCTCCCTCCGCGGTCAGCCCGAAAGAAGAATTCGCCGCCCGCATTCAGGTTATGGATAAGCATATGAATCCGGTTGACTGTTTTGCAGGTGAGGTGCGTTTCCTGGAAGGGGCTGTGAAGGGGCTTCCTCAGGGGCTGGTCTTCTCAAAAGAGGGCCATCCGCACGCAGTCCTGAGGGGGCTTAGGCTCCGCAAACCAGCACCGGCCCGCCTCGTCGCAGGGGGCTCCGTGGTGGGAAGGAGTAATTATATCTTGCCGGTCGACCACACCATGAAGATTTACTGGGGCGAGCTTCACGAGCACACCATCGTCTCCGACGGTTACGAATCTCCTGCCTTCACTTACGAGTACGCACGGGACGTCGCCTGCCTCGACTTCTGCGCCGTTTGCGACCACGCCCACCACACTACTCAAGCCGGCTGGGAAAGAAGCACTCAGGCGACGCGCGACTTCCACCAGCCGGGAAGATTCGTGACCTTCTTCGCTTATGAGTGGGGCAACGCCCACGGCGGCGACTACAACATCTATGCAAAGGAGCAGATTCCCTGCTTGCACACAGGCTTGGGAACGGGCTTCCCAATGCCGTTTCTCGGCGAGCATTCCGTAGAGCGTGCCCGCCGGAACCTTTCCGTGGAAGCTCTGTGGGAAGAGCTTCGCGGCATGGATGTTATCGCCATCCCGCACCACCTCTATCACATATTCACGGGAGATTCATCGGTGGGGATGAACGTTTACGGGGGCCAAGCCCTCGAGCCGGTTGTCGAACTATTCTCTAACTGGGGCTGTTCCGAATATCGTGACTGCCCGCACTACCCCGAGAGAGGCAAAATAGACCTCGCGCACTTCCCTCACTTCGTCACGGCGGAGAAGGAGAGGTTCCTCTTCCAGGATATGCTGGCTCTCGGCTACCGTGTAGGTGTCATAGGCGGAAGCGATGCGCACATCTCGAGGCCGGGCTTCCTCAGCGGCCGCTGGCCGAGCAAGCCGGGCCTTACGGCCGTCTACGCGCCGGAGCTCACCCGCGACGCTCTTTTCGATGCGATTCGCAAACGTCGCTGCTACGCCACGACGGGCAAGCGCATCTTCGTGGAGTTCAAGCTGAACGACTCGATGATGGGCGACGTTGCCAGGCTGGCGCCCGACGAGCCTCCGGTGATCTCGTATCGAATCGGCGGCGCCGAACGGCTCCTCGAAGTACAGGTGATAAAGGACGGGAAAGCCTTACACCGCTGGCTTTGCGAAGATGACACCGCCGCCGCGAGTTTCACAGACGTCACGCCGGGCCGACGCGATTCATACTACTACCTTCGGGTAATTCAGGCAGACGGCGAGATGGCCTGGTCCAGTCCCATCTGGGTTGCCCGGGGAAACGCCTAGCCGGCGGGAGGCTTCATTCTCTAGGAGCGCGACGGATGTTCTGGTATAGTGGGTGCAGTCAAGAGGTGACTTTCAGCAGCCGCCGACGAGCACGCAAAGGGGTGTGGCATGGTTCCTCATCAGCGCGACGTATCGCTGGAGGAAGCGCAGCGCAAAGCCGGCGTGTTGATAGAAGCGCTCCCTTATATGCAGTCGTTTCGCGATAGAACTGTCGTGGTCAAACTTGGCGGCAAGGCCATGACCGATCCCGCCATCACCAGGAGCGTCCTTACGGACATCGTGTTTCTTGAGCAGGCGGGGGTAAAGCCCATTCTTGTGCACGGTGGGGGCATATTCATAAGCGACGAGATGCGGCGGAGAGGAATCGAGCCTTGTTTCGTATCCGGCCTTCGGGTTACTGACGAGAAAACTGTCCTTATCGCCGAGGAAGTGGTCCGTGCTGTCAATGCCAGGCTCGTCGGGGAAATAATCGAGCTTGGAGGAAGGGCAATGGGCCTTTGTCCCCCGGACTCCTACGTCATTCAAGCACGAAAGTGCTCCCCGGTTCGTGCCCAAGACGGAGCAGAGGTGGACCTGGGTTATGTCGGCGACGTGGTATCCGTTGATGGCCGCAGGATCGAGGAGCTCTGCGTTAGTGACTTCGTCCCGGTCATTCCGCCGCTGGCGCGGGGACTGCATGAAGGATGCCTGAACGTAAATGCCGACTTCGTGGCGCTCAAGATGGCAGAGGCGCTCCGCGCCGAGAAGCTCGTCTTCCTTTCCGATATTCCCGGGGTCTGGACCAGGCAGGGCGACCCCACCTCTGTGGCCTCAACCCTTTCCGAATCGGAGATTCGCGAGCTGATCGCGAACGGCGTGATAAGCGAGGGGATGCTCCCGAAGCTCAAGTCCTCGTTGGACACGTTGCGCGCCGGCGTCAAGAAGGTTCACATAATAGACGGGCGAATACCTCACTCCCTGCTTCTGGAGATATTCACCGACAAAGGCATAGGGACTGAGATAGTCCCCTGAAAGGGAAGTCGGAATTGCACCCGCGCCGGGTCAAGCCTCTCTCCCGGCTGACTGAAGAAAATCCCGCAACTTCGATGTGAAGCCCCTAAGCGCTCGTGCCCTGTGGCTTACCTTGTCCTTTACGGCCGCACCAAGCTCCCCGAACGTCCCGCCGGCCGGCGGGTATATGAAAAGCGGATCATATCCGAACCCGTACGTTCCGCTGGGGGCCTCGGCGATGATCCCTTCGACCGCGCCCTCGGCCTCGAGCAGCGCGCCCTCCTCATTTGCGAGCACGATGGCGCAGCGATACCGCGCCGTGCGCTTGTCGCTCGGCACGCCTTTCAGTTCTGCGAGAAGCTTGGCATTGTTCTGCTCGTCCGTCGCCTCTTCGCCTGAGTACCTCGCCGACATTACCCCCGGCCGCCCCCCTAGCGCGTCCACCTCTATCCCTGAATCCTCCGCGATGACCAACTCCCTCGTCGCCTTTGCGACATAGACGGCTTTCGCAATTGCGTTTTCTCGGAATGTAGCGCCCTCCTCAGGAGGCGGCTCAACGCCTTCAGGAAACGGCAGCAGCTCGACCGGCAGTCCTTCGAGATATCTTCGAAGTTCCTCCCTCTTTTTGGCGTTGGTTGTTGCGAGGACTATTTGACATGGATTCATGCGCTGCAACCTGCCGGCCGCTAGGTGGTTTTGAGGCAATCGTTCTGAACCTGAATCAGGCTGCGGATGCCCTCCGCTGCCACATTCAAGAAAGCATCAAGCTCAACCTGCGTGAACGCTTTCCCCTCAGCAGTTCCCTGTATCTCCACGAGCTTCCCATCACCGGTCATCACCACGTTCATATCGACCTCGGCCCTAACGTCCTCCGCGTAGCACAAGTCGAGCAGCACTTCGCCATCAACTATGCCGACGCTGGCGGCGGCCACGTTCGTCCGGAGAGGCTTGCCCTTGATCGAGCCGTGCCGGGAGAGGCTTCTTATTGCATCTGCCAGGGCTACGTACCCTCCCGTGACGGAAGCCGTCCGCGTGCTTCCGTCAGCTTCCAGAACCGTGCAGTCCACCCACACCGTCCGCTCGCCCAGCGCTTTCAGGTCGGTAACCGCCCGCAGAGAGCGGCCGATCAGCCGCTTTATCTCCATTGCCCGCCCGTCGGGCTTGGCCGGGTCACGCGTACGGCGGGGAGCCGTAGCAGCGGGAATCAGGCTATAGCTTGCCGTAACCCAGCCGCCCTCTGAAACGAACTCGGGCACCCTCTCATCTATCGACGCTGTGCAAAGAACCTTCGTGCTGCCGAGCTCGATGAGCACCGAACCCGGTGCGCTTTTGGTGAATCCGCGCGTCATCTTTACCGGGCGCAGCTCTTTGGGATTTCGTCCATCAACTCTCATGACTGCCTCAAGCCTTGGAAGCCTGGTCTGCCAGCGCCCCTTCGAATATCTTCAACGCTTCGTTCACTTCCTGCTCTGTAACGGTAAGGGCCGGAAGGAATCGTACGACGGTGTCGTGCGTGCAATTAACGAGCAGCCCTCGCTTCATGCACTCCAGAACTAGGTCCGTTGCGGGGAACTCCATCTCGGCGCCGATCATTACCCCTTTTCCTCGCACCTCCCGTATGCCGCCGTAGCGGCGCGCCAGAGCGTTCAGCTTCTCGGTTATCAGCTTGCCCATTCGCTCCGCATTTTCCAGCAAATTCTCCGCCTCGATCGCTTCAATTGTGGCGATCGCCGCCCGTGCAGCCAGCGGATTGCCGCCGAAAGTTGATGCGTGAGTCCCCGGAACCAGGTTTGACGCAATCTCCCTTCGCGCTACGGCAGCTCCGATCGCAACGCCGCCTCCCAGCATCTTCGCCAGCGTCATGATGTCCGGCTCGATCCCGTAGTGCTGGTATGCGAAGAGTCTTCCCGTTCTTCCCATCCCCGTCTGTACCTCGTCGAGGATCAGGATCAGGCCCTTCTCATTGCAAAGCTGGCGCAGGCCCGCGAGGTACTCCTCGCTTGCGACGTTTATCCCGCCCTCCCCCTGGATGGGTTCGACCATGACGGCGCAAGTCCCGGGCGCGATCGCCGCCCGCACCGCCTCCAAGTCGTTGAACGGCACGTGAGAGAATCCCGGCGGAAGCGGTTCAAATCCTCGCTGGTATTTCTCCTGCCCCGTCGCCGCAACCGTGGTCAATGTTCTTCCGTGGAAGGAATTCCTCGTGGTTATGACGGCGAACTTCCCGGGCACGGTGGCTATCCGGGCGAGTTTTATGGCCGCCTCGTTGGCCTCCGCGCCGCTGTTACAAAAGAAGCACTGGCCGCCGAAGGATCTGGTGGAAAGGAGTTCCGCCAGCCTCCCCTGGACTTCGTTGTAGTAGTCGTTTGCGACGTGAAGAAGCTTCTCGGCCTGATCCTTTATCGCCTCGACCACCCGCGGATGGCAGTGCCCAAGGCCGTTAACCCCCCAGCCCGGGAAGAAGTCCAGATACTCCTTCCCCTCCGAGTCCCAGATCCTGGACCCCTTCCCCCGCACAAGCACAACCGGCTTGCGCGGATAGTTAGGCATTGTGTACTCGTCACAAAGCGACATGATCTCGGAAGTTTCCATTGGCTCCTCCTTACCGCAGCGGAATCTAGATTCTAGCAACCGTCCACTCGGTCATCAAGCGTCGAGACGCCGGGATTTTCCATTGACACTGTCGCCAGGCACGTTATAAATATTGCTGTCCGCAACGCGGACCATCCGGGGGCGATACTCGAAAGGAGGAGCAGATGAAGAGTCTCAGGAGAAAGGGGCTTGCCTGCGCCCTTATCGCGCTTGTGTTTGCATCGCTTTGTCTTGCGGAAGCCCAGGCAGCGCAGCGTGCCAACCCGTTTCACAAGCTCAAGCGCGGCCTAATCAACATCATCATCGCACCCTTGGAAATACCGCTGGCTCTCGGAAATCCTCCCCAGGATCTCGAGCCCATCAGCGGCGAAGCGCACGGACTGCTCGCGGGATTCTCGCGGTTCTTTGTCCGCGAGGTGTCGGGTATCTTCGAGACTGCAACCTTCCTGATTCCCGAATACGATGAGCCCTTCTATCCCGCCAAGCTGGGAGAACCAAGGCTCATCGACAATCCCGAGCTGTGATCAAGCCTTCCTCGTGGGGCAGAAGCTGGCCCGGAGCTGCGTCCTTTTTGCTCACCCTCCGAAAAAGCTCAGGTCCAGCGGAAGCATATCCACACCCGGCTTGCCCTCGTATGTGAACAAGTCGTCCCCCAGGCCGACGTTGATGTTCACGTCCTTGAGGATGAGCTCAACCTTTATCCCAGTGCTTGCCTCGGCCACGTTCTTGACCGGGACCCACAAGTCTGCATCGATCCACAGTTCCGCCGAGGCGATGGGAGAATCTTTCTTTCTGCTCTTCAATGCCAGCCGGTAGGTGGGCTTGTCCTCGACAAGCTCGCGGCCTACTAGACTGACCTCGTAATCCCGCCGCATGGCTTTTACCGAGTCTCCCAATCCGAGGATTACGTTTTCTTGCTCCTGCATGTCGCGGACGTCAGCGACGTAGCCAAGACGCTCCGCAACGATCCACAGCCTATTCCCGTCAGAAGTCATCGTCATCGCAGCGGGAGTCGTGAAGTCGAGGCGGAACTTGTTAGGACGCTTGTACATCATATCCCCCGTCATCCCCATGTTGACCCCCATTACCGGCGCTTGATACTTGATGCGAGCCGTAAGGTCCGCCACTTCCTCGCCGCGTTCCGACAGCCGGTCCAGTATCTCATCAAGACCGAGGTCCGGTATGTCAGGCACCCGTTTATCAAGTTCCGGCGCCGCCACCGCCAGCGTGGAACCCGCCACCCGCGCGATCACCGGCAGCTCTAGGTACAAAGGTACGACTCTCCATTCGGCGCCTTCCTTGCGCAGCCTCAACGTCTCCTTCTTCACCAGTCCTCCCGCATCCTCCAGCGTAACTCGTACCTTCGCTGATTCCCCTCGGTGTATCAGTGACGAGATCTCCGCGCTCACCGGCACGAAAGTCGCCCGCCCGAGCTTTTCCGCAAACTCCGCCTCCTTGAACTTCTTGCTTTCTTCTTCCACCAGCAGCAGATACATCTCCTCGTAATCCTTGAACTGCCAGGAGTCGAGGTAAGTCACAGCGACCGCCTTCGCAATCTCCTTTTGGTCGGTTCCTTCCGTCTCTCCCCCGAAGGCTGCACCGACTGCCAGCAGAACAGCCGCAAAAACCAGTGGACGCTGCATGCAAAACTCCTTTCCCTAGGCCCTATCATAGCTTGTCACGAGGGTGAGTCAAGTGCTGGAGGTTTGACGGCGTCGCTCAGTGAAATATAATCTGTAGGATGTCGGCGATGGGAGTTAGCCTTGAACAAAGTAACGCTGATATACGGGCCACCTTTCTCCGGGCAGCGCGAACGGCTGCTTTCGTTGCTCGTGAGGCAGCTTTCTTCTTGTCCAGGAGCACCGACCTACGCCTTGCTCCCCACGCGTCAGGCAGCCCTTGAGTTAAATAGGTGCCTCCTGGCCGAATGCCCCTCTGGCGCGGTTGTCGGTTTGAAGACCGGAACCATCAAGTCCCTCGCCGAGTGGCTCCACTCATCTCTACCCCGCGGCGAACGCCCAATAACTCCACTTGAAAAGGAAGCCGTCGTCCGGTCACTTCTTACCGGCTCCGACTTCCCGAAATTGGCAGCCGCGGCTCGGCTTGGTGGCGTTCCGAGACGCTTAGCCGAATTCATATCGCTGGCGAAGCGGGGGTTGTGGAGCCCTAGACTGCTTAGGGAAGCTCTAACTCGAAAGCGGCGGATCCCAGCGGAGTGGGAAGCCGAGTTGGGACCTCTTATGCTCGCCTACGACCGATGGCTGAGCAAGCACGCGCTCCTCGATCCTGATGACTTGTTGCTTGCGGTAACTCGTGCCCTTGAGTCGGCGGAGGTGCGGCTTCCCCGGAATTCTCTTGCGGCGGCACATGGCTTTTTTCATCTTTGTCCACTGGAGCTTCGATTTGTCAAATCTCTGCTCGTCGGTGCGGCGGAGGGGATCTTTACTCTTGACTACTATCCGGATGCCGACGGCAAGCTGAGCGCAAGCAGCGACCTCTTCCAGAACCTCAAGGAGTTCGCTTCCCAAAACGTCCGGACCGGGGATGGGCCTGGCTGGCCGCAAAGCCTCTTTGTCCAATCGGCGGAAAGCGGCCGCGCTCCTCTTTTTCGCCTGGCGCTATCGGAGCATTTGGACACTCGCAGAGAGGTCGAGTCCGTTGCGGGCTCCGTAAAGAAGCTCCTCCGTTCGGAGCCCATGCGTCGCCCGTCCTCCGTGAAGATCGTCGCCAACGACCTGGCCTCATACGGGCCGCTCTTTCGCGACGTCTTCTCTCAGTACGGCATACCGCTTCGCATACCCGCGGGGAGGGCGCTGATTAGCTCGCCGGTCGTCTCGGCGGCCCTCGCGCTACTCGAAGCACCTCTGCAGAACTTCTCTCGCCGCTCCGTACTGCGAATCTTTTCGATGCCGGTTGTAGAGCTTCCCACGAAGGACGGCACGCTTTCCGCCGAGTTGCTGGACCGCGTAGCTCGCGCGGCGCGGATCGTTGAAGGCTTCGGCGAATGGCGGGAGCGCCTTGAGCAGTTGCAGCGTATCATCGAACTCCAGACCGAACGAAATCCAGAATATCACGATCCGGTGGAGGATGAGATCGCGCGCCTGCGGGAAGGACTGGGTGTTCAGCGATTCTCCGTGGTGAGACCGGCTATTCTTCAAATGCTCGACAGGCTCAAATCCCTGACTGTGCCCCTTGTCCCGGCCGAATTCCATACGCGCTACCTGGAGCAGCTCGAATACTTCAGGATAACCCGACTGGCACCGACGCCTGCCGCCGAAACCCCTGAGGCGCGCCGCCCATTTGCTGAGACGGCGCTCTCACTGTCCCGTCTGTTGGAGGTGGTGGCCCGGCTGGTCTCAGCTCTGGAACTCTGTTCTCCTTCGCCCAGGCCGCTGGACGACTATTACCATCTGCTCCGCTCGGCCGTCTCCTCGGAACGGGTGGATGAACCCCCGCCCTCAGGTGACGCGATAGAGCTCCACTGGGGTCCCCAGATGAGAACCGCCCCTGCTGACTACGTTTTCGTCGTGGGAGCAACGGAATCAGACTTCCCCGGCACTCAGCCGCGCGTGGGGCTCCATCAGGCCGAGGAATTGAGAAGCCTGGGATTGCTCGCTGAGCCGCCGGGTCGCGTTCAGAGCAGATTTCTCTTCTACTCCTACATCGCCTCGGCTCGAAAGGGGGCGACCGTCTCCTGGGCAGCCTCAGATGGGAGAGCCGCGTTTCTGCGCTCCCCGTTCGTGGACGAGATCGAGGGCATTGCGTCTCTCGCGCCTCCCGCAAGCGTACTGCGCCGACCAGACACTCCGCCATCCGGAACGCTAGCCCACCTGACCGCCTGGCTCGGTGAAGTAGCGGCGGGGGGAGAGCCCCCGAAGATCTTCTCTCCTCTCCTCAGTGCATTGGCCCACCAGCGCCCGGGGGTCGTAAAGGGTTTGGTGCGAGGCCTTGAATCATGGCATGTGAGAGCGGCAAGCCCCGGCGCTACCCCTTACGACGGTGCGATCCTAGCCCCCAACCTCCGCACCGCCTTGCAAAAAAGGTTCGCGGAAACAATTTTCAGCGTCACTTCGCTGGAATCCTACGCCGCCTGCCCGTACAGATTCTTTCTCGAAAGGATCCTGAAGCTCCTGCCGCTAGGCGAGCCGGAGGAGGCAGTCTCACCGCTTAACTGGGGAAGCGCTGTCCACAAGGCTCTACGGAAGTTCATGGCCGGCAGGCGCAAGGGCGCGGCCCCGATACCCGTATTCGCGCCCATCCCTGATCCTGAGGACTCTCCTCTCGAATTCAGCAGTGTCTTAGAGGAAATGAGGCTGAGGATGGATCAGGAAATATCCGGGCTTCCTCATCGCACCGACGATGCTTACTTCCTCTCGCTGCGAGATAACCTCCTCGGCGGCCCGGGCCCGCATGAAGACGGAGGCTTCGTCGAAGCG
This sequence comes from uncultured Planctomycetota bacterium, assembly GCA_964622675.1. Lineage (GTDB taxonomy): Bacteria > Planctomycetota > DG-23 > CAZBND01 > CAZBND01 > CAZUUK01. The sequence goes on along the minus strand of CAZUUK010000001.1, from coordinate 49,126 downwards.
TTCCTGCGAAGCGAAGCGGAGCGCCAGGCCTTGGGATTTGTGCCAGCTTACTTCGAGTTGTATTTCGGACCTCCTCCGCGGCCTAATGGCAGCGACAATTTGCTGACGGGGCCGTCCCTCGCAATATCGGGAAGCGTCCTGGGAACCCCCCTATCCATCCGTGTCTTCGGAGAGATCGATCGCGTTGACCTTCTCCAGGGAACCAGGGCCGTCGTTTACGATTACAAGACCGGCTCCGCGAACCCGCCCGGGAAACCCGCACTTCGCGACGGTACCGCGCTCCAGCCCCCCATATACCTGCTTGCAGCCTGTAAGCTCCTTCGTGACGCGGGGATAGACGGCCTGGAGCCCTTCGCATGCGCCTACTACCGTGCGCGCGATTCGCGCCGCGCCGGCCCTGAGTTCATCTTGTATGCTCACCCTGTACCCGGGATCACGCCCACCCCGACGACTCGGGCGCGGGGCGAAGAGAAGTTCCAAGAACTCATTGCCCAGACGGCGCGTTTTGCCCTCGCATACGCGTACGGAATAATCTCGGGCCTGTTCCCCCCTCTGTCAGGGGGTGGCTCGTGCCGATACTGCGACTACGCGCGCGTCTGCAGAAGGGGCGATCTCGAAGTCTCTGATATCAGCTTCCCCGTTGCGCTAGAGGACGTCGTGCTCGAGTCGTGAGCGGGTGGAAACGATGACCAGCTTTCAGATGACGGAAACCCAGGAACAAGCTCTCGACCACGGGAGGAATATAACCGTCATAGCCGGTGCCGGGTCGGGCAAGACAACCGTCCTCACTCGGCGATACGTGCGGCTCCTGGAGGCAAACCCCAGACTCTCCGCCAGAAACGTCCTTGCCGTTACGTTCACTGAACGAGCTGCGGCTGAGATGATGGAACGTGTGCGGCGCGAGATAACCGATCGCTCTGCGGCGCCTGATGGGATGCGATGGCGAACCGTTCGTGAAGAATTGGTCGGCGCACCTATCTCCACGCTTCACGGGTTCTGTGCGAGGCTGCTCAGAGCTTACCCTTTGGAGGCGGGGGTCGATCCTGACTTTCAAACGCTTGACGAGCCCACGTCTACGGTTCTTTTGGACGAGGCTGTTTTGGAGGCAACAGACCCGCTGAACGGAGAGCTTCGTGAAGAACTCCGATTTCTGTGGCGGGGCTGGACCGCCGGGCAGCTTAGGGGTACTCTAAGAAGTCTTCTGGCGGACCGCGAGGTCTCTGAAAAGCGCCTCACAGCCGCAGCGAAGGATTCCCCTGAAGAAATGGCAGCCGCCTGGGCGGCGGCGGTGGCCGCCATGCAGGACTCGCGCGCCGCGATGCTCCTCGAAGAAACCGACCTGATGCAGCTCTTTCGTCACATCCTGAAAGCAGCCCCTTTCGCCGACGGCGAGGCGGCGGAGCTGATCGAGGCCGTCTCGGGCGCCGCTGCCAGACTGAATTCACAGGAGAGCCCTGCGCCCGTGCTGGCCGAGCTTGTTCCCTTCTTCACTACGGGAGAGGGGTTTGCCCCGCGCAGGAGTTTCCGGGGGAGCAAGCAGCGGTGGCGAGGTGGGGACATCGGAGCTTACAAGAGTGCAGCGCGCGCAGTTGCCCGGATTCTCGCCCCGCATGCTGAGCTTCTGACAACTCGAATAGACGCCGCCGCGGACCGGTTCGTCGCCGAGCATCTCCACTCTCTTGCCGGGGTCGCAGCGGCTGCGTTGAGCAGCTACCGCAGGAGGAAGGAAGCTGTGGGCGCCCTCGATTTCGCCGACCTACAGCTCAAAGCGCTCGAACTCCTCAGAAACAATCCAGCCATTGGCGACCGCTGCCGCAGCCGCTTCCGCTACGTCATGGTGGACGAGTTCCAGGATACCAACTTCCTTCAGTGGCGCATAATCAAGCAGCTTGTGTCTAAAGGTCCGGCCCTGGCCCGCGACAAGCTTTTCGTCGTCGGTGACCCGCTCCAGTCAATATATGCGTTCAGGCTCGCCGATGTAGAGGTGCTGGAACAGGTGCGCCGCGAGATGGACGAAGCAGCCCAGACGGAGGTCGCCGTTGGGACGGCACGTCCCGGCACTATCTTGATGCAGGAGAACTTCCGGTCGCAGCCAAATCTGATTCGCTTCAACAACTTCCTCTTCGAGCGCCTGCTTGCAGCTCCGGGCGTTGGCAGGGAACCGTTCGAGCCTGGCTTCGAGCCGCTTCGCCCGACGAGGGTTGCGCGCTCTGATCTTGGCCGGGCCGAGATTCTCGTCTCTCTGAGACATCCACAGCTGCCGGTCTTCGCACACGAGGCATACCGTATTGCCGGTCGTATCCGCGAGCTCGTCGAGGAAGCGCCGATCCGAGTTGTTGATCCCCACAGCGGAGAGCCGCGGCCTGCCAAGTTCGGAGACATAGCAGTTCTTCTGCGAGGACGCACGCATCTGGGGGCGCTGGAGCGAGCGCTTCGCGCCGCCCAGGTCCCCTACGCAGTCGTCGCTGGCATCGGCTTCTATGGCCAGCCGGAAATACTGGACCTCATTAGCTGCCTTACGTTCCTTGCCGCTCCCTGGGACGATGTGGCCGTGGCGGCGATACTTCGATCCCCTCTCTTCTCGGGCACGGACGAAGCGCTCTTCCGCCTATCGCTCAACCGCGCGCGAATCTCGCTCTGGGGGAAAATCCGGGACCTGGCCTCCTTTGACGGCTTCGCCCAATCCGATGCTGAGGCGCTTGACCAGATGCGGCAGCTCTTGAGCAGGCTCCTGGACCTCGCCGCAAGGGCGCCCGCTCAGCAGTTGCTTCAGTACCTGCTGGAGGAAACGGGAGCCTGGGGAACCTACGCAGCCGGACCCCGCGGCCATCAAGCGGTGGCCAACATTCGGAAGTTTCTCGACATCCTTCGTGAGCTGAACTCCTCCGCCAAGCCGTTGCCGGACCTTGTCCGCATACTTGATCTCCAGGCCCAGAGGGCTGTGGCGGAACCCGAAGCACCTCTTCACCTGGAGGGTGAGAACGCTGTCAAGATCACCACAATCCATTCGGCCAAAGGCCTTGAATTTCCCATAGTCATTCTCGCAGACTTGGGCAGGCAGACCCGCCGCCCTCCTCGCCCGGCCATCGTTGACCGGGAACTGGGAATCGGCCTCGCGCTGCCCGGGCGTACGCCGACCGCGGGCGAAGAGCATTGCTCCCTGCGAGCGGTTGTGGACTGGCGCGCACGCCGGAAAGAACTGGCCGAGGAAAAGCGCCTTCTTTACGTCGCCTGCACACGGGCTCGGGACCACCTGATCCTGTCCGGAGAATGCACGCCGAGCCAGAAACGACGCCCGAGCGGAACCGGCTGGCTCCCCCAAATCCTGATTCACCTGGGTCTGGACCACCTCGAGGGGGGGGATCACGTATTGCACTTGGGCGACAATAACCCCGCAGAGGTCCTGCTCAGCGTGCTTGGCCCTCCCGACGAGCTTCCAGCCCCTGTCATGAAGGATGACGTAGTTGAGGCCGCTCGCCAGTCTATGGTAAGTCCGTTTGCGGGAGACCGCGAACGGGCGCTCATTTCCGACCTGGCGCCGCTGCCCATCCACGCTCCCGAGCGCGATATGAGCGTCACCGCTCTCGCGGAGTACCGTCGCTGCCCTTACGCCTACTTTCTGGGTGAGGAGCTATCCGTTCGCGATCTCAAAGAGCCACGCTCCGCTGCTCTTGCCCGAGGCAGCTTCATTCATAGAGTCCTCCAACTATCACACGGGGCGGCACCGGCCGAGCTCCAAGAGTTAGGGGAACGGTTGGTAGGGCAGGCTTCGGAATTGTGCGGCGCAGACCGAGCAGCGGCTGTTCAAGCGGCCCTCGAGGCAGTGAACCGCGCCAATGAGGGAAGGGTAGGGGAGCTGACCCCCCGCGCGGACAACGTACTCAATGAGGTGCCTGTCGCCATTCGTCTGGGACAAGTGACCCTGCGCGGGGTCATAGACAGGCTCTGCGTTCTTCCCGAGCGGCGGCTGGCTGTAATTGATTTCAAGACGGATCGCATCGGCCCGAAGGATGTGGACAGACGCGCCGCCCGCTACCGCATTCAACTTGACGCGTACGGGCTTTCGGTGGCCAAGGCTTTCTCCGTCCCACTTGGAGACGTCTCCCTCCTCGTATATTTCACCGAACCCGGCATCCACAGAGAATGGGCACTTCAAGCGGGTGATGGGGAGGCTTTACGCCGCGAAATTGAACAGATCGCACGCGCTATATCCAACGGTGAGTTCCCACCTTCGCACTCTCCAGAAACCTGCGCCTCCTGCCGTTTCGCGCGAATGGAAGTCTGCCGGAAAGGCACGGAGCAGCAGTAGCCGCTACTCGGCCTACTTTAGCCCGAGCACGTCGGCCATGCTGTAAAGGCCCGGTGGTCTGCTCGCCACGAATTGGGCGGCTCTCAGGGCTCCCCTGGCGAAGGTGTCGCGGCTGTGGGCCTTGTGCGTCAGCTCTATCCGCTCCCCATCCCCGGCAAAAATGACCGAATGGTCCCCGACGATGTCGCCGCCTCGCACCGCATGGATGCCGATGACATCTCGTGGCCGCTGGCCCGTTTCGCCGCTTCGCCCGTATATCGCTGCCTCGTCGAGCTTCAGGTCTCTTGCCGCCGCCGCTTCGCGGGCCAGCAGCAGTGCTGTCCCACTGGGCGCGTCTTTCTTGAACCTGTGGTGCGCCTCTAAGATCTCTATATCGTAATCATCTCCCAGCGCCTCGGCGGCCTCCGCTACCAGCCTGGCCACCAGGTTCACCCCGAGGCTCATGTTGGGGGAGAGGAGGCAAGGGATGACATTGGCGGCGCTTTCTATTTCCTCCAATTCCTCTTGGCTGAATCCGGTTGTTCCTATGACGATTGCCACGCCTAGCTTGCGGCACTCTCCCAGCCGCCGCATCGTCCCGCCGGGGCTGGAGAAATCCAGAACCACATCAACCTTGGCCGCCAGCCGGTCCGTCACAATCACCCCAAGCCTGCCGACCCCTGCCGGTTCACCGGCGTCCTGTCCGACGGCCTTGTTTCCTTCTGATTCGATCGCCGCCTTCACTTCGTAAGCTTTGTCCTCCGACGCAAGCGCCAGGATCTTTCTGCCCATCTTCCCGGCCGCGCCGCTTACGCCTATAGTGATCATTTGCCTACCTCTTCGCTTGCTGGGGATCCGAGGCTATCGTTCTGCGTATCGCCTCGAGGTCGTTGGGCACAACCACAGGCGGGTTGTCGAACGGAGTCGATTCTACACCGTATTCACCTAGCTTCTCGTTGACGACGGATTCGGAGCCCGAGTGGTACGCGATGGTTACAGCGGTGTCTTTCAGTTGGTGACCTGTCAGAATGCATACGACGCGCTCATCGCGCCCAATCGTCCCTTTCTCCACCAGCCGCCTCAGACCGGCGACTGAAGCCGCCGAGGCGGGTTCGCAGCCGATGCTCGCAGCACCGATCTTCGCCTTTGCGTTCAGAATCTCTTCGTCGGTAACCTGGCACACGACGCCGTCCATGAAATCGATTGCGCGCAGGCACTTCTTCAGATTCACCGGGCGGTTGATCTCGATTGCGCTTGCAAGCGTCTTCGCGCGCGCGCCCGTGCGGTCGAGCTCCGCGTAGTAGGAGCTTATCAGATCATCGTCGATGGCCCCATCGTTCCAGCGAAGCCCGCGCTCGTTGACCAGCCGATAGAGCGTGTTCGCACCCGTCGAATTGACAACAGCCAGACGAGGAACCCTCCGCACGAGCCCCAGCTCCGCGAGTTCGGCGAAAGCCTTGCCGAAGGAAGAGCTGTTGCCCAGGTTACCCCCGGGCACAACGATCCAGTCCGGCGGCTCCCACGCTAGCCCTTCCAGCACGCGGTACATGATCGCCTTCTGCCCTTCGAGGCGGAAGGGATTCACCGAGTTCATCAAATAGATACCGTCCTGGCGGCAGACTTCCACGACATGGCGCATCGCATCGTCGAAGTCACCCTCTATCTGCAGAGTCAGCGGGCCGCTCTCCAGCGACTGCACCAGCTTTCCCAGCGCGATCTTTCCCTTCCCGATAAATATCACCGCCCGAAGAATGCCGCTGCAGGCAGCGTAGAGAGCTACCGAAGCCGCCGTGTTTCCGGTTGATGCGCACGCGGCTCTGCTGGCGCCGACGATCCCCGCGTGCGTAAAGGCCGCCGTCATGCCATTGTCTTTGAACGACCCGGACGGATTCAGACCCTCGTACTGAAGTAACAGCTTCCCCCGGCTGAGCCCTGCATATTCCCCGACTATTTTGCTCTCCCACAGAAGGGTCTGCCCCTCGCCAATGGTGATGACAGCTTCTCCGGGAGCGAAAGGCATTAACTCTCTGAACCGCCACACCCCGCTGAGATCGAGCGGCTCCCGCCTGTTCACCCAGCGCTTCTCGAACTCACTCAGCCGACTCGGGACGGCCACTCTATCCCACTCGTAGCGCACGTCAAGGAGGCTGCCGCACTTCGGGCAAGAGTGAAGAACCTCTGCCACATCGAAGGTGGAACCGCAGCGCGGGTCTATACATTTTTGGAACGCGACATCGTTTCCTCTCATAGGATTCCTCCAGGGCTGGGCGAGATAGGGCTTTCTTTCACCGGTTGATGTGCCGCCCTGGTTGCTTTCGGTAGAGCTTGCTCGCGTTGCGGAGGAATGACCGCTCTTTCTTCGTCAGCCCGTCGAGGCCGAGGCCATGCACCTTTTCCAAAAGAGCGTCTACTTTCTCTCGCGTCTCTTCCTCCCTGGTGGACTCACGCTCGTGCAGAACACGTTGCCTCCAAGCCATGAACGCCGCGACGCGAGGCCTGGCAAGCGTAACGCACGCACCTGTCAAAGCTCCCAGCACCTGGCCGGAGACGACCACTGCTGAGATCCCTCCTTTGCTGCTAAGAAGCGCCAGCCCAAGCGCGAGGCCGCCCGCGATAGCCGCCAGTTCCCGCCCTCGAAGCGGCAAGAGCCGCGTCAGCATAACGGCTTTTCGCCCCCGCACCACCGCGAAAGCCGCGGCTATCCCCAGTACGACCCCGAGGCCCCCGCTTATAGTCGTATCCGCTGCCACGCTCGTCAGGCTCTCGATGGTGAGGCTGGCGCTTAAGCTGCCTGCTGCCGCTGTCACGCCACAGGCAAGAATGAGCCCGACGAATCTCGCTGAGCCCAATTCGCGCTCCAGATGCGAACCCAGAATCCACAGCACTAGGCAGTTAATGATCAGGAGGCCAAGGCTTTGGTGGACGAAGAGGTACGTTGCCATTTCCCACCATGCATCTTGCCAGACCATCACAGGGGCGTGCAGCGCAAAAGCGTCCACGAAGTGCCCCTGGCCCGACGGGCTCTGCTGATATACCTGCATAAGAAAGATGTTAACCAGGAACGCGCCCACCCAGATCGCCTCCAGCGCAATCACAGCGCGGCAGAATTCCGGTGCCCGCGTCTTGGCGGCACGAGCTTTTCTTCGCCTCATCTCACTTCCTCACCGGAGTCTCCGGCTGCCAGTCGCCGCGAGGCCGCCACAAGCGCCACAAAGCTCTTGGCGTCCACTATGTCACTGCTCCCCACGGTCTCCAAAGCCTCTTCCATAGTCATTTTCGCCGCCTGGATCTCCTCGCCCGGCTCCAGGTTCTGGCTTGCGACTTGCTCTCCGCGAGCTAGATATATGGAAATCCTTTCCGTCATAACACCAGGGGAGGTGGCAATGGTCAGCAGCTTCTCCAGCGATTTGGCCCGGAATCCCACCTCCTCCATGAGCTCCCTTCTAATGCAATCCTCGGGCCCTTCTCCTCTTTCGAGCGTGCCCGCTGGCACTTCGTACAGGCTGGTTCCCACCGCGTGGCGGTATTGCCGCACGAGAAGAACTTCCCCGCTTTCCAGGGCCGGCACCGCGGCCGCCGCCCCGGGGTGAACCACGACCTCCCGCCGTCTATCTCCTGATGCGAACCGCAGGACGTCGAGGCGAAGCGAAACACGCTTGCCCTTGAACACGTCCTCGCTTGATACCACTTCTCCCGGCATGCCTTTGCCCCCGTCTATAAGGACAATCTACTCCCGCTACGCCCATCAGTCAAGCAGAGATGTTGCATGATTGACCTGGCGTTTTCTTTAGTTTATGATTTGCGTGAGGTTGGCGAAGATGACATTGACCCCTAAGCAGCTCAAAGTGCTCCAGTTCATCGAGCAATACTCCACCAAGAACGGCTATTCTCCAACGCTCAAAGAAATGGCCCGGCACATGGGCGTCTGCGAGGTAACCGCCCTCCAGTACAGGAGGGTGTTGGAGAGGAAGGGCTATGTGGCTTGCGAACGCTATCAGCCTCGCTCGGTTAGGCTTCTTAGGCCCTCAATCGCTGAGGGTGAGCTGTCGCTCCCGCTCTTGGGTTACATAGCTGCTGGAAAGCCCGTAGAGGTCGTCCCCGATCAAGAGATGGTTCACCTTAGCGACCTTGTCCCGCGGGGAGACGATTATTTCGTTCTCAGGGTCCGGGGCGACTCGATGACGGACGAGCATATACAGGACGGCGACTACGTCATCGTCGAACGCCGCGAAACTGCACGCAATGGCGAGACAGTTGTTGCACTTGTCAGTGGCGACCAGGTGACGCTGAAGAAATTCTACCGTGACGCTGGGCGGATTCGCCTCCAGCCCGGAAATCCCTCTTTAGCTCCTGTCTATCCCAACGACGTCAAGATCCAGGGAGTCGTCGTCGGCGTACTGCGAACGTATTGACAGAACATGCAAGCCAGTAGGAAGGAGGACAGTTAGATGCGACCGATGGAAGTCGGTGTATTTCTCAATTCCCTTGGCATAAGAGACGCCGTGGAGGCACTCAACAAAGCAGGGGAACTGGATATCAACGTCGTGCAACTTCATCCGGCAGCTCGCCGAGATTATTACGACCACAGCCGTCTGGAGGAGCTCCGAAGCGCTCTGAACCAGAATTCTGCAACCCCCTCGGCAGTGTGTGCTTCCTACTCCGGCGAAAGCTACCGGGACCTCCGGACGATTAACGAAACAGTCGGACTCACGAATCCAGCGATGTTGGAGGAGAGAATAGAGGAGACAAAGCGGTTTGCCGATTTCGCGGCCGATGTCGGAGCCGCCGTGCTTACAACGCACATCGGTGTCATTCCTGAGGACCGCTCTTCGGAGGATTACAGGAGACTCCTCCAGACTATAGGAACTGTTGCTGATTACTGCGCCTCGAAGTCGGTCACATTCGCCATGGAGACGGGACAGGAGCCCGCGGCTCTTATGCTGGACTTCATGGCCGACCTTGGCAACGGCAATGTGAAGATCAATTTCGACCCCGCCAACATGATTCTTTACAATTCCGGCGACCCGATCAAAGCGCTTGAAATGCTCAAGGCTTACGTGGTTCATGTCCACGCCAAGGACGGAAAGCGGCCGACAGAAGCCGGCAAACTGGGTCACGAAGTCCCGCTTGGCGATGGGGAAGTCGGCATTAGCCGATTTGTCGCCACGTTGAAGGAGATCGGGTACTCCGGTCCCCTCGTCATCGAGCGGGAAGGCGGCCATGACAGGATCGGCGACGTAAAGCGGGCCAAGGCGCTCCTCGAGCGACTGCGCGACCAATCCTGACCCGCGGCGCAGCGGGCCCTCGGTGGGATGTGTGAAAAAGCCACCCGTCAGGAAATCTAGACGCTCAGACTGGCGCTCAGTTTCATGGGCGAGCTGCGGCTACTTTGGCGCCCTCTTCTGAATCTGGCCCAAGATCTTGACAGGCAGCCCGAAAAGCGAGATGAATCCCGCAGCGTTGCGCGGCTCGTATTCTCCCATAGCAAAGCTCGCCAGATCCTCGCTGTAAAGCGAGTAGGGCGAGTCAACCGACGCGGGCGTAGCGTTCCCCTTGTAGAGCTTCATCTTCACGCTGCCAGTGACGAATTCTTGTGTTACGTCTACGAAGGCATCCAGCGCGCGCCGCAGCGGAGTGAACCACAGCCCCGAGTACACCAGCTCCGCATACTTCTGCGACACGAGGTCTTTGTAGTGCGCCGTCTCCCTATCCAGCGTCAGCGTCTCCAATCTCCGGTGCGCGACGCGGAGAACCGTTCCTCCGGGCGTCTCGTAAACGCCGCGGGACTTCATTCCCACGACGCGATTCTCCACCAGGTCCACTTGCCCTATCCCGTGCTCGCCGGCCGCGGCGTTGAGTTTTGCCACCAGTTCCGCGCCCGACAGCGGCTGACCGTCAAGGGCGACCGGAATTCCCTTCCCAAATTCGATTTGCACGTACGCAGGCTCATCCGGGGCGTCCTCGATCGGTTTCGAGATCTTGAAAAGGCTTGGCTGCGGCTCGTTGGCTGGAGATTCCAGATCCGCGCCTTCGTGGCTCAGGTGCCAGATATTCCGGTCGCGGCTGTAGATGTCCTTCGGTGACACATCAAGAGGGATATTGTGTGTCTTTGCGTACGCGAGAGCGTCCTCACGTGATGTTATCGGCCACCGTTCGTCCTTCCATGGAGCTATCACCACAAGGCTCGGATCCAGAGCCATATACGTCAGTTCGAACCGTACTTGGTCGTTCCCTTTCCCGGTGCACCCATGTGCAACAGCGTCCGCCCCCTCCCTTTGGGCGACCTCGACCTGCTTGCCTGCAATTATGTACCTTGCCAGTGAAGTCCCGAGCAGATAGGAGCCTTCGTAAGCCGCACCGGCCTTCAATGCCTTGAAAAGGTAGCCCTGTACGAACTCTTCCCGCAGGTCTTCCGCGCACACCTTTGCCGCTCCGCAAGCCTCCGCCCTTCGCTTCGCCGAATCAAGCTCCTCTCCCTGACCTACGTCAGCGATGTAGGCTATCACTTCGCAGCCGTAGGTCTCCTTGAGCCACGGGAGGATAACAGACGTATCAAGTCCTCCCGAGTATGCCAGCACCACCTTCCGCACCACCTCTTTTCCGGCCATTTCTTCCTCTCTAAGACATTGCCTGCTCGATGACTTTCGGCACTTCCGAATCCCAACCCAGGGGCATCAAGTGCACCCCCTGGCACATGTCCTTCATCTCGCGTATGAGTCTTGCGGCGATCTCGACGCTTTTCTTCTTCCTCTCCTTCTTGCCTGCAGACGCCAGTTCCTTGATCAGATCGTCCGGCACGAACACACCGGAGACGTTTTCGTTCATGAACTTCGCCATCCCGGCTGACTTGAGCAGAACCATGCCCACCAGCACCGGCACGCCGAATCCCCGCACCTGGTCCATAAATTTCTCGAAGCACGCCGCATCGTAAACCGCCTGGGTTTGGAAGAATTTCGCTCCCGCTCGAATCTTTTTCTCCATCTTCAGGATCTGGGGCTCAAGCGGCTCAGCGGCCGGCGCCACCACCGCTCCGGCGAAAAACTTTGGCGTGCCCGCAAGCTCGTTCCCTTCCATGTCCTTCCCCTCTTGCAGCTTATCTATCACTTGCAGCAACTGCACCGAGTCTAAATCAAAAACGGACTTTGCACTTGGATGATCACCCAGAGGCACGTGGTCCCCTGTCAACGCCAGGACGTTTTCGATCCCAAGCACCGACGCGCTCAGCAGATCCGACTGCAGCGCAAGCCGATTGCGATCCCTGCACACCATCTGGTAGACAGGTTCGATGCCCACGTCCGCGAGCCGGTGACAGATAGCCATCGAACCGACTCTCATCACTGAGCTTTGAAGGTCGGTTACATTGACTGCAGTAACCGTATCGCGATAGTATTCTTCGGCCTCCTCGATGACAGCGTCAATGTCGGTGCCTTTCGGCGGGCCGATTTCTCCTGTGAATACAAAGTTGCCGGACTCCAGGGCTTGCCGAAGCTTCATTTACTCCCTCCTCCAACCTTAGCAGTGCCTCTCTCCCAGACCAAACGCCGCGGCGAAAGCATCTTCGAGTAGTCTTTCGGCGCCTGTATCTCTTTCATCTTCTCTAGGTGGCCACGGGCCTTCAGCCGTTCGTATATGAGCAGCCAGGCGCAGTCCTTTTCCGGGTCGACCTCGCACTTCCCGTCTTTGCTGTAGCCGCCGCAGGGACCGTTCAAAAGGCCCTTCGAGCATCTGGTCACCGGACATATGCCGTCCGTGTACTCCAGCAGGCACTCGCCGCATGTCCGGCACTTTTCCTCGTACTTTCCCAGGCGAACCACCTGCCCTGTGAAGAGGGATTCCGTGCCGGGGTGAACCACTAACTCCAGCACATCGCCGATGGTCTGAACGCCCGTTCCACAGGCCAGCACAAGCACGCTGTCAGCCGCCTCCAGTGCCTCTTTGAAGTCCTTTCCTTTTTGCCTGACTTCTCCCGAGAGGCAGGCCGTGTCGAAAATGCACGTGCCCGTAACTTCAAACCCCGCCTCTTCCAGCTTCTTCTTCATCTCCTCGACTTCCTCCTCGCCGCCGACCTTGCACGTCGTGGCGCAGTCGGCGCATCCGGCGATGAACACCTTCTTCTCGCCGGAAAGGGCGTCGAGGATGTCCTCGATTGACTTCTGCTTCATGATGATCACGAATCCGCTCCTTCTGTCTCAGTCTTCAGTTTCAATGATGGCAAGCGGCTGTCCCACCTGAACGATTTCGTCTTCCCCCGCGAGGATCTTTTTAAGTACGCCGCTCACGGGGCACGGTACGTCGAAGGCCGCCTTGTCGGTAACCATCTCGACCAGGTTGTCATTCTCGTTGACCTTGTCGCCTTCCTGGAAGTGGAAAAACGATACCGTCGCCTCCTCCCCTGCGTCCTCACCAAGGTCGGGAAGCTTCACCTCAACTTGCATCGGACTCCTCCTTCTATTATATCAGCTACCTAGTTGCATCTTTGCCGCTTCGACAGTATTGCGCAAAAGTATCGCTACCGTCATCGGGCCTGCTCCGCCGGGAACAGGCGTAATGTACGAGGCGACCTCATTCGCCTCGTCGAAGACCACGTCACCAACCGTTACCATCTTCGGCTTCCCTTTGCTTGTCAACACCGGCTTCCCCTCTTCATCTTTCAGCGGCACGCGGTTAATGCCTACGTCAATGACGATCGCTCCGGGTCGGATCATGTTGCCCTTTATCAGACCAGCCTTGCCCACCGCTACCACGAGGATCTCAGCGTTCTTCGTGTGATACGCCAGATCCTTCGTCGCGATGTGGCAGACAGTGGTCGTCGCAAACATGTCGAGCAAGAGAAGACTCACCGGCTTGCCCACGATCTCGCTGTGCCCGACCACCGTCACCTCTTTACCCTCGATCTCCACTCCCGTTGACTTTACGAGCTCCACCGCGCCCATCGCCGTACAGGGCGCTAGTCGCGGCCTTCCATAAACAACCATCCCCATATTCGCCGGGTTCATTCCCTCAACATCCTTTTCAGGCGCGATCAAAGCCTGCAGCTTACGCGCATCCACTCCCTCGGGCAGAGGCATCTGAAGGAGAATCCCCGTGACGGAAGGGTCCTCGTTTAGTTCCCTGATCCTCTTCTCAAGCCCCCGCTGGTCCGTCTCCGCCGGCAACTGCTCCAGCGTGTACTTGAGCCCCAGCGCCTCGCAGCTTTTCCGCTGACTCTTCGCATAAACCTTCGTGGCCGGACTCTCGCCAACCATTAGCGCCAGCAGGTGCGGCTCTTTTCCTTTGGCCTTCAGATCCGCAACTTCTCCTTGGAGCCCCTGCCGAATCTTCTCCGCGATCGCGTTGCCGTCAATAATCTGAGCACTCATCTGCCACTCCTCTCTTTAGATCCTCGACCTCCCCTTTCTCCTCACGCTGTCGTCGCGCCCAGTTGCTGCTCCGCCAGCTCTATGGCCTTCAAAAGGGCTTTGGCCTTATTCAGCGTCTCTTCGTATTCTCTCTCAGGTACTGAGTCAGCTACAATGCCGGCCCCCGCCTGGACGTAAGCCACATCGTCCTTCAAAACGATGGTTCTTATGGTGATGCACGTGTTGAGGTCCCCTCCGAATCCTATCAGACCCACAGCACCCGCATAGGGACCGCGCTTCTCAGGCTCCAGCTCCTCGATGATCTCCATCGCCCTCACTTTCGGCGCGCCCGTCACCGTCCCCGCGGGCAGAGAAGCCTTCAAGGCATCGAAAGCATCACAGCCCCCCCGCAGCCTTCCTGATACGTTTGTCGTCAAGTGCATCACGTGGGAGTACCGCTCCACTACCATGAACTTGTCAACCTTCACCGAGCCGTACTCTGAAACTCTACCGACGTCATTGCGTGCTAGGTCAACCAGCATCATGTGTTCCGCGCGCTCCTTCTCGTCTGCCACGAGTTCCTTTTCGAGGGCCCGGTCTTTCTCCTCATTCTCACCACGCGGTCTTGTGCCGGCGATGGGCCGCAGCACCACGCTTTCATTCTCCACCCTTACCATTACTTCCGGCGACGCACCTACGAGCGAGACGTCGGGCATCCGCAGGTAGAACATATATGGAGAAGGATTTACCACTCGAAGCGTCCGGTAGATCGAGAAGCCGTCCGCACTCGTCCTGGCCGCCAGCCGTTGTGACGGAACCACCTGGAGTATGTCACCCGCCAGGATGTACTCCTTTGCCTTTCGCACAGCGTCCTCGAAGTCAACCTTTCTGAAGTTGGAAGAATACTCGAGATCGAGCGGCCCGCTCGCCTGTACATCGTCGCTGACGAGTGTCACTGCTCGGTGCAAGCGCTCGACCGTTCGGTCTATCCTCTCTAGAGCACGCTCGTAAGCCGAAGCGGGCGACTCATCACCCGGGTGCACATTGCTTATGACTTTGACCACCTTGTAGAGGTGGTCGAACACAACTACCGTCTCGTACAGGCCGAAATACATCTCCGGGAGCCCGAGTACATCCGGTTTCAGATCAGGCAGTTGCTCTATGTGCCGCACGGCGTCGTAAGAGACGTACCCCGCCGCGCCTCCCGTAAACCAGTGAAGCCGCGCCGGCCTGCCGCTTGAGTGCTTCCATACCAGCTTCCTCAACTCCTCAAATGGCTCGCCCGTCCAGCTCTTGCGTTCGCCGTTCTCTTGGACCAGTTCCACCTCATTGCCCCTGGCGGTGAAGACTGCAAACGGGTCGGCGCCCACGAAGGAAAAACGCCCGATGTTCTCCCCGCCGGAAGCGCTTTCAAGCAGAAATTCGTAACGCGACCCTTCGGCAAGGCACATGTACGCCGACACAGGCGTGAGCGTGTCAGCGAGAAGCTGCCGGTACACCGGTATGATCTGCTCGGTGCGGGCAAGCTTCCGGAATTCCTCAAAACTGGGGTAGTACATCGAACGGCCTCCGTCACGTTTCCCTCTTATATACGTGGCCTTGCGTGCTGTCAAGAAGCTTCGAGGTCCCCGTCCGGTCCCGTCATTCCCACCCGCGTCATCGCTCCTTGACACCCCGGCGAGACCGGTGCGATAATGTTTGCAGAGGGTAAGAAGCATGTTCGAACTCGAGGTGGAAGGAGACTTTGCTGCAGCCCACTTTCTTAGAGGGTACAAGGGGAAGTGCGAAAAGCTGCACGGCCACAACTGGCTGGTTCGGTTAACCCTTTGTGGAGATAGGCTGACCCAGCAGGGGATGCTCATTGATTTCTCTGATGCGCGTGGCCTCCTCTCCCAGAGTCTCCTTGAATTCGATCACACGAGCCTCAACGATTTGGAACTCTTCAAAACCCAGAACCCGACCACGGAGAACATCGCCAAGGCGGTTCACGAGCAGGTCTCTGCAAAGTTGCCGGAAGGAGTGCGGATTCGGCGTGTGACTGTCTGGGAGACCCCGGGCAGCAGTGCCAGCTATTCCCCGGCCTAGTTGCGATTTGGGTGCAAAATGGCTTCGATCCTTCAAGTTGCTTTGGATTTTGTGGACCTTCACCGTGCGCTCAAGGCGGCCGAAGAGGCCATCGCTGGCGGCGTTGACTGGCTGGAGGCCGGAACGCCTCTCATAAAAAGCGAGGGGATGAACGCCGTCCGAGAGCTTCGTCGGCGCTTTCCGAAACTCCCCATAGTCGCCGACCTCAAGGTGATGGACGCCGGCCGCATAGAGGTCGAGGCAGCGGCCAAGGCTGGCGCTCAGCACGCCATCGTTATGGGGGTCGCCAGCGACCCCACCATCAAAGAATGCATCCATGCCGGCGCCAACTACGGCATTCAAATCGGCGTTGACCTCATGAACGTGCCTGATCCCGTCTCCCGCGCACAGCGGGCACAGCAGTGGGGGGCTAGCCACGTTGGTGTTCATATTCCTATCGACGAGCAAATGGTTGGTGCGGACCCGTTCAACGTGCTGCGCCGGATTCGCGAAAAGGTGACCATTCCCATAGCTGTGGCCGGCGGGCTCAACTCCGAAACCGCCGCCGAAGCGGTCGCCTCCGGGGCCGACATAGTCATCGTGGGCGGCGCGATTTGCAAAGCCAGGGATGCCAAAGAGGCCACTCGCCTCATCAAGCAGGCCATGCTCACCGGCGAAAAGCGCCCCACGGTTCTCTTCAAACGCGTCTCCGAAGATGGAATTAGAGAGGTCTTCTCGCGTGTTTCCACCGCAAACATATCCGACGGAATGCACAGGACACCTTCACTGGAAGGGATACATGCCATCGTTCAAGGCGTTCGCCTTGCCGGCAAGGCCTTCACGGTCAGAACCTATCCGGGCGACTGGGCCAAGCCCGTAGAGGCGGTTGACGAGGCAAAAGCCGGAGACGTCATCGTCATAGACGCCGGCGGCGTGCCCCCCGCAGTATGGGGCGAGATGGCTACCCTCAGCGCCAGAGAACGGAAAATCGCCGGCGTCGTTATCAATGGAGCCATCCGCGACACCCACACGATTCGCAAGTTGCACTTTCCTGCCTTCTCCAGGCTGGTGACCTCTCACGCAGGCGAACCACGCGGCATGGGAGAATTCAATGTCCCTCTCCTCATCTCGGGCGTCCGGATCTTCCCGGGCGACTGGATAGTAGGCGATGACGACGGGGTGGTTGTTGTGCCCAAAGGAGACGCGGTGGAGTTGGCGAATCGCGGCATGGAATGGCTTGAAAAGGAAGACCGCATTATGGCGGAGATCAGGAACGGCAGGTCAACGCTCGCCGCAGTCATGGAATTGCGCAAGTGGGAGAAAAATTATGGCGCAAAGGGAGACTGACCTGTGCTAGTCGTAGGAGAACGCATCAACGCGACTAGGAAACCCATCCGTCAAGCAATTGCCAAGCGCGATTCCGACTTCGTCCAGCAAGAGGCAAAGCGCCAGGTTGCGGCCGGCGCGCAGATCATAGATGTAAACGCTGGAAGCGACCCCAAGACAGAGGCTGAGAACCTCGTCTGGCTTGTGAAGACAGTCCAGGCGGCCGTGGACGTTCCCCTCTGTGTTGACAGTGCCAATGCTGAGGCGTTGAAGGCCGGCGTCGCGGCTCACAAAGGGATCCCCCTTATCAACTCCGCCACGGCGCAGGAAAACCACATGGAGCCTACGCTGCGTCTTGCCGCCGAAATTTCGGCTCCCATCGTTGCGCTCCTCCTGGATGATGAGGGAATCCCCAGTGGCGTGGACAGGCGCCTCGAGATAGCGGAGAATATAGTATCGGCGGCCCGAACTCTTTCTATCTCTCTGGCGCAAGTGTACATCGACCCGCTCGTTCAACCCGTTTCAACATCGCCCGCTGACGTCGCCGCTGCACTGGACGCAATGACACTCCTGAAGACATCCTACCCCGAGATAAAGACCATCTGTGGCCTTAGCAACGTCTCGTTCGGCCTGCCCAACCGCGCCCTCTTGAACAGAACTTTTCTTGCTCTCATGGTCAATGCGGGGCTGGATGCTGCTATAATGGATCCGTTGGAGGCAGGGACGATGGCTGCGCTTTTTGCGGCTGAAGCGCTCCTTGCCAAAGATGGGTACTGCCTTAACTACATAAAGGCTTCCCGCGAGGGAAAGCTCGCATAACCGTTCGGAGCGACGGCATGGCTAAAGGATCGGGAGCACCGCACAAGGTTTGTGAGGTCTGCAAGAAACGAGTAGCCACAGTGCACGTGACTAACCTGATCGGAGGCAAAAAAGAGCACCACTTCTGCGAGCAGTGCGCTCATGAAGTGGGCATATCCACTCCCAAACCGCCCCCCCCCAACCTAGCCGAGGTTCTCAGCAGCCTTATAGGCGCGCAGCAGACCCCGCTGGACGAAAAGCTCGCAGCGCTTAGCTGCCCTCGCTGCGGAATGACATTTAAGGAATTCAGGGCGAAGGGCAGGCTGGGATGTCCTCACGACTACGAAGCGCTCCGCAAAGGGCTTATGCCCATCGTGAAACATATTCATCACGGAACGCAGCACACGGGCAAGGTCCCATCGCAGGCAGGCCCCTCCGTGGTTCGTTTGACCAGGCTCATCAAACTCCGCCAGGAACTCCAGCAGGCTGTAGCCAGCGAAAATTATGAGAAAGCCGCGGAACTCCGCGACGGCATCGCGCGTCTGGAAGAGGAGCTTGGTAGTGAAACCGCGTGACCTCATTAGCGGGGGAGGGGAGTGGCTGCGCGGAGCCGGCCAGGACTCGGACATTGTACTATCAACCCGCATCCGCTTGGCCCGGAACGTAGACGAGTTCCCGTTCCTCTCTAGAATCCAGCCGGAGCAGCAAGCCGAACTGGCCAACTTCCTTAAGCAAAAAATCCTCGCCGCAGACATCGCGCCCGGCATGAGCTATATCGAGCTCGAAGAAATTGACGGGCTGGAACGGCGATTTCTTCAAGAGCGGCAACTGATAAGCCGCGAGCTTGCTGAAGGCGAGGGAAGGCGCGGCGTCGCTGTTGGTGACAGCGAGCGCGTCTCCGTTATGGTCAACGAGGAGGACCATCTGCGCCTGCAGGTGATCCTGTCGGGGCTCGAGGTAGACGAGGCGTGGCGGATGGGCGATGGGGCCGACGATGCCCTGGAGCAGCATATCCGTTTCGCCTTCTCCCCCAAGCTTGGCTATCTTACCGCCTGCCCCACCAACGTTGGAACTGGCTTGCGCGCCTCGGTTATGCTGCACCTGCCTGGGCTCGTCATGACAAAGCAAATGAAGAAGGTCTTCAACGCCTTGGCAAGACTCAACCTCGCTGTCAGGGGAATGCACGGCGAGGGGACCGAGGCCTCCAGCGACCTCTATCAGTTCTCCAACCAGGCCTCGCTCGGGAAGTCCGAGGAAGAGATTCTCCAGGCTCTCAAGAGCGTCGTCCCCCAACTGGTAAAATTCGAGCGCGACGCTCGCGACTACCTCCTCGGCCACGGCCGGACGGCCGTCGAAGACCGCGTATGGCGTGCCTACGGAATGCTAAAAGGCGCCCGCAGCATCTCCACTCAGGAGACAATGGCCTATCTGTCCCAACTTCGTCTCGGCGTCAACCTTGGGCTTGTGACCGACATCAAGATAGAGAGAATCAATCAGCTCTTCATCCTCACCCAGCCTGCACATCTGCAGAAGCTCGCCGAGCAGGAACTGGACGAAGCTAAGCGTGATGTCGCGCGCGCAACACTGATACGCAGCCAGCTCGGCGAACTCTAGCTGCTATCTCAGTCAACGAAGTCGCCGCTTGCTCTCCCCGCCCCCTATTTCAGCGCGAACAGGCATCCCAGCGGCTTCCCCGTCTCCACCAGCGTCACCGGAACCCCGCACTCGGCCTCCACTCGCTCGATCAACTCCCACACCTTCTTGGTCAGACCCTCTTTGCTGCGCGCGCCGCTCACCTCCGGGTCGAGATGGTCGCAGAAGGTTAGCGCTATCTGCGTCGGACCGTTCAGCATAACCGAGTAGCGGAGGTGCGGCCACGATATCTCACTCGCCTTTCGCCTCGGTCGGCCCGTAGTCACCCCGTACTCGCTTATCCCCCGCTTTTCTATCTCTTTCCTGGTGATCTCGAACGGGAGAGGACCCTCGCCGACTCTGCTCGGAATGGCCTTCACAAGCATTACAACTTCCTCGACGTATCTCCAGTTGAGACCCACGTCGTCAGCCGACGCCGCCGCAGTGCAATTATCAGACGTGCAGTAAGGATAATCGGGTGTGAGAGCCAGTGAAAGCCAGGTCCCTTGGCTGCTTTCAATCAGCACCTTCTCCCCCCGCTTGCAGGCCTCATTCAGCTCGGCAGCCACATCTGTCGTAAATCCCCTTAGCTCAGGGATATCCTTAGCCTGTTTGGCCTTGCGCAAGGCGAACTGCGCCAACGCGTATCCCGTCCCGCTCTTCGTGGAGCCCACCTTCTCCGCCAGATTGGCATCTTCCGCCTCTGCCGCCTTGTAGGCCGGCTCGATTATAGGGCATCTGTAATCCACCTTCGCTCTTCCCCGCAGGCTAAAATCGCTGTCGTATTCCTCGATCTCGTTCAAGAACACCTGCGGATCTACGGCGACACCGCTGCCCACGCGGACCTGCGCTTCCTTTCGAACCAGTGCGGCGGGGAGCTGGTTCAGCTTAACCAACTTGTCGCCTTCCAGGTACACGCTGTGCCCGGCGTTCGTACCAGTGCCCGCCCTCGCGCAATAGGTAACACCCAGCTTCCCGGCCAGATACACTGCCACCTTCCCCTTTCCAGAGTCTCCCCAGAACGCGTCCACAACTATAACTGCGCCCATCTATCGCCTCTCCTTCGGCTAAAGCTCGGCTTCTACATCCAGCCAAAATGATTCAGTGTGCTTCGGTCGTATTTTGCCTTAATGAACTCCACGGCTTCTTCTTCATCGTCAGTCACAAAGAACAGTTCCAGATCCTCTGCGGCGACATATCCCCGTGCGAGCAAGGTCTCCCTCAGCCAACCTCTCAGAGGGGCCCAGAACTCGCTTCCGAACAGGCAAATGGGAAACGACGACTTCCCTATTCGTCTTGTCTGCACCAGCGTTAGCGACTCAAACATCTCATCCATCGTCCCAAAACCACCGGGGAAGATGACGAACCCGACGGAATGCTTCGAGAACATAAGCTTTCGCACAAAAAAATAGCGGAAGCTCAGAAGCTTGGTCACGTAGGGGTTAGCGCGTTGTTCTTCCGGCAGCAGTATATTCAGCCCCACCGATGCTCCTCCCGCTTCTTTTGCTCCCTTATTCGCCGCTCCCATTATCCCAGGGCCGCCCCCGGTTACTACTGCAAACCCGTTCTCCGCCAAAAGCCGCCCCACGTTCACGGCCCTCGCGTAGTATGCGTCTTCAGGGGTCGCCTTGGCGGACCCGAAAACGCTCACCGCCGGCCCGAGCCTCGAAAGTTCATCGAAACCCTCTACGAACTCCGCCATGATCCTGAACACGCGCCACGGATCCGTCCGCGTAAAGTCATCCAAACCAGCTCTCCTTCTGTCAGCTGCCCAAACCCCTAATTTTATGTCTCCCTCCGCCTTGAGTCAACCTTGCCGCTTGCTATACAATGTATTCGGCAACGGGAAAAACCAAAAACAGGGGGAGCAATGTGAGCGAGCTCGCGGCTGACGCCCTCTCGACCTCTCACGCGCTTGACGAAAGCATCTCCAGACTGCGCGAAATACTCAAGCAGAAGTCCCGACTGCTCGAGGGAATTGCACAACTTCGTCAGCGCATCGAACAAGTCGAACGGGAGAGGACAGAACTGCAGGACAAACTTGAGAATGCTTCTCGGCAGATAGAGGCTCTCAAAGGTCAGGTTGCTCAGGCCGAATCCGCCGCCGCCGAGGCTAACCGGGCCAGGGACGACCTCGCCAGGGCGGTCGAAGAAGCTGGGCAGGCGTTCGAGGAGATTATGAACGCCCTACAGTAGGTGCCGAAGTGAGTTCCGTTTGTGGGATTGACCATAAGAAGGTTCGCTTCATAGTCGAACGCATACTGGCGCTCAAGGACGAACTCCATTCACTCCGCACTCAGATCGAGACCGAGCGCCGCCAAGCCCAAAAGGAACAGTCCATCCGGCAGTCGCTGGAGGCGGAATTGAAGGAGCTGCGAGGCGCAGGCGCCTCCCGCGGTGACAGTGCCGAGAATCGCTCGATGGAGATGGCCAGGCGCGTGGTTGAGATGATTCCCGGCAAACTGGCTGTTATCCTCCGCCGAAACGGAGAGGCGTGCTTGCCGGGGCTGGGAAGTTTTATCCTCCGCTATGGCCCTGAGGGACCGGCAGTAGATTTCGTCCCCGATAAGGACTTCAGCGTCAAATTCTAGGGACGACGGGGACTTACAAGTTTTTACAGGATTAGACCGGAAGTGGAAGCTGGCTGTGACGTATAATTATAAGTAGAGTGGACGTGATCGCTTCCTACCAAGCGGCCCTTACTCATGCGGGGTAAACCATTGAGACTCTGCCGAACGGCAGTTATTGTTGGAGTCCTGCTTGCGGCTTTCGGGATGCCTGCGGAGGTCCCGCGGGCGCTGGCGGCCGTCCACGGCAGCGAAACCGAGGGAACCCTTCTTCTATCTCTAGAGGACTGCCTCCGCCTTGCCACTCGAAACAATCCGGAATACCTTAGCAGGAAGGAAAGCGTTGACCAGGCGGCGCTCAACCTCACCAAGTCACGACATTCCTTCTCCATAAGCCCTGCCGCCGAGGCCTCCAGCAGGTTTACAGGCGGCCCCGGCGCAGACAACGAGGTCGGTAGCGAAGCAAGCCTGTCTGCCGGCCGCAACCTCGAACAGGGCGGCCGCATAACGGCAGAAGTGACCTCCTCAAATGACCATTCGTTCCAGCCGGAAAATGAAGACACGTTCTCATCTTCCCTCAGTTTGAACTTCAGTCAGCCATTGCTCAGGGGCGCAGGCATACTCGTCGCGAGAGAGCCGCTCACACAAGCTGAGCGCAACCTCGTATACGCGGAGAGAAACTTTGAACTCTACAGACAAAACTTCGTCATAGACATCGCAAGCCGCTATTGGCGGCTACTCCAGAGAAGGCGCGCGGTGGAGAGCCGAAAGAAGGCTCTTGACAGCGCTGTCTTTTCCCGCGACATGACGAAAGAGCGGTTCGAACTATTGGGCAAGGGGCAAAAGTTGGATGAGCTCACTTCCGAAGTCAACCTCCTCAAGGCGCAGGACGACCTCAACAAAACCGAACAAGACTACCGCTTCTCCGTCGATTCGTTCAAACTTGATTTGGGTATTGATATCCAAACACCCGTCGAGCTCGTGGAGGAGGAGGTGGCCTACCAGCCTCTCGAAGTCGAGCTTCAGCAATGTATAGAGACTGCTCTTGCCCGCAGGCTCGATCTTCTCAGCGCGAAAGACAAGTTTGAGGACGCCCGCCGTGCTCTCGCCATCGTCAAGGATACCCTTCGGCCAAGCCTCAATTTCGACGCGTCCTACACGGTGCCAGGCACTTCCGCCAGCTCGTTTGCCGATCAGCGCGCGGACGACCCATACTATTCCGCTGGCCTGACGCTCAAGATACCGATAGACCGTAGGCTGGAGCGGGCGAACCTTTCCCTTGAAGTGATTTCCTTCGTGCAGCGCGAGCGTAGCCTGAACCGCCTTGAAGACGAAATTGTCCTGCAGGTAAGAGGCGCTGTCCGCGACCTCGAAAGGGCGGACTACAGCCTCAAGATCCAGCAGCTCAATGAAGAGCGCTCAGGAAAGCTTCTGGAGCTGGCCGAACTCAAGATGGGGCAAGGCGAGATTACCAGCCGAGACTTCGAAGACGCGCGCAACGATTATATTGACGCGCAAGACTCCTACAACGCAGCCCTGGTCGACCTTCTGATTGCCAAGCTTCAGCTCAGACGAGTGATCGGGACGCTTTATGTCGACACGGACATTAGCTGGTGATTAGGAGCTAATACACAAGATGGAAGAAAGACTGGTCGTAAATCATGATCGTGCACAGGATGTCGAGCTTGACGTAGAGGTACCACCCAAGCGCCGCTTCGGCAAGCCCCAGCTTGTTCTCGTAATTGCCGGGGTCGCCGTTGTCGCGATTCTTGCCCTCGTCGTAATGAGGCAGCTGGGCCGGAGTGGATCCGCCGACGTTCATACGGCGCTGGTTCCCGTCAGGCGAGGCAATATCCCCATTCGACTAACCGAGATGGGACAGATCACTTCCCAAAACCCCGTGACGGTGGCGGCTGAGACGAAGTCTGCCTACAAGATCGCATACGTCATAGAGGCAGGCGAGCTTGTCAAGGAAGGTGACGTTTTGGTCGAGTTGGACAAGTCCGGAGTGGAGGCCAAAATAGCCGATCAGGAGATAAAAGTGGAGTCTCAAAAGGCCGCCCTCGCAACAGCGCAGGAGAACTACACCATCCAAGAGCTTAATAATGAGACCAACCTGAACGATGCCTTGCTCAACCTTGAGTTGAACGGAATTGCCCTGGAGCGCTACCTGGGTACGCCGATAGATGACGAGGCCGTTACCGAGCTCGCAGCCGCAACTCCCGGCGATTTCGAGGCCCTCGAATTCTCCTCCTTCTCGGCAGGGGACGAGAGTACGGATCCCGCGGAAGGTCTGCTCCACTACTTCGGCCCCGCCGGTGAGGCCTTCCAGAAGATTCGCGAAGCTGAGCTTGTCGTAAAGAAGGCCGATAAAGAGCTTGATTGGGCCAACAGGGACCTCGAAGGCACACAAGTGTTGAGAAGTAAGGAGTTTGCAACCCCCCAAGAGCTTGAGCAGGCTGAATTCGATGTCGAGCAGAAGAAGAATGCCCTCGCCACCGCCGGGCTCTCCCGCGACCTCCTCAAGAAGTACACCCTTCTCCAGGACGTTCGCAAAAAGGTAAACGATGTGATCAAAGCGAGAAACAACCTCAAGGCCACAAAGAGCAAATCATCGTCCCAGCTCACACAGAAAGAGGTGGCTGTCAAAGAGGCACAGATAAAGCAGGAGCGGGCTATCAGGCAGCTCGAAGAGTACAAGGAAGAGCTGGCAAAGATGACCATAGCCGCTCCGTCCCCGGGTCTCGTCATCATCGGCGAGCAGCGCCGCCACCGTTATTACTCTTCGAGTGACGATGTAAAGGTCGGTGCCACAGCTTACCCGGGCCGGACGCTCATCACCCTTCCGGATTTCTCCGTCATGCAGGCGTCCGTCAAAATCCACGAGGTCAACATAAACCGGATCAAGGATGACCAGAAGGCCCTTATCACTCTGGATGCATATCCACAAGTTACCTTCCACGGCGCAGTAACTAAGATTGCCAAACTGGCCGAAGAGGAAAGCTGGTACTTCGGCTCCGAGGTCAAGGTCTTCCCCGTAGAGATCACAATTGAGGAGGAGGACGAACGACTCAAGCCCGGTATGACCGCCAAGGTTGAAATCCTGGTTGGTGATGCTGAGGACGTCCTTTATGTCCCGGTGGACGCCGTTGTCGAGCAAGAGGGCGCGCAGATTTCGCTCGTCTCCGCGGAGGGCAAACTTGAGCCCAGGCAGGTTGTGACAGGGGTCTCAAACGCTGACTTCGTCCAGATAAAGGAGGGACTGGGGGAGGGTGAGCTCATAGCGCTGACGCCAAATATTCAGGAAGCCGCTGGAGTTGCCGAGTCGTCCGGCGAGAAGAAACCTCCGGACGAGATGGAGGCTGTGAAGGGGTCTCCAAAGCCTGGCCGCGGTAGGTCAGGCCCCCCAGGCGGCGCTGGAGGGCCCAGGTGATCGCGAGGCACGCGACCCAGCGCACTGTCTTCAAAGCGTATTCCGAGGTAGTTTTACATGCCGCGTCCAATAGCCCGGCTTAGAGCCGTAACCAAAGTCTACGGTCGCGGCGGTCTCCCCGTTCGAGCCTTGTGCGGTGTAGACGTCTCCATCGCCCCCGGTGAGTTTGTCTCCATAATGGGCCCTTCTGGATCGGGCAAATCCACCCTCCTGCATATCCTCGGATGCTTGGATAGACCCTCTTCCGGCCGCTACCTCCTGGACGGGCAGGACGTAAGCCTCCTTTCAGACGCCGAGCTCTCTTCCATGCGCAACAGGAAACTTGGCTTTGTCTTTCAGGCGTACAACCTCATATCTCACCTCACCGTTCTGGAGAACGTAGAGGTCCCTCTATTCTATATGGGAGTCGCACCAAAGGAACGTTACACGCGGAGCATGAAGTTCATAGAAATGGTGGGCCTCAAGCCAAGAGCGCGCCACCGCCCCAACCAGCTTTCCGGTGGCGAGACGCAGCGCGCCGCCATCGCAAGAGCCCTCGTCAACGAGCCTGTCCTTATACTCGCTGACGAGCCGACCGGAAATCTGGATAGCAGGACCGGCGAGGAGATTCTCGAAGTCATTGATGGGCTCCACTCGCGTGGAAGCACCATTGTCATGGTTACGCACGATCCGGCCATCGGCTCCCGCGCCGACAGGCTCATCCGCCTGAGAGACGGCCTCGTCGCTGATGGGGCCAGAATTCCTCCCGACGCTGCAGCCGCCGGATACCGCCGGCGAGGACGTTAAACATGTTTCGTTTCCTCGAAATGATAAAGCTGGCTTTGAAGAGCCTGTCGCTCCATAAGATGCGCTCAGGTCTCACCGGCCTCGGCATCATATTTGGCGTGGGCGCGGTGGTTTCGATGCTCTCCATCGGAGAGGGGGCACGCTTGGAAGCTCTTGAGCAGCTTAAGCTGCTCGGCACCGACACCGTCATTGTGCGCAGCGTCAAGCCTCCCATGAGTTCCACGCCGCAGGCGGAACAGAGCTCGGTCATGAAATACGGACTCAAGTTTGACGACGCCGAGCATATCCAAGCAGTCTGCCCTTATGTTGACATGCTCGTGCCCGTGCGCGACACCAGGAAAGACATTTGGCACAGGGGAAGGCGCGTTGACGGCAGGGCTTTTGCGACGATTCCCCTCTACAAGGAAGCCGGCAACATTCACCTGGAACGCGGGCGCTTTCTCACCGCGTCTGATTTGAATAAATATGATCGGGTTTGCGTCATAGGCTACGCCATAAAGAGACAACTATTTCCTTACCGGGACCCTCGCGGCGAGGGAATAAGGCTTGGAAACAAGAACTTCGAGATCGTCGGCGTCGTCGCCCCGCGGGGCACAATGGGCGGAGGCGCCCTACTTACCGGCCGCGATGTCAACCGCGACATCTACATCCCACTGTCCAGCTCGGTGAAGCGGTTCGGAAACTTTTCTTACCAGAGGCAGTCGGGCTCGGCCGAGGCCAGTTACATCGAAGCGGATGAGTTCCTCATAAGGGTCAAAGAGACACAGATGGTAAGATCCACAGCCGAGTCCATCAGGACCATCCTCGAAAGAACTCATCCCGACCCCGACTACGATATAGTGGTCCCGCAGGAGCTCCTTGAGCAGGCCCAGCGTACCCAGAATATATTCAACGTGGTAATGGGGGCGATCGCCAGCATTTCGCTGCTCGTCGGCGGGATCGGGATAATGAACATCATGCTCGCCACGGTGACCGAGCGAACTCGCGAGATAGGCATCCGCCGGGCCCTGGGGGCAAGGCGGATGGATATCGTCTTGCAGTTCCTCATCGAGACCGTCGTCCTATCCTGCCTTGGCGGCGCGACAGGCGTTCTTATCGGAGTCGCCGGCGCCAGGGTCGTATCTGCAGCGGCTGACTGGAAAACCATCGTCACTGCCTGGTCAATCGCTACCGCATTCGGCATTGCCGCCTTCGTCGGCATTGTCTTCGGCCTCTATCCCGCCTGGAAGGCCGCCAACCTCGATCCCATCGAAGCTCTCCGTTACGAATAGCTTCCCGCATGCTTGATTAGCCCTATGCCCCTCTGCTACAATTCCGTTACCCTGCAAGCGGCTGCGACGGGGTCGGAGCCGCGGGCCAGCACGAGCCAAGATGCTTTATGGCGTCCTCTTTAGCTTAAGTCCGCAGCAGGAGGGATGGTGTTCTTGAAGAACGTTTCGCTTGCCTTCATGCAGCCGGGAAAGCTGGACATGGTCGAACGCCGGATAAACCCGCCCGGCCCCCGCGAGGTACTCGTCCGAATCAAAGCCTGCGGCATTTGCGCAGGTGACGTTTACAAGTTTAAGCGCCCTGATCCCGCCTGGAAGTACCCCGTCTTCTTCGGCCACGAAGGATGCGGGGTCGTTGAGGCGGTTGGCAAGCAGGTAACACAGCTCAGCGAAGGTGACAACGTCGCGCTCTTGGGTAAGCAGCAATTCTCTCAACGCATCGTCGTCCCGGTTCACTCAGCCTGCAAATTGCCCTCCTCCATAACGCATCACGAATGGATCGTCGAGCCCGTTGCCTGCGTCGTAAACTCCCTGACAAACGCGGGGATAACGCCGGGAGACGACGTCGTCATCGTCGGCTGCGGCTTCATGGGGCTCCTCCACGTGCAGGGGCTGGCGCACATGCCGGTATCCAAGGTGGTCGCGGCCGAGAGGATCCGGGACCGGCTTTCGCTGGCGGGGGAGTTCGGTGCCACCCACCTCATCGGTAGAGGAGAGGAGGAAGAGCTTCACGGGATGGCCGCTACGATCGCTGGCTTCGATGTGGCTATTGAGTGTTCGGGAGCCGCCGTGGCATTGAACCTTTGCTCAAAAATCCTCCGCCGCGGCGGAACGCTGATAATCTTCGCCTGGCATCACCAGCCCCGCCGGGTAGACACCTCCAGGTGGCACGTAGGCGGCTACAGAGTTCTAAACACCTCACCCATGTTCTCTCCGAACTTTGATTCATTCTTCGGGCGAGCCGTGAAAATGATGGAGCGGGGCATATTTCGCCTGGACCGTCTTGTTACCCACGTTTCCCCGGCCGAGCGCGCTCAGGAACTCTTTGAAATAGCCGCCTCCGCAAAGGACGGCTACATTAAGGGCGCCATAGCTTTCTGAATCCTCGAGAACACATGCTTCAGCTCCGCCTGCTTCGAAAAGTCGCATCTGACCCTGCAGCCCTCACCGATATTTGCTGGTCTCCCGATGGTGCGAGCATCTCCTACGTCAGATCATTCGAAAAGATCTGTCTTACCGCTATCTCTGCGGGCGAAGAGCGTGAACTGACCAGCGGCGAAACCCCAACGTTTACCCCTGACGGCTCTTCCATTGTTTTCGCTCGTGACACGGCACTCTTTCGCCATGAGATCGAGTCAGGCCGCGAGCAGCCTATCGCCATTCGCGACCGGCTGTGCGCATCCCTACCCAAGCACTCGCCGGTCGTTTCCCCCGACGGCCGGAAGCTACTTTTCCAATGCCGCGAGCTGGAGGACCGCGAACTCAAGAGAAAGCGAGCTTGTTTCTGCATCTACCATTTCGCCCAGGCTTCGGTCGATCGGCTTTCAGTCGAAGCTTCGGCCTCGACCGCCGCATGGTCGCCGGATTCGCAGCGGATAGCCTGTGCGAACTACGAAAGCGGCGCGCGCATCTTCATCGTGGGACCGAACGCTGAAGTAGAAGCGCGCTTTAGCGGAATGTCACCTGCTTTCTCTCACGATTCATCGCGCATCGCTTACACGAATATCGGCGCTGTATGCCTCCGCGTTCGCGAGGAGGGAGATTGGAAACCTGTCGGTGAGCCCGTCATCGCTGGCCTCGAAGCAACTGCTGGCCTCAGTTACAGCCCCATCCTGTGGCTTGACGACCGAAGCCTGCTTAGCGAGGAGCAGGGACAGGTTCGGCTCATTGACCTCGAGCGCGCCAATGCGGTCCCCATTGGAGCGATTGACGGCCTGATCGGGCGAGGCGCCCCGACCCTCGCCTGGGCTCCTGACCGCTCTTTGCTCGCGGCCGAAGTCGAGGAGCGCTCTGGTTCAGCCATCGCGCTCTTTCAGATGCAGCCGACCGACAGCTAGCCCTTTCTGGGAAATACCGTCGCGGTCCCTTCTCTTAACGCAACCTGTCACCCGCTGACTGCCCAGGTCCTGAGTCCTTGCGGCTCGAATTGGAAGTCAATTATGCGGATGCCTTTCTCCTCTAGTGCCCGCTGTACCTGGTGCTGCTTGTCGTAGTTGCAGTAGAACAGCAGACAGCCCCCTCCTCCCGCCCCGCATGCTTTGCCAGCAAGTGCACCTTCACGCCGGGCCAGCTCCATCAGCCCTTCTATCTCCGCATTCGTCACAGAAGCGTGTAGCTCCTTCTGGAACACCCAATTCTCATCCAGCAGCCTCGCATAGTCCTCCAGGCTCCCCGAAAGCAGCGCCTCCTTCATCTCTATCCCCACCTGCTTGAGGCCGTCTATAGCCCCGCGTGTTTCCCTTTCGCCGGAACTATAGGCGTCGGCAACGCTCTTGTGAATGTCTCCCGACAGCCTTGATTTCCCCGTGTAGCAAAGGACGCTGTTCTTCTCCAGCTCCAGCAGCACGTCGCGCGACAATTCGAGCGGCGATTGCTGAACCCTCCCCCCGAAGAATTCGAGAAATCTAAACCCACCCAGAGCGCTCGTGTAGTGATCCTGTTTGCCGCCTCGTATCTTCAGCTCTTCTTGCTCGATGGCGCTTGCCATTTCGGCGACCTCATACGGAAGCAGCGCCTTCCCGGCATATCTGGTAAGGGCACCGATGAGCGCCACTCCCATGGACGCCGACGTTCCCAGGCCGCTGCCCGCCGGCGCTGTTGACTGGGTAATGATCTCGAAGCCTCCGCGCGCGCTCAGTCGCCTGATCGCCGCCTTTACAAGGTCCACGTTGCCGTCATACTCGAGCTTCTTTACGTCCTCCGCCTCGACATACGTGTCGTAGTCGCTCGAATATATTTGCACTCTGTTACCACTCGGCTCGCCTTCCTTTCCAGGGATGAGCGTTGCGTACGAAAAGATATTCAGTGCTGCGTTCACAACTGCCCCTGGCGAGTCTTCTGCAAACAGGGCCACATCAGTCCATCCACCGGCAAAATCAACTCTTACCGGCGCTCGTGAGCGGAAAATCATCCGTCCTCTCCATGAATCACAAGGCCAATAGCAAGGGCGCAGCAGCTTAACGTAAACTTGGCGTCCTGTCTCCCCGGCTCCACCCCGCGCATTCGATGCCTCCAGCAAGGAGTCCTGGTGCACGTGCCGAATTATCGCTTGAATCTGCTCTCCCACTCCTCCACAGGTGCCCTCCGCAGCGTTCTAAGGAAAGCCTCCACCACCTCCGGTTCGTACAGTTTTCTCGCGTTCCTTATTAATTCGGCCCGCGTCTCCCTTTCGGACTTGGGCGCCTGTCGGTAGGGTCTTTCCGACCGCATCGCGTCGTAGGAGTCCGCAACTGCCACGATCCGCGCCTCGAGCGGAATGCCATCTCCCTTGAGCGATTTCGGATAGCCCGATCCATCCAATCTCTCGTGGTGCGCCTCCACCAGGGGGGCAAACTCCGATATCATCTCCGCCGCGCTGACGATATCCCTTCCCACCATAGGGTGCTTCCTGACCTCCTCCCATTCCTTGTCCGTAAGTGGCCCTCTCTTGTTCAGTATGACATCCGTCCAACCGATCTTTCCGATGTCGTGAAGTCTCCCCGCCTGCCTCATAAACCGGACCATCTTATCATCCAGCCCCATACTTGCCGCCGTCTCGGCTGCCAGCCAGCTCACTCGCTCTGAATGTCCTTTCGTATATCTGTCACGAGTCTCGATGGCGACAGCAAGGCTCGTGATGATATCAACGTAATTCCGTTCCAGTTGCGAATACAGACTCGCCGCGTGGATGGACATCGCCGCGCTTCCAGCCAACGCCTCGAGGAACTCTTTGTCGGCCTCAGTGAATCCGTCCCTGTCCAGCTTGTTTCCCACGGCCACCACGCCGACCACCTCTCCACGCGCCTTCAGCGGAACGGCCAGCACCGAGCGCACACGCCTCCATCCCTGACCCTTTTGCACCTCCTGGTCCATTTCCATTGCGTCGTTAAACACAACCGAACGCCCCTCCCTAGCTACCCAGCCCGCAACTCCCTCTCCTAGCCGCACCGTCATCCCGGGCTTCAAGTTGTCCGCAGGGCCGAGCGATGCCCTCACCACAAGCTCGGTCGGCGTCTCCAGCACCAGAACCGCTGCCCGCTCCACGCACAGTTGCTGTGAGACAGCCTCTATGACCACATCCAGCACGTAGTCGAATGTCAGCGACGAGGAAAACTCATGCGTCAGTGAGTGGATGGAAGAAAGCTGCTTGTGCGCGCTCTCCAGTTGCTCGTGCGCGGTGGCTGTCGCCAGCGCTACGCCCGCCAGTTCCGCGATCGTCTCCATCAAGGTTATCTCTTCCTCCTGGAACTCATGCAGCCGCTTCCAGTAAACGGTAAGGACCCCGATAACCTTCCCCTTGGCGCGCAGAGGAACGCAGAGGAGCGAGCGCAGCCCTTCAGCGGCCGCGTACTCCGGGTAGCGGTAGTTGGAGTTGTGCTGCATGTCCGCGACCGTTCGCGACACCCCCTCCCTTACAACCGTCCCCGCAACGCTCTCCCCCACCTTCACGCCCCCCTTCCCCAGGTACTTTCTGGAGAGGCCCCGCGACGCGCGCATCGCTAGCTCCTGCCTCTTCCCATCAACAATGCGGATGGAGCAGCAGTCCACTTTCAGAAGCTGACACGTTACGTCGATCGTACTATCGAAGGTCTTTTGGAGATCGAGATCAGACGTTACGGATTTCGCAACGTTGAACAGTGCCTGCAGGTGCCGGGCCTTTTCAGCCAATTGGAGGTTGGATTCCTCCAGCTGGCTGTACGCTCCCCGGAGATCCTTGTGGGCCTGCGCCAGCTGCTCGTGAACTCTTGCCAGACTCTGATATGCGTGGATCTGCCCGTCTTCGGTGCCTAGCGGCATAAAGCCTCCATTTCCGGAAGCACCGCCGCCCGCCGCCCTCTCTGTACTCTGCGCACGGATTATACCTTCGCTACTTCCTGCGATCAACGCCCCGAAGTATCTCACCGGGTTGCCGCGCGGACTACGACGCCCGCGACTTCCTACCTAATGCCCTCAATCCAAATATCGCTGCGGTCACAACAACCACCGCTAGTGCGACCAGCCCAACCAGAAGAGCGCTCTTTGAGCCACGGACCGGGGCCTGTTCAGTGGGCGCGGGAGTGACCTCTGCCTCGTCGCCTCGGGAAGCAGATTCAGGCAGAGATGGCTCGCGGCTAGCACTGGCTTCATCGATCCTAGCCTTCTCCGGGACCAATTCCGCAAGTGTGCCGTCCAGTTCTTCCCTTAGACCTCTCGGGTGAAGCTCATCTAGAGCACCAATAGCAGTGTAGTCCAGCTCCACGACCATATCGGTCACCCGTGTGCCCGGGCGCCACTTGATCGTGAAGACAGAATCGTCCACCCCTTCATTGATTCTCACAGATGTCGGCTCAACCTCCATTACTGCAACAGGGAGACCCTCCAGACCCTCCCCTTCGGACTCCCTGTCGTAGGCAACAGCCTTCACAGGGAACCAGAAATCACCGAACTTTCTCATCTCTGTCACCTGGACCTCCCACGACGGTTCCCCAGAAGATCTATCATACTCCACTCTGCGGACCGGAAGGAAATCCCTTTCAACATCGAACCAAACTCTGAAGGGACCGTCCCAGATCTTTCCCGAGATTACTGCGCAAAGACTCCCGCCGAAATCCTCCGTCTTCTCAAGGGTGAGTTCCGATGCACGACCCAACGCGACTCCCCACGGCCACCGATCGGCCCTGTAGAATAGGAGGCCCCGCGGCATCAGATCACCTTCGAGAACAATTGGACGTTCTCCAAGTATTACACCGCTGCCAGGGTCATCCTCGTCCTGGAACTTGAACTGAAAGCTTGTCTCGCCATCGAACGAGTAAACAACGTTCCCGTCGGGGTCCGGCGTCCTCTCCCCATCTTCGCCCACCTCGTAACGCCGCACCCACGCCATATCCTTTTCTCCCTTGCAAGCGTAATCCACGAACTCATTTACAATGTGTCCCCCGTCCCTGAACGCGGTCACGATTCGGAACTTCAGCCGTATGTCCACCAAGCGATGCTGGCTGGCAGCTACGCTGGCTATTAGGTCATCAAGCGTAATTGAGAAAGGCTGGCCGCCGAGACCGTCCGATACAGCCATCGCAACCACAAGCAACACAGCTATAGACCAGTGCCTGCTCCTGAACAAACTCCTCTCAACTGCCACTCTGTCCTCCCGCATCCGATCAGCAAACTTTACGCGCAAGTCTGCGTGCTGTACGTCGTCAAGCAAATGGGATAGTTTTTGCGTCTCGGGCGTAAACTCTTGCTGGTGGTCGAACTCTGGATTCAAGCTAGCTCTGCTTTGGGGTGTTGTCAAGGGGGCCTTATGGTTTTCCCCATGCCTCATTTCGGCCCCTCCTTTCCGCTCGCGTCCCCGCGTTGACGGGGTTGCGGCGCTATGCTCTGCGAAAGTCCGCCAGAAGTGTGGCGGACCGGCAGGTGTTAGGTTGCCCAAAGCTTCGTGGTAGCGCGCATGGCTGTAGTAGCGGCGGAAGCGGTCGATGTCCCGAGAGAGTTACCAAGGGCTGTCACATACCTGGAGGTCCGCCTGCTTCTTCATGGTCCCATGGAGTCTTTTCAGCTTTCCCAGCGTTTCGTGGTAATAGCTTCTGGGATATAGGGGACGGATCTTCTCGAAGTGGGGGTGGCGTTTCGTGTTCCTGCCCTTGAGCCCCGGGCGGCAGCGGCACCCACTCGCCCGGGACCTCTTCTGCTGCACCCGGCAGACCCGCCGGTGCCACGCCCACCACCTGGACTCCTGGCAGAGGCGCACCCAGCACTTCTAGCCCGCGTGCACACCTGGGTCGCCGCCGCAGTAACCCCTTCCGCTCAAGCGCCTTGATGTGGTCAAAAGCCGCCTTCACCGACCTGAGCCCGAACGCCCTTGCAACCTCTCGCACCGTCGCTGGGAAGCCCTGCTCCGCAGGGTGTCTCCTTATGAATTCAAGCACCTCTGCTTGTTTCCTCGTCAGGCGCACATTCACGTCCCTCGAAGCGATACTATACGTACGTTTAGTAGTCAACCCCATCCCCACCTTCTCACCCCGTGAGTTGTGCCTGCCAACGCCGCGTGTACAATGAATGACTACCTGTCAACGATTCGCGAGGAAAGAACTTGGCCGAAAGACTCCGCGCGTACGTTCAGCTGCTCCGAGCCCCGTTTCTCACGGCCACGGCCGTCCCGGTCCTCGTCGGCACTGCCGTGGGAACGCGGCGTGCCGGCCAGCTCAACCCCGTGGCATTTGCTCTGTGCTTCCTGGGTGTTGCGCTTCTGCACCTGGGCGCTAACGTGTTGAACGACTATTTCGACCACCTGACTGGAAATGACGAGCTGAACGCCGCACCCACTCCCTTCAGCGGCGGAAGCCGGGTGATACAGGATGGGAGTATCTCCCCTCGCCGCGCTCTCATGGTCGGGGTCCTCCTGACGGCGGCCGGCTCGGCGGTGGGTCTGTTCCTGGATTTCACGTCGCCCGGCCATGTGGTTCTTCTTCTGGGAATATTCGGGGTTTTGGCTGGTTGGCTTTACAGCGCCGGGCCCCTGAGGATCGGTTACCGGGCGGGCGGCGAAGCGCTGGTTGGGCTTTGCTTCGGGCCGCTTGTTGTTCTAGGGGCGGCGTACGTCCAAGCGGGAAGGCTTCTCCCATCGGCGCTCGCTGCCTCCATCCCTGTCGGCTTGCTCATCGCGGCGGTGTTGCTTATGAACGAGTTTCCCGACCAGGACGCCGACCGAGCCGTCTCCAAGCGCACACTCGTTGTCATCCTCGGCAGAAGGAGGGCCCTTTCACTTCTCCATGCCATAATAATTCTCGCCTACGTGCCCGTCTTAGGCCTTCCCTTGACTGGCCTTATCCCTTGGCCGGTTCTCATCGTGGCTGCTACAGCCCCATTGGCGTGGCACGCAATCAAGTCATCCCGACAGTCCCTTAACTCCTCTCATTTCCCGGTCGCTAGCAGAGCTGTTATGCTCCTTCACCTTTCCTTTGGCCTCCTTCTGGCAGTCGGGGTGACGCTCAGTTGAATAGCTGCATGTAGTATTGGGCGCACGGGGGGAGCCCGGAACCAGCCTTGTAGCGCGTAACATTTTTGGTATCCTTGAAAGTTGAGGTTGCTTACATCGTCGACGGAGACACCAAGCTGATGCTGTCCCGCAGTTGGCGGGCGCCATGGTCGAACGCTCGGCCAATTCGCCGCGCCCTTTTCTTTTCGTTGATTGACGGCCTTGCAGCTACGACAGCGATCGGGATGGTCGAACGATTCATCGTCCCGTACGCGCTCGAGCTGGGCTTCACCCGCCAGCAAATCGGCATGCTGGGGAGCTTCCCCTACCTGATGGCCTCCCTCTCCCAACTCGCATCTCCCTATATTGTTGGTCGACAGGGCCGCAGAAAGCCTCTGTGCGTGACGGCTGTTTTCCTGAATGCGCTCTGGCTTCTGTGCTTGGCGGCCGTCTGGCACGTTCCGACTGGCTTGAGGAGCTACGCGACCCTCGCCGTCTTCACGCTCTACGCGATCTTTGTATCTGTGCAAATCGGCGCATGGGGTAGTTGGATGGCGGACCTCCTGCCTGACCGCAGCCGCTCGCGTTACTTCGGATGGCGCGACCAGGTATCCGGCCTTTTCGCCATGCCCGCTGCTTATCTTGTTGCTCTGCTTCTCGACGGATTCTCGCACAATCCGTTCGTGGGTTTCGCAATCGTCTTCTCCATCGCAGCGGCGCTTCGATTAATCTCAGGAATCTCCGTCGCTGTGATGTATGAGCCTCCCATGAGGAAGGAACACGGCTCAGTGCGTGCAGGATTCCTGCGCTACCTGTCTGGCAAGGGTAATCGCGATGTTCTCTACGCGAGTCTTTATTCCGCTGCGATTATGTTCGCTACTCGGTTGGCGGGCCCCTTTTTCGCCGTCTACATGCGTGAAGACCTGATGCTATCTTACAAGAGTTACACGCTTCTGGGCCTGGTAGCCTCTCTGACTCAGCTTATCTTCATCAAGTTCTGGGGATATGTAGGAGGCAGGGTGGGCAACGCCAGGCTCATAAAGCTCGCGTGGCCGGGCATCGTTGCAATTCCACTCCTGTGGACAATAAGCGCCAATTTCTACTACCTCATTGTCCTTCAGATGATCGCGGGCTTTTGCTGGTCAGCAACCCTTCTTGCGTCCTGGAACTACGTCCTGGACGCCTCACGTCCCGAGAGTCGCGCACGCTACGTATCCTATTCGATGATTATGACCGGGGTCGGCGGCGCCGCCGGTGCCATCATGGGGGGCATCATAGTTCCTCACCTGCCCCCTTTGTGGGGATACAAAATCCGGACGCTCTTTGCCATATCCGCGGGGCTGCGGGTCGTTGCCGGCATCCTCACACTGGGGCGCTTGCGCGAGGTCAGAAGGGTTGCCCGCATGGGGGTCAATCAGCTAATCTATGCGCTTCCGGGGGTTCGGCCGCTCGTGGGAGTCTACAGAGCTGTGGTTAGACCGATCAGACGACAGTGAACTTTCGCGGCGTCTGGGAGCAATGCGCGATGTGGCAGCTTGAGATGCGGCAGTGCTAGGGTACAACTTCGATCGGAGGGGACAATGGAAAGGTTCCTGTCATTCGTCATCCCGTTTTTTGACGAAGAGGATAACCTGCGCCAGCTCTGGGAGGAACTGAACTCCGTCTACTTCTCCACGCTCAGTGACCGATGGCAGGGTGAGGTGATCTTTGTCGACGACGGCAGCCGCGACGCGAGCGTCCAAGTTGTACAGGATATCGCGCGGTCAAGTCAGCTCCTCAAAGTTCGGATCATCAGAATGAACGCTAACTACGGCCTGTCGGCTGCCCTTGACGCCGGCCTCCGCGCTGCCAACGGGGACATCGTCGTAACGCTCGACGCTGACCTTCAGAATGACCCCGCCGACATTCCCGCGTTAATAGAGACAGTAGAGGCGGGCTACGACGCTGCAGTCGGAATCAGACGCAGGAGAGACGATCCTCCCGTAAAGCGCCTTTCCAGCAAGGTGGCCAACGCGGTTCGCAGCGCAGTACTCAGAGACCGCATTATTGACAGTGCCTGCACACTCAGGGCGGTCAAGCGCGATTCCCTGCAGCGCATCAAGCTCTTCAACGGCCTCCACCGGTTTATCCCTTCCCTCTTGCTCATCGAGGGAGCCAACGTCGCTCAGATCGAAGTCAATCATCGCCCGCGCCTACACGGCCGATCGAAGTACAACCTGCTGAACAGACTCACCGGTCCGTTCGTGGACCTGTGGGCAGTCTTGTGGATGAGGCGGAGAAGCTTTCGGTATCACGCTTCAGAGGAGGATCTATAAATTGGCAGCCAAGACCTGGCTTGTTCTGGGGTTTTTCGCACAAGGCGCCTTCGCAAGCCGTTTTCTCGTTCAGTGGATTGCATCTGAACGCCGTAAGAGGAGTGTGATACCGAAGGTGTTCTGGTACCTCTCGATTGCCGGGAGCACGCTCCTCCTGGCATATGCCGTTTACAGGCACGACCCGGTCTTCATTGCAGGTCAGGCCGGCGGTTTGTTGATCTACGTCCGAAACCTCATGCTGCTCAGCAGGAGAGCCCCGGGTGAGACCGCGTAGGCTGATGACAACCGGTCTGGTCGCGGCCACCGTGGCCTTCATCCTGTTCTTTCAGCTTGGCAGCTACGGACTCGTCGAGACCTCGGATGCGCGCTACGCGGAAATAGCGCGTGAGATGTTCACCTCCGGCGATTACCTCATCCCGCGGCTCTTGGGAGGACCGCACTTCGACAAACCCCCTCTCGTTTACTGGATCACGTCTCTTTCCTACGCCGTTTTCGGCGTAAACGAGTGGGGCGCGCGCTTCTCTCAGGGCGTCGCCGCTCTTACAGTACTGCTCCTGGTCTATCTCATTGCCAGGCATTTCTTCAGCCGCTCCGTTGGACTCGCGGCGCTTCTCAGTCTCGTCACTATGCCGGGCTTCATCGGTGCCGAGCGCGCTTTGACCACCGACCTCCTCCTGCTCGTCTGGACCACCGGTTCCCTCTGCGCGTTCCTTTTCTGGTGGGAGTCGAGAAGACCGGCATACCTGCTCGCGTTCTATAGCTGCATGGGCTTTTCCATGCTGACGAAGGGGCCGCTTGCCCTCTTCGTCGTTCTGATCGCGATTGTCGTGTTCGCTCTCCTGGCGAAGGAGCCTCTACTCCTCCGCAAGATCCTGTATCTTCCCGGCATAGCCCTTTTTCTCGCCTTGGGCTTCTGGTGGTATCTGGTCTTGGGAATTCGCGTGCCGGGGCTTCTGTGGCACCTCGTTATGACGCAACTCCTCGGCCGCATGAAATCCTCGTACATAGGCCATCCTGCTCCCTTGTATTACTATCTCTATATGTTCCCGGCCCTCTCCATGCCGTGGCTTGCCTTTCTCCCGCTGGTTGTGAAGCTCAGGGCCTCCGACCCGAAAGAGCGCGCCGTCTTCCTCTTGCTGGCGACCTGGCTCGTCGTGCCCCTGATTTTCTTCTCAGTACCCGGAACAAAGCTTCCCCTCTATGTGATCCCGTCCCTTCCGCCTCTCGCTATCCTTGTGGGCCTCGTCATCGATCGATCGGTCGCGGCGAGTCCTCCCCGACTTCGAGCGCCCACGCTTATCGGGCTCGCCCCGATCGTGCTCCTCGGTCTTGCCCTTGTCCTGGCTTCCAGCGGCAAGCTCCATCTGTCCAGGATCCGTTACAGCGCGGCAGTCCACGTGCTGTTGGAGGCCGGGGGTCTGGCTATAGTGGGTGCAGGCGTGGCCGCTGGCGTTCTCTCGCTGCTTCGTCCGCGTTTGGCTCCGGCTGCGCTTGCAGCTTCAATGCTCACCGTCGCCGCGGTCTGCTTCTCTGTCTTGACTCTCGGCGAGTACAGGTCTCACAGACAACTTGCAAAGCTCGCCGGCTCGCTTGCCCCGCCGAAGACCACCTTCGCACTCTATGGGTTCCGCGCCTATTCGCTCCCCTTCTATCTGGGGCAAGACGTGCTCGTTTACGCTAGAAGCCCGGGCGACCCCTACGCGGATGAAAGCCCCTCATGGTATAGAGAGGGCAACGAGTTCACGCACCTGTGGCGTTCCGATGCAATGGTCTTCGCCTTCGTGCGGGAGGACGACCTCTATCAGCTCCCGGGCGCCGTCCCGCTAGGCGCAGGCAACCGCGTCGCTCTGGTGGCAAACCATCAACCGCCCGCCAGAGCCGCATCGCCGCCGTGAAAGTGAAAGTCCTCACCCCTACATTTTCGGCTGAGCCGCCTGTCCCCGGAGGATCTCTTCTCTTGGCCCTTTTTTGCCCTGGCTCATTCTTACGCTGCAGCGGTTGTTCGCTTCGGTGATCTCGGCTATCTCGTTATCGGGATCCAGAACGATCCAGATCTCATCTACCTCGTCCGCATGAACCCCGAAGAACCCGACTTTCACCGTCTGTGCAACCAGATCGTTAGGTGCCTCGATGTAAGGGATCAGCGAAGCGCCGATTAGCTTACCTTTTCCCGGCTCGCCTGACCACGCCTCCACGCGGAGATCCTTCACCGGCGCCGCCCCTATGTTATGGACCCGAGCAACAAGGAAATTCTTATCCTTCCAGTGTTCGATTTCGCTCGGTGCAATTGCCGCGTCGGGTGTTAGCTCTACGGCGCCAAACTCCGCCTCCCCCGCCGGTTCCAGCGCGACGACCGTTTCCTCCTTCGCAGGCAGTACAAAATGAACAACCTGGCCGCGATGTTTGAGCTCGACGACGGAAGACTCCTCCACGCTGTCGAGTTCCCCGTCACCGTCCTCATCCGGCCCTCTCATGACCTTGTACTTGCCCTTGGCAAGCCTCCAGGGCCGGAGCGCCGCGGCTCTCTCTTCGTCATAGAAGCTGTAGAGAATCACGCGCAGATGCGTCCGATCAGAGCGCCGCACGAACGCCGCGAATTCCGTCCCCAGATCAACGTAGTTAACGATTGGGTCGCGCACAAATATCCCGCCTCCGGTATACACCCGCACTATCTCCGTAATGCCCCCGAAACCGACCCTGTCTGTCACCAACGCTTCGGTCGTATTGAGCGGCCACCATTTCCTCACCGCGTGGCGGATGAAGTCCGCGACCTCTTTCGCCTCTTCGCGCGTCATGAACTGCGCCCCTCCCGGGTCGGCCCCAAGCTCCGTCCTCTCTATGAACTCCCAGAGTTCGGCGGCTTTCGCCTCAGACAAGACCTTCTTCACCCACTCCAGAGAACCTTCCTCCGGGTCTGCCACTGGGTCTTCCCTGTACGCTTTGGCCAGTTCCCCGTGGACTCGGAAGGGCTCGAGAAAGCGCTCGTCGCCGGTCCGCTCGTACGCGCCGACCAGGAGTTTTACAGGATAGCGATCCGCTCGCTCGACGCTGTGTTCCCAGGCCGGATTCACACCGTCGGACCTGTTGGGAGTGTACCAGGTCAGCGAGTCAACTCCTCCGAGGGTACAGTCGTCGAAAGACACAACTGCGGGCATCACTCCTGCCGGCTTCCCGCGCTCGCTCTTCATAGAATCTTCCAACAGCGCCTGCGCCCATTCATTGAACAAGGCCGCGAGTGTGGGATTGTCGTTGTACCAGAGAGCCTTTTCCGCTGGAACAGCGGCGCGATAATTCAGCCAACCGTCGTTGGCGACCGCGCCGCCGCGAATTCCCATACCGCCTGGATAGTCAGACCTGAAGTGCCGGTGGCCCTTCTTATTGACCGCCGTCCACAGATCGCGCATCAGCTTCCCACTCTTCATGCAGCGCTCGTACCACACAGGATTTCCATAATCCAAGAATATCATCAGCGGGATCGTGTCAGCGGTCGGCTCGGCCGAGTGTCCGACGTCCGCCACGCCCCAGTAGAAACCGGCCTCATCATCAATTCCCGAATACCTCCAGTTGCCTTCGCATAACTTCCTGACCCCCTCATGCACGTCCGGGTAAACGCCTTCGCTCACAAACACGTAGTTCGCGAAGTCAACGATAAGCTCTACGTCATCTCCCCAACCTCCGCCGAGGGAACCGTCCGGCCGTTGTTTGTTCTCGATCCACCACCTTGCCATGTCGAGGTCCGTCTTCCACGCGTCTCGGCAGGCCACCGCCCAATCCGGCGCTCCCTCCGTTCCGGTAACGTAGTCCTTCACCTGCCACTTCTCATTGGGTTCCCACTCGCCGTCCATATACAGCTTGACGTAGCGATTGTCCGGCCATCTCTTCTCCACTTCGAGGAGGATATCCTGGCCCGCACCGGATACCCAGCTCCACCTGTGCGGCTGGATGATGTAGTAAACCCGCGCTCGATATATTTGCGCCTTCCAGTAGACGGGATCACCCGGCTGCATCGCTGTCACTGCCATAGCCCCCCTTATGGCCTCCGCGTATCCATTTTTCCCAAAATCACCTCTGTGATGAAAGCGCTCTATCCCTTCCCTGAACTCGCTTGCCTGCCACAGCAGCTCTTTGGCGGCGTAATCCTCCGGCACTTCAGCAGCCACCTCGGCCAGGTCGCCCTCGGCTCTCTCCACCAGCTCCCTTTCTATTTCCAGTTCCGGGCGGCCTGCTAGGCAAAGCGAGATGATCCCCCGCTCGTACTTGCTCGACTCGTCCATCTTTTCCAACGACCTCGCCGCCTCCTCGTAGCGCCCTTCATTGAAAAGGCGCACGGCCCGCCCTGAAGCCCCCGTCATGTCCGCGCCGCTCGTCGCGACGAGCTCGTCACCCTTCAGCTCCAGCGGCGCCTCCCCATATGGGTAGACTTCCAACCCAAGAATTGAGTTCCCGGCGAAAGGTTGCCCGATATCCGTCACGAGCGAGAAATCGCGCGGCCTCTTGCTGAGATCTTTGGTTTCAACAGACTCCTTCACGTACGAAAGCGGCCTTGGCTTCGCTTTCTCCACCGCCAGCCGCCTCTGGTATTCCGTCTCGTCCCCACGCAGAAGGACCTCAAGGGAACCCTCTTTTACCTCGACCGTGAAGCGCAATGGCTTGAACCAACCATAGCCGTGGGATTGACTGGATCGCCAGAAGAAGTGCCTGATGTTGACGTTCTTCGCAATTAGCTGGTCGTTCGCGTAAACGTCTATCGAGCCCAGCATCTTCCGAAGGTGTCCCACTGTCAGCCACACTCTGTACTTGCCGTTGGGAAGATCCACTCGAAAGCCCAGCTCGCCATCAGACCACACGCCATCCCGATTCAGGCTTGTCACTGCTTCCTCGTATACGACCTTCGCCGGCGGACTCACGAATTTGATGTTCTCTTTCGGTGGACTCGTATCGAAGGATCTGTACAGGCCGCTGACCCACCCAAATCCCGCCTCAGCACTGTACGCCTGGTCGGCGGTGACCCGGACGAAACCCTCTTCCAGAGCCGAGTCCTCCGTCCCCATGTCAAACGCGACCGGCACGGCATGCACACTTGTAGCAGCAAAAACGAAGCACGGAATCAAGCAGGCGCAAAGCCACCTGCGAAAATCATCACGGGCCATGTGTCACACCCTCCTTTCTAGATCTCTTCGCTCACCGTGACATAGTTCTCGGCGCAAGTATAGTCTCGCTCACCGTTACGTCAATGGTCACTTCCCGTTGGGCTTTCAAACAGCTTCGCCCCGGGCCCTTTTCAGCATCCCCGGTTTGAATTAAAATGAGAGTGTACAGTTCGTCCTGGTTCGGACAGGAGTGCCAACCGGCCGTTTCAGTCAACACCATTGTAAAGCAGCGAGGAGAAGATTCATTGAAAGTAATATTGATCGTTTCTGACACTCTGAGACGAGACCACCTTGGCTTATACGGCAGCAACGACGTGAAGACCCCTAACTTGGACAGGTTCGCCGGCCACGCCAGTGTCTTCGACCGTGCTTATTGTGCCTCGTTCCCTACCGTTCCCCACAGAACCGACGTCATGACCGGCCGCTATACTTTCACCCACGGGGGGTGGCAGGCGCTTCAGCGAGATGCGGTGACCCTGCCGGGGATTCTCGCCCAGGCCGGCTGCGTCACGATGTTCGTCGGCGACACGCCGCACATATTCCAGCATGGCTTCAACTTCGACCGCGACTTCACCGCCTGGGATTGGATAAGGGGCCAGACGGTTGATAGACTCCGGACCGACCCGATCCATGTGAATTTTCCGTGCGCGAGGGAGAAAGTCCGCAGCGCCGACACAACTGCCTCTCAGCACGTTCGCAATACCGCACTAAGACAATTCGAGGAAGATTGGTCATGCGCCAAAGTGGCAACAAGCGCCGCTCACTGGCTCGAAAGAAATTACATGTTGGATGACTTCTTTCTCTGGGTGGATATGTTTGACCCGCACGAGCCCTGGGACCCGCCGCAATGGTACGTCGACATGTATGATCCGGGATATACCGGAGAAGTGATCGAGTACCCACTCTACGACAAGACGGATTTTCTCTCGCCGGAGGAATTGAACCATGTCCACGCCCGTTACTGCGGCGAGGTAACCCTCGTGGATTTCTGGGTCGGGCAGATTCTTC
The DNA here is from genome assembly GCA_964622675.1 of uncultured Planctomycetota bacterium. GTDB lineage: Bacteria > Planctomycetota > DG-23 > CAZBND01 > CAZBND01 > CAZUUK01. The sequence goes on along the minus strand of CAZUUK010000001.1, from coordinate 5,001 downwards.
GCAAGTTGGAGGTGCTGGGGATCTATGAAGAAGCGGCCATCATCTTCACGACCGATCACGGCTTTTGCTTCGGCGAGCGCGGCTACCTGGGCAAATCGGTAATCCGCTCGCAGTACCAGCAGTACATCCCCCTTTACGACGAGATCGCCCACATTCCCTTCATCGTGAAAACGCCGGGGCAGAAGGAACAAACCCGTCCCGCCGCTTTCGTGCAGCCTGTGGACATAACAGCCACCGTCCTGGAGTTCTTCGGCGAAGCGGCTCCCGAACAGGTCCATGGGAAATCGGTCATTCCTGTGCTCGAGGGAAAGGCGAACCAGCTCCACGACTTCGCCGTATCGTCCCCCTCGCTTTGGAGGGGAGCCAACCCGTACGCGCGCAGTACCGTAACTACCGATCACTGGACCTTTATGTACGGGAGCGCGGAAACCGAGCTGCCTCTCGAATATCAAGACCGTATCGTGGACGGCATACCTCGCAAGCACGTGAAGCTTGTTGACCAGGACGTAGCGCCGATGCTCTTCGACAACCGGAAGGATCCAGGACAACTTAACAACGTATACTCGGAACACAAGGATGTCGCCAGGCGAATACACTCGGACTACATTCGCTTCCTTGAGGAACTTGGCACGCCGGAAGACAATCTGGCCTCCAGAAGAACTTTGCCGGCCTAGCGCGCTTGCACCTACTCTCGGCATAGCTCTACTTCGCTCAAAAAAGGAGTTATGGAAATGAGAGGGAAGGGGATGGTTCTCACTTTCGTGTTGCTCTTGGCTGGGGGAAGTGCTTCGGCCGCAGTCTCGCTCCCGGCCCGATTTGATCTGGGGACAGAGACATCGCCTGTCGAGGAAGGCTTTGTGCCGGTCACGGCCGACACCATCTACTCACTCGAACGCGGGTACGGCTGGGTCGAGCAGGGCCACGAATCCCTCGAGTCGGAAAGGCCCGCGCGCTTGGCTCACTGGTTCCTCTTCAAGGACATTCTCTTTGACACCTATGCCAGTTCGCTCACCCGCGACGGCGTCAGGGACTCCAACGACATGACCTTCAACGTGAATCTTCCCCAAGGACGATATGTCGTGGTCGTTACACTTGGCGACCTGCTGCAGGGCTTGGGCTCTATGTCTATCCATGCAAATGGTGAACTCGTCGCCAAAAACCTCGAAACGAAGCACTGGGCCTCGCGCGGCGGCAGAGCCGCGGGACAGTGGTACGGCTTCTACAAACGCATTCGGTTCGCCACTGACGTGGGAGGTGGCGGGCTTAAGCTCCTTTTCAGCGGGGACGAAACGGATTATCACCAGTGGCTGACCGACGAAGCCGCAAAGCCCTCGCCCACATCCTGGCTCGTCCCCGGTAGGGTGCTGAAACCTCATCCACCTTATCGGGACATCGGTCTCCCGTTTACGGCCAGCAGCATCCTCGGCATCGAGGTCTACCCACTCTCCGCCGAGCCCGTCGTAATGAAGGAGAACGAGCTGGTGCTAGATGTTTCGGGTCTTCCCCCTGACGTTGACACCGCAGTTCTTAGTCTTATCGAAAAGGCGCTTCACGCCTATAACCTCGGGCAGCCCGCCGACTCCGAAAATTACCTCGACCAGATAACTGTCCCTGAGTTGGATTACCTTAGAGCGCTGGGCTATGCCTATCTGGCGGGCAACCCGATGTATGAGAACGAGGAGGCGCTCGCGCGGAAAGCCCTCGACTTGCTGGCACAGATCCTGCAGATAAATCCAGATGACGAACAGGCGCTTCACTTGCGTGAGACCCTCCGGAACTTCTCCGAAGGAATAGACCTGATAGTTGATCGAGCGGTCTCGTTCACTGACCAAATGAAACTTCCCTCGGAGCAACGTCACGCCGACACAAGCTGGGAAGGCAGCTACAACCGCGTCTACAGAGGAGTCGGCAAGCTCGACCTCATCCAGCCCGGCGAGCCGGTCTATTACAAGGCCAAGATCTACGAGGCGCGCGGTCTCTACATGGTTGATCCCCACCGATGGGTGATCTCTTCAGGCAAAGCGGCTGACCTCCTGAGGGAGGTCGAACGGAAGTTCCCCCAGAATCGCTTCGTCCGGCTGTACCTGCACGATGAATGGAGTCCAGGCGCCGGGTGGCCGAAATTCCCCGAGTACTCCGCAGCGACCAAGGATGCTCCCGCCTGGGCCGCGGCCGTCTACGAAGCCTACAATCGCTGCCTCGATCTATGCGAATGGTGGTGCCGCAATAAGCAATTCCCTGACGGCTCCATCGGTGGCGGCTGGGGAGATGATGTGGAAGCGCTTCGCCTCTTCGGCGCTTACGGCTCCATCTGTCCCGATGCCTCCGCCGACGTCATGAAGCTTTGCGCCCGAATAGTGAACGGCGCGTTGAATTCGCCCAACATGGACGCCGAAAGCGGCTTCTTCGGTAGCCTCGCCGACGCAGAGCACACCGGCGAGTGGACAGGGGACACTATACCCACGATGATCGTCCTGGATTACGGCAATCCCCGATGGATTGAACTCGGCCTGAAGGTGGCCAAGCTCATGCGCGATCTCTGGATGGATCAAAACGAGAAGGGATGGTATCTCTTTCGCTCCAATATGATCGGCGCCGGGCAGGTCGGAAGCGGCTTGCAGGCCAACGACTCGCGCATAAACTATCGCTGTGCGCTCCCCGCACGCTCCGTCCTCTGGTACAACTCGAATCCAACCATCGCCGCGACGTATGACAAATGGGCCAAAACCTGGCTTGAAGCCTCAATGTCAACCGACAAGGGAAAACCCTCCGGCCTGGTACCTGCAGAAATCGGCTTCATGAAAGGCGAAATCGGCGGAACCGACTCCCCATCCTGGTACGAGGCGAACCACGCCGAGGGAACTGTCAATTACGATTGGAAGGCACTGGAGGAATACCACGACTATATCGTAGACCTGCTGGCAGGTGCCTACCGCCGAAGCAAGGATGAGTCGTTTCTTGAGCCTTTGAAGCTCGAAGCCGAGTTGGATGCCGAATATCAGCGAAACCCGGTCGAGGAGCCCGAACCTGGTTCGCCCGAATGGGCCGGAATGAAACTCCACGGCGTCGGCGAACTTTGGCAGCGCCTCCAAAGAACCCTGGGCCTCGAGCAGGGAGAAGCCCCGGCTGTTACCTCGCTTGAGTCTGCTCTCCGGCGCTGTGCCACAAGCAACCGCGGCGTACGGCAGCGCTGGCCCCTCGTTACACTGGATTCACTCGCCACCGACCGCATCTACTGGCCCGACCTCCTTGCCGCATACTCCGTTATGACAGCCGCCGGCGCATCGGGCATGAGTGATGTTGAGGTCACCTACACAGGCCTCGGCCGCCAGTTCGCGGCGGTGGTTCTGTGCTCGGCAACCCGTGAGCTTAAGGTTGCACTTTACAGCTTCTGGCCCTCGGCAGAGGACTGCGGCTTACGCCCGTGGCTTTTGGATGTCGGCGCTGGCTACAAGGTCGTCGCCGGGCCGGACCTGGACGCGGACGGAGAACCCGACGAAACGGTTACCGACGAAACCTGGACACTCGCTTCCCGTGGCCAGAGCTATTACCTCCGCATACCTCCTCGTACGCCTTATCTGGTCCGGCTGAAGCAGGTCTCCTCGGAAGGTAAGTCCATTCTTCTACCGGACCTCGCCATCACCGCCACCGACATAGAATACAATCCAACGCGAAACCTGATCACCGTCCGCATCCATAACGTTGGCTCCGCGGAAGCGCGGAGCTTCATCGTCGCGGCGTACCGGATTCCTCAAGACGGTAGCAAGAGCGAGATCGGCAGAACCGTCGGTGCAAGGCTTCCGGCCCCGCTGGACCTCCTCCCGCAGACCCTCAGGCTGAGCATCCCCTGGGAGGAGGCTGCGTCTCCCGGCAAGTTAGTCATCGTGCTGGATCCCGAAGATCAGATCCGGGAAATAACAGAGACGAACAACACGGTCACCAAAGATCTCGGCTCAGCCGCTTCCGGCGAGGTTTAGCTGCATCGTCTCACGAGAGGCGGCTGCCGGTAGCGGGGGAGGGGAGCCATAGAAAACAAGTTTCAGGGGAGATCTGGGCCATGGATATGAGGGTCAATAATGGTGACAACAAGATGAGCTCCCGCAGCCGGCGCGGATCGGTCCAGGGCTACGCAATCAGTAACATCGCTCTTCTCGTTCTCGCTTTGCTATTCGTTGCGGCGCTCTTGTGGGCTGTATTTGCTATTCGTGGTCGTTCCTCCAGCGCTCCAGATGTGACTTCACAATCCCGCGAATCTCGTGACCTGTGCCTTCCCAGCGCCGAGAGCGACCTGGCGCGCGAGAAAGCGGCCTGCATAAATCGCTGGGAGAACTACAAGCACCCCGCGGGCGACGCGCTTTCTTCTTTAGGCTGGAAGGTGCTGAGCCAGTCGCCGGGAACGCAGTACACCAAGGCGTACGTTCAAGACGAGTTCAGAAACGCATTCGACGTGCACATCCCCGGCGCTGTAACGCTCACTGGAACGGTCCCGGTGGGGCACGATCTCGTGTTCTCCGTCGCCTTAGCCGAGCGCCGGTGGGCGCAGAAACTGGGGGCTGTACTCTTCGAAGCCGCGATTCGTTCCAGCGCTGACGACCAACAAGTTGTGTACAGAGCATCGCTCCAGCCGGAGGAGAAAGGGCGAAAGTGGCAGGACCTGCGAGTGCCTATTGACCTCACTGCCCCAAGGGAAGTTGAGATTTCTTTCCGCTTTAACCCCGCCAACAGCACCGGCTCCGGCGATGGCTGCCTGGTCTCCGTCCCTATCCTTTCGCCGCGTAGCCGCGTTCCCGAAAAGCCCAACGTGCTCATCTACTTGATAGACGCCTTGCGCCCGGATCACCTCGGGTGTTACGGTTATCCACGCCTGACCACGCCGCACATTGACGAGCTCGCAAAAGACTCGGTGATCTTATCCAACGCCTTCGCGACCTCGTCCTGGACTGTGGCTACCTTGCCCTGCATCTTCACGGGTGTGGAGGGAGATATCCATCAGATGAACTG